>NZ_JBEZNL010000004.1:0-372911 GCF_040653275.1 Streptomyces sp. NPDC048002 | reverse complement strand
CACCAACGCCCGATGCGGAGCCACCACACCCTTCGGCCGCCCCGTCGAACCCGACGTGAACATCACACACGCCGCATCCCACCCACCACACACCACAGCGAGATCGGAGTCATCCCGTCCCGCTATCAGCGCCGCATCACGGTCGAGCAGGACACGACGCAACCCCAACCCGGGCAGCGAACCGGCAAGGTCATCACGCGTCACCAGAACACGAACACCGGCATCGGCGACGACCGTCGCCAAACGCTCCGCCGGGAAAGCCGGGTCCAGCAGCGTGTACGCCGCCCCCGCCTTCAGCACACCCAGCAACGACACGATCAGCTCAGGCCCACGCTCAAGATGAACCCCGACCACGTCACCCGCGGCCACACCCACATCGACGAGATGACGAGCCAGCCGATTCGCCCGGCTATTCACCTCCCCATACGTCAGCTCCACCCCACCCTGAACCAACGCCACCACATCCGGCGCCTCCCGCACCCGCGCCTCGAACACCGCAGGCACCGACCGGCCATCCACCCCACCGCAACCAACACCACCCCACTCCAGAACCCGCCGCTGCTCCTCCACGCTGAGCATCGGTAGGGAAGTGAGGGGCAGGTCGGCGTCGGTGACGACGGCGTCCATGAGCCGGGCGAGCCGGTCGACCATGGCCGCGACCGTGCTCTCGTCGTAGAGGTCGGTGGCGTATTCCACGTCCCAGCACAGCCCGGCCGGACGACCGTCGTCCCCGGTGATCTCCTCCACGAAGAAGGTGAGGTCGAACTTGGCCGCCGGGTGCTCCAGGGGTTGCGTGGCGGCCTGGGCACCGGCGAACTCGTACACCCCGTCGATGTTGTTCTGGAGGACGAGCATGGTCTGGAAGAGGGGGTGCCGGGCGGTGGAGCGGGCGGGGTTGACCGCCTCGACCACCCGCTCGAACGGCAGGTCCTGATGCGCATACGCCTCCAGATCGGCGGCCCGCACCCGGCCCAGCAGCTCACGGAACGTCGGATCACCCGACACATCCGTCCGCAGCACCAGCGTGTTCACGAAGAACCCCACCAGCTCATCCAGGCTCTCATCGGTCCGCCCCGCGACCGCCGTACCCAGCGGAATGTCAGTGCCCGCACCCAGCCGGCTCAGCAGCGCCGCCACCGCCGCCTGCAACACCATGAACAGCGTCGTCCCGCTCTCCCGCGCCAACCGCACCAGACCCGCATGCAGCTCCGCATCCGAACGCACCCGCACCATCGCACCCCGATGCGACGCCACCGGCGGACGCGGCCGGTCCACCGGCAACTCCAACTCCTCCGGCATACCGGACAACGCCTCAGTCCAGTAACGCAGCTGGCGCAACGCGAGACTGTCATCGTCGCGCTCGTCACCCAGCAGATCACGCTGCCACAGGGCATAGTCGGCGTACTGCACCGGCAACGGCACCCAGTCAGGCGCCTCCCCGGCCACACGCGCCTCATAGGCGCGACCCAGGTCGCGAGTGAGCGGAGCCATCGACCAGCCGTCACCGGCGATGTGATGCAGGACCAGCACCAGCACGTGCTCCTGCTCACCGAGTTCCAAGAGGGCCGCGCGCAGCGGGAGTTCGGTGGCGAGGTCGAAGACGTGACCGGCGGCTTCGGTGAGCAGGGCGGGCAGTCGGTCCTCGGTCGCGGGGGCGACGCGCAAGGTGAGGTGGGGCTCGGTGAGGATGACCTGGCGCGGTTCGCCGTCGACGGCCGGGAAGAGGGTGCGCAGGGCTTCGTGACGCAGGACCACGTCGTTGAGGGCGGCTTCGAGGGCGGGGCCGTCGAGGGGGCCGCGCAGCCGGACGGCGAGCGGGATGTTGTACGTCGATCCGCCGTCCTCCCACTCCCGCAGGAACCACAGACGCAGCTGGGCGAAGGACAGCGGGACCGGGTCGGGGCGCTGTTCGGCGACCGTGAGCCGGGGCCGGCGCTCGCCGTTGTCGCGCAGGACGGCGGCGAGTTCGGCGACGGTGGGCGCTGCGAACAGCATGGGGAAGGTGATCTCGGCGCCGAGGGCGCTGCGGATGCGGCTGATCAGCCGGGAGCCGAGCAGCGAGTGGCCGCCGAGGCGGAAGAAGCTCTGGTCGACGCCGACTCGTTCGAGACCCAGGATCTGGGCGAAGAGCTGGCAGAGCACTTCCTCGTCGGGTGTGCGCGGCGGCCGTATGCCGTCCGTGTGGGCGGCGGGGGCGGGCAGGGCCTTGCGGTCGACCTTGCCGTTGGAGTTGAGCGGGAGCGAGTCCAGCACCACGAACGCGGTGGGCACCATGTAGGGGGGCAGTTCCTCGGCGGCCCGCGCAGCGAGCTCGTCGGGGTCGGGGTGGCCGGACTCGCCCGGGACGACGTAGGCGACCAGGCGCTTGTCGCCCGGCCGGTCCTCGCGGACGACGACGATGCGCCGGCCGACACCCGGGAGGCGGCCCAGGACGGCCTCTATCTCGCCGAGTTCGATGCGGAAGCCGCGGATCTTCACCTGGGCGTCGGCCCGGCCCACGAACTCGATCACGCCGTCGGGCAACAGGCGTACCAGGTCGCCCGTACGGTACATGCGCTCGCCGGGGCGGTCCGGGCAGGCGACGAACCGTTCCGCCGTCAGTGCGGGCCGGGCGGTGTAGCCGCGGGCCACGCCGGCGCCGGCGAGGTACAGCTCGCCTGTCGCCCCTTCGGGCACCTGACGCAGGGTGTCGTCCAGGACGTGTGCGGCCATGCCGTCCATGGCGCGTCCGATGGGGACGGTCGCTCCGACGCGGTGGGGCGGGCGCAGGGCGATGAAAGTGGCGAACGTGGTGGTCTCGGTGGGGCCGTAGACATGGACGAACTCGGTGTGCGGGCAGCGGTCGAGGACGCGCTGGATCGCCTCGGGCGAGCATGCCTCGCCGCCGCTCCATACCTGCCGCACCAGGTCGAAGACCTCGGGGTCCTCCTCGGCGACGAGGTTGAACAGGGCGGTGGTCAGGAACAGGCTGGTGACGCCGTGCTGTTCGGTGAGGCGGCGCAGGGTGCGCGGGTCGAGCTGGCCGGGCGGGGCGAGCACGGCCTGGTGGCCGGCGAGGAGCGGCACCCACACCTCGTAGGTGGCCGCGTCGAAGGCGTGCGAGGAGTGGACGAGGACCCGGCGCTGCGCCTCGCCGTCCCAGCAGTGGTCGGCGGCGAGGGCGAGGATGTCCCGGTGGGTCACCGCGACGCCCTTGGGTGCGCCCGTGGAGCCGGAGGTGAACATGACGTAGGCGAGCCCGAGGGGGTCGATGACCGTGCCGGGGTCGGTGTCGGGGCAGTCGGCCAGGGCGGTGTCGTCGTCCACGGTGAGGGTGGTCACCAGGCCGTCGAAGAGGTCGCCCGGGTGGGTGGCGCGGTCGGTGAGCAGTACCGGGGCGCCGGTCTGCTCGATGACCGCCTGCATGCGCGCGGCGGGGTAGGAGGGGTGCAGCGGCACATAGGCGGCGCCCGCCTTGAGGACCGCGAGCAGGGCCACCACCAGGTCGGCGGAGCGTTCCATCAGCACGGCAACGGCGGTCTCGGGGCGGTCGCCCACACCGAGCCCGGCCAGCCGGTGCGCCAGCCGGTTGGCGGCGCGGTCGAGTTCGCCGTAGGTGAGGAGCGTGCCGTCACCGCGCAGGGCCACGGCGTCGGGAGCCCGCCGGGCCTGTGCGGTGAAGGCGGCCACGACATGGCCGAAGTGGTCCGGGCCGGCAGGGCCACTGTCGCCGCCCACCGCTCCGCTGCCCTGCCGGGCCTCGGCTCCGATCGACGAGAGGCCATCCTCGGGCATGTCCGCGTCACGATGGGTCGGCATGGCTTTCCACTCCACCTTGTCTGGGGTTGATGGATCTCACGAACGGGAAGTGCGGGGGGCGCGGCCGGTGGGCCGGGGATCAGGCCGAGTAGACGCCGGGGAGTTTCGGGTAGGCGCTGGCCTGCCACACGGATTCGACGCCCGTGACATAGCGGGTGAGCCGTTCCAGGCCGATACCGAATCCGGAGCTGGCCGGAATTCCGGCGCGGGCCATGTCCAGGTACCAGCCGTACTTGGCGGGATTCTCCCCGGTCTCCCGCATACGGGTCACGATCCGCTGGTATTCGTGTTCGCGTTCGCTGCCGCTGGCTATCTCGCCGTATCCCTCGGGCAGCAGCAGGTCGAAGTTGCGCAGCACACCCGGGTTCTCGCGGCTCTCGCGGTCGTAGAAACCGCGCGATCCCTTGGGGTAGTCGGTGACGAAGAAGGGGCGGGCGGTCTCGCGTGAGAGCCGCGCCTCGTCGGCCCAGGCGATCTCGGCGTGCGGGTCGCCGGCCACTCGGGCGACGGCGTCGACGTGCGACATCACGTCGAAGGGGCCGGCCAGGACGTCCTGGAACCGGCTCGTGTCCCGGCCCAGCCGGGCCAGTTCCTCCCCCATGGTGGTGGTGGCCTCACGGACCGCGGTGACCACGATGCCCTGAGCGACCCGCATGATCTCCTCGCGGGTGTGTCCGGCGGCTTCGACGTCGATCTGGTGGAACTCGGCCAGATGGCGGCCGGTGTCGGCGGTCTCCGGGGGCTCCAGACGGACGTTGGGCGCGATGCAGAAGATCTTGTCGAAGGCGTGCAGCGAGGCCTGCTTGTACAGGATCGCGCTCGTCATCAGCTTGTAGCGGCGGCCGTAGTAGTCGATGTCGACCTGCTTGGCGCCACGTACTCCGGGGTCGGTGACGGGACCGATGATCGGCGCGCGCAGTTCCACGAAACCGGCCTCGTCGAGGTGTCTGCGTATCGCCATCAGGATCCGGTACTGAATACGCAGTACGTCACGGGTGACCGGGTCGGAGAGATGGTGCTGAGGCGAGTCCGGCGGGCGCTGCCGATGAAGTGCCGCCGTTTCCTTCAGGCCCGTTGCCATGTGAGGTCTCGATTCTCTGAAAAGGGCGTGCCGACCGGGCCGATCGGGTCCGGTCGGCAGCGGCTCCGGCTGATTTCAGCGTGAGATTAGTTCGCGGTTTTACGGTCAATCGGCAGTTGCGTACGGCAGATTCGCGGAACTTCGACCGGCGGACCCTGAACGGGCGCGTGCGGCACAGGCACGGCGGCGCCGAAGCGCGGCGGAGCGTGGGTCGGCCGGGTATCGGAGCGGTCCCGGAAGTGGTGGGGTGGTGGGTGCGTCGGCCGTACTGGGGCCGGCGGTGCCCGCTGATGGCCCGAGGTGGATCGAGCAGTTCTTGAGGCTGGGCGAGTACGGTTCGTCCTGCTGGTGGCGTTGGTGCGGCGCCGCAATGGTGACGTGGAGCCTCGGGTACGGGTCGCACACACCGTGTCCGGGCTGGAAGAGAACTGAAGGGTGATGCGGGTCCGCCGGCTCAAGGGCTACGGCGTTTCACCGCACTGGACAACTCCTGCCCCGCAGGAGGGGAAGCCTCTAGCCGACGAGCCGACGCTCCAGGTATGCCACGCCCTGGTCGACGGCCAGGAGGCGCCAGGACTGCTTGGCCATGTCGTTCAGGGCGGTCTCCCAGGTGCCGTCACCGGCGTCGGGAGCCAGGGAGGCGAGCAGGATGGTCGCGTACTCGAATCCCGTGGACGAGGCGACGGCGGCCCACTCGGTGGCGCCGGCTCGGTCCGACGGGACGGCGCGGGCCGCCTTGGCGAAGGCGCCGCGGCTCTCCTCGTCCAGTCTCAGCGCGTCCGCCAACAGGCGTACGGTGTCCTGCCGCGGCCGTTCCACGCGCCCGTGCTCGAGGTCGCGGATGGCCCGGACGCTCAGTGCCGAGAAGTCGGCGAGCTGCTGCTGGGTGTAGCCCTCCCGGATCCGGTGGAACTGCAGCAGGGATGCGAAGGGGCTGGCCTTGGTCGGCGTGGTCAAGGTTCCTGTCTCCCGTCTCTTCGTGTGTGGAGTGCGAACGGTCACTGCCAGCCGGTGGTGTCCTTGCCGGCCGTCGGGTCGGGGGTGGGGGTGGAGGTGGCGGCGCCCTCTTCGGCCACGACCCGGGCACCGGCGCCGGAGGACGCGGAGTGCGCGGTGACTGCGGCGACACCGACGGCGGGGACGGCGACGAGCGCGAGCGTGGCGGCAAACTTGGCGACAATGTTGGGCATAGCGGACATTGAACGGCCTCCTGGTTGAGGGTGCTGGTGCTGGTGCTGGTTCAGTGGGTTCGAGCCGGGAGTTGCGGGTGCGCCCCCGGCGTCCGGTGGCGTATCCCCGCTCGGGGTTCCGCCGCCTGCCGGTGCCACTACTCTCGGGCCGGCGCTGCGTGCATGTCAGCTCTCGGCCGTGTCCTCATCCGGCAGCCGCATAGTCCGTCCATCCTCACCTGCACGTCCCAGGAGTCCGTCGAAGTACGCCCCTACGATCGCCGCCGAGCAACTGGTGATGCTGCTCCGCTGCAGGGCGGGCACCCGCGCGACGGTGCGCCGCGAGACCGCGAGCGCGGCCTGCTCCGCCCTCACAAGCGACTCGGCCACGACATACAGCCCCACGGTCAGCCCCTGGCCGGCGCCCGGGTGGACGCTCACATGCTCAACGCCCTCCGCGGAGGTCGCCTGCGCGATGAACTGTGCGGCCAGGTCGTCCGGCACCCGGAAGTCGCGGGGCGTGTGCAGACGCACATGGATGAGATGCATCCTTCGATCCTCGGGAAGCCGACGAGGAGCAGCAACCAGGAGAGATGGACGCTTTCTGCCAGGGCCTGAAAGGGCCACTCGCCGAAGCAAAGGAGCCTTCACGGTTTTCCCGGCAACTGGTGACACCCGGGAATGCGTGCTTGGATGGCCCCCGTCGTCGGACAGCCACCGGCCCGGGGGAGAGATATGGTTCTGGCTGCGCTCGGTTTTGACCACACCTGCGAATCCGTCTATCGCGCACTGCTCGCCCGCCCACAGCTGGGCCTGAGTGAACTCCGGGACGATCTCGGCCTTTCGGACGCCGAGCTGCGAAGAGCACTGGACAAGCTCAGCGAACTGGCGCTGATCCGGACGTCGCTCGACGCCCCTCACTCGTTCCGGGCCGTCGACCCGGAGATCGGCGTCCAGGCGCTCATCGCGCAACAGCAGGAACGTTTGGCCTCTGAGCAACAGCGCATCGAACAACTCCGCCTCGCCGCCGCCCATCTGACGGCCGAGTTCTCGCTTGCCAGGCCGCGGCACATCACCGAGAAGGTCGAACGCCTCGACGGCATAGAGGAGATACGGGACAGGATCAGCATTCTCGTCAAGGACGTCGCGTCCGACGTGATGACGCTGGCGCCCGACGGTGCCCAGACCGCGGAGAACATGGAAGCGGCCCATCCGCAGGACCTCAGGCTGCTGGAGAACGGCGTGCGGATGCGCACCGTCTATCTGGACAGCGTACGGAACAGTCCCGCGACCACCACCTACGCGAAGTGGCTGACCGGCCTCGGCGGCGAAGTGCGCACCGCCCCGTCGCTGCCCATCCGCCTGATGATCCTCGACCACCGCACGGCCATCGTGCCGACCGACGAGGAGGACAGCGGGGCCTCCGCGCTGGTACTGACCGCGAGCGGCACCCTCACCGCGCTGAGCGCCCTCTTCGAGACCATCTGGGAGAACGCCGTACCCCTCGGGACGGCGACCCGCGACCGCGACGAGCGCGGTCTGACGCCCCAGGAAGCCGAGACGCTACGGCTGTTGGGCCGCGGGCTGACCGACGAAGTGGTCGCCAAACGGCTCGGGGTCTCCCCCCGCACGGCCCGGCGCATCGCGGCCGACCTCATGGAACTCCTCGGCGCCCGCAGCCGCTTCCAGGCAGGTTGCCGCGCCGTGGCGCGAGGGTGGCTGACGGGGGACGAATGAGGCACGAAATCCGGCGGTCCCGCCGTTACGGCGGAACTGCCGGACCGTAATACCGAGGGGTCCACGGCGTCGCCGGGAATTCATCAGGACAGGCAAGAAATCGGCCATTCCCGCACCCGCAAGGGCTTCCATCGCACCGCGGGTCGGTGGACTGCCGGTCAACTGCCGCCCCAACTGCCGCCCTTCGCATGGCCCGGGGCCTACCCTGCCGCATTCGTGAGCTTCTGCGAATCTGGCAGCCTCGGGCCGGAGGCAGAGCGGAGCAAGCCCGTGAGCGGGAACTTCCGGCCAGTGCGCCGTCGTTGGCACGGGGTGCCCGTCACGAGCACCTTCGGGTTACTGACGGCCGCACCGCCGCAGTTGCTTGACACCGGCCTGGGCCGGGACGTCGTGATAGCCGGCGCGTCCGGTGCAGTCACCGGAGCGGTGACGGATTCCCTGTTTCCCTCACTGCTCGTGCCGCATCTGACGACAAGCACAACACACCACCGACCTCCCTCACTCGACCGCACCGGGGCGGCCGGCCACACCGGCCGGCGCCCCGCCCCAGCCTTCCGAACATCGCGAACACCCTTGACACCGTGACGCCGCGTCCCGCCGCGCGGCCATCGACCGCATCTACACCGAGGACGTCGCCTTCACCGACCTGGAAGGGGTCACCACAGGCCGCGAGGCCGCCGAGGACAACGTCGACGTCCTCCTCACCAAGGACCCCGCCGACTTCCGGTTCACCGAGGACGGCCCGCGCTACGCCGGCCCCGACTCCACAGCCCTCACCTGGGCCTTCGGCCCACCCGGCGCACCCGCCGTCCGCGGGATCGACGTCATCACGATCCGCGACGGCAGGATCGCGAACATCCTGACGAGGTTCACCGCCTGACGGTCACGGTCACGGTCGGGGTCGGGATGCCGGTGGAGGCTGCTTGGATGCGGGCAAGCCGGTGGCCGAACGGGAGGGTAGCAGGGCATGTCCGAGCATGTGATCGAGGATCTGGTGGCGGACTCGGTCCGTCTGCTGGACGACCGTACCGCGTCGGGCGATCCACGCGTCCGGGACTGGTTCGCGAGGCTGTACGGCTTCCAGGACGGGTTCGACTGCTCGTTCACGCACTTCCGGGTGATGGACATCCTGCTGCGGCGCGGATACGCATACCGGTTCCCGCTCGACCGGCACCCCGACTTCACCGAACGGGCAGCGTATTTCGCCGCATTGACGGAGTTCACCGCGCTGCGCACGATCGACGAGGACGCGCCCGACTTCGACGGCTACGACGACTGGCTCCAGGACGGCTACGTCGATCCGCCGTTCCTGTACTGCGACGCCGACACCGCCCTGTGGCGACGTATGGTCTCCCTCGGTGAACTCCGCGGCCCCGACAGCGTCCCGCCTCGACAGACCCCGTTGATCGACGTGGTCCGTGAGATCGCCGTCGCTGCCGAAGCGGACGGCAGCCCTCAGTTCATCGGTGAGTGGTACGCGTTCGGCTGCGAGACGCTGGTCGGCGGTCCGGCGGGCTGTCCCTTCGACGTCGACGAACTCGCCGACATGCCCGCCGTACGCGACCTGCGCGCCGCCGTTCGGCGCACTGGGGCGCTGGCCTTCGCCCGGAAGTCGCCCTACGCGGCCCCGGTCGAGTTCGCCGACGATGACGAACTCGAAGCCTGGTGGTGGAAGGCGTGACGAGGCGATCGGCCGCCGGCCAACTCGCCAGCAGTAAACGGAAGATGTGTGCGCCGCCGACTACGGTCCGCTCGGAGCCGTCAGGAAGCCGAATGTCGGCTTCGACGCCTCCCTGCGCGGCGGGAGCAGCACCTCGCGATGCTCGGCCGGGAACGCGAACACACTTCCCGCCGGAATCAACTCCCGGCAGGTCTCCGACACATCCGGCCCGACCGTCTCCCCGGCCCATTCCCCCTGCATGCCAACACGACTGCCCCCAGCTCTACCGAGCCAAGGCCAGAACCCGAGAATTACTGGGCACCCTTCTACGACGTCAGGTCGAGGGCTGCGATGCCCTCTGCCGAGGTGACGTAGACGCGGTTGCCGCGGATCACCGGGGCCGACACCGGGTAGCCGGCGGCCAACGGGAAGCGCCAGATCCGCTCGCCCTTGAGGTTCAGGGCGTGAATCTGCTCGGAGGTCTGCAGGAAGATCCGGCCGCTCGAGACCCCCGGTTCGGTGAAGTCGTTGTCCCCGGCACGGTAGGTCCAGGCGGGCTCGCCGTCCGCCGTGAATGCCTTCACAACCTCGTTCGCCGTCACAAGGGCCAGCGAACCGGCCCCAGTGACCGGGTGCTCCCACTCGCCGTCGGCCTCTTTGCTCCGCCACAGGCGCTTCCCGTCGAGCGAGAAGCCGTGCCAGGTCCATTCGCCGCTGGAGGCCGCGGCCAGCGCCCGGCCGTCCACCACCACCGGCGGCCGCAGGTCGGCGGCAGTCACCTCGGCCTCCCACAGCGGCGTGCCGTCCTTGGCCTCGACGGCAGCCAGCACACCTGCGCGGGTAGCCGCGTAGACCACGCCCCGGTGCAGCAGGGGCGCCCCGGTGAGAGGGCCCAGGAGTCCACGCTGCCAGCGCATGCTGCCGTCCGCCGCGTAGGCCCGCAGCTCGCCGATCTCCTCGTCCCCGCCGCCCACCACGACCGTGTCCCCCACCCCGAGGACGGGGGCGGTGCCCTGCGGCCCAAGGTCCCTGCTCCAGCCGCTCTTGCCCGCCGTGTCGTACCGGCACAGCCGCAACCGCTGGGAGCCGTCCGTACTGTCGCCCTCGACAACGGTGCAGTAGACACCGTCCGCCGTCGCCACGGGATCGAGACCGGAGCCGCCGAGGGTGGCCCTCCACAGGTCCTCGCCTTCGGCGGAGAACGCGTACAGGTCGATGGAGGACGTGGCGGCGTACAGCACGTCGCCCCGGGGGGAGAGCGTGCCGAGCTGTCGTGTCATGACCTGGTCGAGGGAGAACTGCCAGCGCACGGCCGGCTTCCCGGTGGCCGTCGCGGACGGCGCCTCCTTCTTCCCCCGCTCCGGCTCCCGCAGCCACCACCAGCCGCCCACGCCCGAGGCGACGGCCACCACCGCCCCGCCGGCCGCGGCCCGCAGCACTCCCCGGCGCGGCGGCGCCGCAGGCACGACGGCGGGTGGCGCGACCGCGTCCGGCACCGTGGCCGGGGCCATGTACTCGACCCCGCTGGCCCCCTCCACGTCCTCACCCGTCACCCACCGGGCGCCGCCGCCGGTGAACCAGTCCGGCCGCACCACCGCGCGCAGTGACTCCTCGGTGTGCCCGACGGCCGTCATGACGGTCTCCGGGCCCGGCCGCTCGGCCGGGTCCGGGCGCAGACAGGACTCCACCAGCGGGCGGAACTCTGCGGGCACCGCCGACAGGTCGTGGTCGCCGTTCAGGATGCGCAGCAGGACCACCGAGTCATGCCCCTCGCCGAAGGGCCGACGGCCGCCGGAGGCGTACGCAAGGACCGCGCCCAGAGCGAACACATCGCTGGGCGGGCCCACTTCGGCGCTGTTGCGGATCTGCTCCGGAGAGACGTAGCCGACCGTGCCGACGACCGACCCGGGATTGGTCAGCGAGGTCGCCTCCAGCGCCCGGACGATCCCGAAGTCGATGACTCGCGGACCGTCCGCCGCGAGCAGGATGTTGGAGGGCTTGAGGTCCCGGTGGACCAGGCCCCGGGCATGGATCGCCGCCAGCGCCCGGCCAAGGGCCGCGGCGAGAATCCGTACGGCGGAACCGGACAGCGGGCCCTCGTCGTGCACGGCGTGCGCGAGCGTGGGTCCCTCGACGAACTCGGTGGCCATCCACGGCGGTTCGCCCTCGGGGTCGGCGTCCACCACCCGGGCGGTGTACGTGCCGCCACCGCCGACCTCGCGCGCGGCCCGCAGCTCCTGGCGGAACCGGGCGCGGAAGGTATGGTCCCCGGCGTGCTCGGGCCGCACCACCTTGACGGCCAGCCGCAGCCCGCCGCGCGCCTCGGCGAGGAACACCTCGCCCATACCTCCGGCCCCCAGCCGCCCGAGCACCTCGTACGGCCCGATCCTCCGAGGATCGGTCTCCCGCATTGCCTGCACCGCGCCCCCCGATCATCCGCGTGGTGATCCCCCGGGAGCGTACGTCAGCGGTCCGCACCGCGGGCACGCAACACCCGCCCTCCGTAGGCCACTTCCACAGGGCACCGTCCCGGACCGGTCCGCGGATCACGGCCACGAACCCCTCCACGTACTCGTCCGCGAGCCGGCCGTCCCCGGGCTGTGCGTCGGTTCAGCAAGGACGTGCGGCCTCGCCCCGTTTTCACACGGGCACGTAAAGCTCCTGCGGCGATGCGCCCAGGACGAGTCCGTTGTCGAAGCGGACCCGCACCGTCACCAGGGGTCCCTGTTCCTGGAATGCCACCCACGCCGGCTGCAGCGCGCCAACCTTCTGCTCCAGATCCCTCCTGCTCTCCGGGGGCATGCCGTCACCGTAGGAGTCGAGCAGCGACTTGAGCCGCTCGTATTCGCGGACGTCGGCGTCCTCACGAACGTGCTCCGTGACTTCTACTACGGTTCCCGCGGTGTCGGCGGCGAGGGAAAGGATGCCAATGACCGCCCCGGACACCTCGATCGGGTCACTCAGGCGAAGATCGGCTGCCAGCTTGACGCGCTGGCCTTCCTGCAAAGTCATGGGATTCCTGTTCCACGGTCCAGTCGTGCTCGCTCCATGATCGCGCCTGCTCCTCTGAGCAGACGTACCGGCCGTGCCGCTGGCGGCGCGCCCGGCGGCGTCAATCAGGACAGACCGGACCGGTCCCACCGGAGACGCCGCACCCAACCGTGAGCAAGTCATCGGGCACAGGTACGGGTGGGACGCCGAATGCGGGGTGAATGGCCCCGCTGCGGCAAACCGGAGAAGTCTGCGGCTCGATCGTGTGCCCACCCAGCTTCGCTCCTGTTGCGGTGCGGTGCAGTGCAGACGACCCCTCCCTCGACCTGCGCTAACGTGCCGATCACCTCTTCTGCGGCCTGGGAGCGCTGCAGGGAAAACCGGAGTCGTGCGTGCTGGTCGGAGCAGTCGATCTATATGGGTGCGTCAGCTCGAAGTCGCTGTGCCCCCGCAGCGCGCCGACACCGAGGAGGGATGATCCCTAGTCCCGGCAGGCCGCTGCGATCCGCTCCCGGAACGGTCGTCTGCGAACCGCTTCCGCCACCTCTGCCAGCAGGTCCGCCAGCGGCATCGACAGCTCCGCGTCCAGTTCCGCCATCGCCGCCGCCGTCGCATCCCACTCCGCCTCGATCCGCGGCAGCAGGGCAAGGGCCTTCGGAGTGAGCCCGACCAGCCGGCGGCGGGCGTCTCGCGGGTCGGGGGTGTGGACCACCAGGCCCGCGCGGGCCATCTGTGACGCCGTCTGGCTTGCGGCCGAGTGCGTGACACCTACCGCCGCGGCCAGGTCGCGGACCGAGAGCGGGCCTTCGGCCTGCAGGGCCCGCACGACCGGGGAGAAGCGGGGCCGGTACTCGGCGAGGCCCTGTTCCTCGTAGACCTTGGCCACGTCGCCGTCGAGCAGCTCAAGGACGTGGCGGAGCAGGGCTCCGACGGCTACCCGGTCAGGATGGTTCCTCATCCTGTTAATCTAACAGCGCTGTTAGATTAACAGGAGGGTACGTCTCACATGACCGAGCTCCATCCCCCCATCGAGCCGTACGAGCACGGCATGCTCGACGTCGGCGACGGCAACCACATGTACTGGGAGACCTGCGGGAATCCCGCGGGCAAGCCCGCCCTCGTCCTGCACGGCGGGCCGGGCTCCGGCGCAGGAGCGTTCTGGCGCCGGCTGTTCGACCACTCGGCGTACCGCATCGTGCTCCTCGACCAGCGCGGCTGCGGGCGCAGCACACCCGACGCCGCCGATCCGCAGACCTCGCTCGCCGCCAACACCACCCCGCATCTGATCGCCGACATTGAACTGCTGCGCCAGCTCCTCGGCATCGAGAAATGGCTGGTCATCGGCGGCTCCTGGGGCACAACCCTCGCTCTGGCCTACGCCGAACAGCACCCCGGACACGTGACCGAGCTGGTGCTGTACAGCGTCACCAACACCACCCGCCGCGAGGTGGAGTGGGTCACCCGGGACATGGGGCGGCTCTTCCCCGAGGAATGGGCCCGGTTCCGCGACGCCGTGCCGCGGCGGGAGCGCGGCGGCAGCCTGGTGGATGCCTACGCCAAGATGCTCGCCGATCCCGATCCTGCCGTACGGGAGCGTGCGGCCCTGGAGTGGTGCCGGTGGGAGGACGTCCACGTGTCGACCCACCAGGGGTACACGCCCAGCCCCCGCTACAAGGACCCACACTTCCGGCTGCGCTTCGCCCGCCTCGTCACGCACTATTGGCGGCACGCCGGCTTCCTGGAGGACGGGGCACTTCTGCACCATGCCGGGAGGCTCGCAGGCATCCCCGGCGTGATGATCCACGGGCAGATGGACATCAGCAGCCCCCCGGACATCGCCTGGCAGTTGGCACAGGTGTGGCCGGACGCCGAGCTCGTCCTGCTCGGCGAGGCGGGGCACGGCCTGTCGGGGGACGCCATGACAGAGGCCGTGCTGGCGGCCACGGACCGGTTCCGGCCGGCCGAGGAAGCGACTGGTGGCCGTAGCCTCGCTCGTTGATCCAAACCGGCGTTCACGGCACGCCGTCGGACCACTCGGCCAGAACGCCGTGCTCGAAGCGTGCGCCGGAATGAACCAGGGGCACCAGGGGGGCTCCGGTGAGTTCGGAGTCGCCGAGATGACCGCGCCCAGGGGACTCACGGAACCGCGGCGTGAACCACACTCGTGATGGTTCACAGCTCAGCGCTACGACGAGGCCAGGCGCGCCCTCGCGGTCCTCAGGTCGGCGGCAAGGATGTCGGCCGACGGATCCCCCGCCTGCTTCAGCAGATCGACCAGGGCAGCAGCTCCGGCCAAGGCCTTCTCCTGCGCTTCGTGCAGCGGCGGCCCGACCGAGCCGTCGCCGAGTTGAGTGTCCCAGCGGTGGGCGGCGTCGCAGAGGGCCAGTGTCTCCCAGAGCACTCGCACCGCCGCGTCGACGCTGCCGGTCTGCATCAATTGGGCTCCGACGTCGGCGAGTAGAACGGCCTGCCGTGGCACGGCCTTGACCACGTTCATGCGGCCAGTGGCCGAGCACCCTGCAACGACTGGCACGAGACCCGAAGAACACAGGGCAGGTCTGAGCCTCTACCAAGTCGTCCGGGACCTGCAGACACTCCTCGCTCTCTGGACCGGCGCCTGCCCCACCTGCCACCGAGACATGACCACACCCCTACGAACCTGACCAAGCCCTGCAAGGAGCATCCTTCTACTCAGGCGCGGGCCCGAGTCAAGAACCCAGGCCGGCCTGTGTCTCGACCGGTCACCTTCGACGGCCGACTCATCGCCGAACGCCGCTGAACAGAACCAACCGAGTCCCACGGTCAGCCACACAGGCCCTGTGTGGGCGTGGCCTGCTTGACCCGCCAGGCCGGTGGCCGCAAAGTCGAGATACGGCACGGGGGCAGCGCCGTATCCCTTTGCCGACCGGTCCCTTACTCCATTACTCCATTCCTCCATGAGTGGCCGGTGGGCCCAAATTGCCAGGAGCGACTCGTTCGATGGTCCTCGACCTATTGGTGATCGGTACGGCCATCAGCCTGGGGCCCCTGCACAACAGTGCATTCATCTTGCTGCTCTCCTCGCGACGCGGTGTACGTCAAGGGCTGGCATTTCTGCTGTCGTGGCTGGCCAACCTGGTCGCGGTGATTGCCGTCGTGGTGCTGCTGACCGGCGGCCAGCCTCCGGCTCGCCACAGCGCGCCTTCGACTGCCGCGATCGCCGCGAAACTCGCCATCGGTGTGGCACTGGTGCTGTACGGCGCGCACCGGCGACGACGGCCACCCCGACCGCACGGCCCGCCCCGCTGGGCCGCCCGGGTCGACAACGCCACCTGGGTTACGGCGGCCGGCCTGGCGTGGCTGTTGCAGCCCTGGGGACTGGTCGGCGCCGGTGCCGCGACGGCCCTCGACGCGAACCTGTCCTCCGCCGGCGACTGGTTCGCGCTGACCGGCTACTGCCTGCTGGCAACGCTCAGCCTCATCATCATGGAGATGTACGCGGTCTGGGCACCTGCGGCCGCAGAAGCCCGGCTCAACGCCCTCCGGAACTGGCTGAGCCAGCACCAGGAGCAGTTGATCGTCACGCTCTCCCTCGCCGCCGGCCTGTGGCTGACCGCCGCGAGCATCTACGAACTGGTCACCTGACGCAGGCGGGTAACTGCAAGACGTTCGGACTGGCCCATTCGGTGGTGACGCCAAGTAGGCCTCAGGGCTGAAGAATGCAGTGGCGGAGGTTGTCGAATCCTTGCCGTCCAGCTCGCTCTGGACACCAGGGTTGCAACCACAGTGCCGAGTACGCCAAGGCGCAGCAGCCTGCGGGTCATGGGCAAAAGGGCGCACGTACGGCGCGACCGCGGTCAGCGACTGTTCGGGGCGGGTGCCGGTCACGGGTTGCTCCTTCCGGTTCGTTGGGCTGGGTGGATGCGCACGCTGTGCAGCGGCCGTCGCCATCGGGGCGGGCACGACGCGGCGTGGGACCTGTAAAGGTGCCGCAGGACGGCCAGCCGAGACAGGCCGGGCAGAGGTCCTCGCCGGGGGCGGTTGCGGGAACTCCGCAGCCGGCGCATTCGACCAGGGCGCGGTAGGCCAGGGCATCGCCCACCGAGTGGGCGGCGGAGGAGGCAGCCGTCGGGTGCGGCCGCACGTCGTCCCATCCGGGCGCCTCGTTGGGTTCGGCCGCAGTAGTGGCAGGTGGTGGGTAGGCCTGGGCGGCCCGCAGCCGGGCGGCAACGATTGCGCCGACGGTGGTCCGTATCGGGTCGGGCAGGGGCCGGTGGGTGATGACGTGGCGCAGCTGTTCGCGGCTCCAGCCGGCTTCCAGCATCACGGTCACGACGCGGCCCTGGTCGGTCAGCGCCTTCCCGGTCAGCAGCAGCTCCGGACGGGAGGCTCCGAGCTCGAGCAGGAGCTGGATCCCCATCGACCTGTCCGAGGATTCCGTGGATTCCGCGGCCATTGCCTCACCGGATCGATCGCCCAGTTCATAACCGGCAGGACTCAAGGGTTCGGACGCAGCGGAGCGCTCGCCACCCCTTCGTCCCGGCCGCTCAACTCGGTGTCCAGCGTCTCCTGGGCCACGTGCATCGCCTCGGCGTACTTCGGCTCGAACATGCGCTCCCATGCCTGGTCCGGTGCGACATACTCGACCCGGCTCACCACCCACCAGATGTTGCCGAACGGATCCCGCACCCGGCCACCGCGATCCCCCCACGCACTGTCGGCAACCTCGGTGACCACCCGCGCCCCGTGCGCCACTGCGGCGGCCACGGCGGCGTCCGCGTCCGGGACGTAGATCCGCAGGAGCGCGGGCATCACCGGCCAGTCCGACCGCCGGTCGAAGGCGAGCACCACCGTGTCGCCGACACGGATCTCGCCATGACCGATGGTGCCGTCCTCCACCGGCACCCGCGCGAGTTCCTCGCCCTCGAACGCGGCGGTGATGAAGTCGAGCAGCGCACCGGTGTCGTCCGTGACCACCCACGGTGCAACGCTGGTGTAGCCCTCCGGTGCAGTGTGCTTCATCGGTCTCGTCCCCTCGTCGGATCCCGTCGTGGGACGACCGTAGAACCCAAGTAGGACGCCTAACGGCCTAGATCGAACCCGTGGCCCTTGGCCCAGGTCACTGCGCGAGCCCGACTCAATGCTCCACCGCTGCTCAGGGCCGGGCATGGCAGCGAGGTCAGTTCTGCGGTCGTTCGCGGACCCGGTCCGCTATCGCGTGGGTCAGTTCGACCGTGGTGCCCTTGCCGTGCAGGTCGGGGGTGAGGGGCGCCTCGGCGGGGCCGAGAGCCAGCACGTCCTCGATCGCGCCGAGCAGGTGGGCGGCCGCCTCGGGGTGGCCGAGGTGCTCCAGCATCATCGAGGCGCACCAGATCTGGCCCACCGGGTTGGCGATCCCCTGCCCGGCGATGTCGGGGGCGGAGCCGTGCACCGGCTCGAACAGGCTGGGGTGGTCGCGCTCGGGGTTGATGTTTGCGCTGGGGGCGATGCCGAGCGTTCCGGCGCAGGCGGGGCCCAGGTCGGAGAGGATGTCACCGAAGAGGTTGCTGGCCACCACGACGTCGAAGCGGTCGGGGTGCAGGACGAACTGCGCGGCCAGTGCGTCGATGTGGAGCTTGTCGACCCGAACGCCGGGGTACTGCCCGGCCATGGCGGCGACGCGTTCGTCCCAGTAGGGCATCGAGATGGAGATGCCGTTGCTCTTGGTGGCCGAGGTGAGGTGCTTGGCGGGGCGGCGCATTGCCTGCTCGTAGGCGAAGCGGAGGACCCGGTCGACGCCGATGCGGGTCATGACGGTCTCCTGGAGCACGGTCTCGCGTTCGGTGCCCTCGAAGACGCGCCCTCCGACGCTGGAGTACTCGCCTTCGGTGTTCTCGCGCACGACGACGAAGTCGACGTCTCCGGGCTCGCGACCGGCGAGCGGGCTGCGCACTCCGGGCATGAGCCGGCAGGGGCGCAGGTTCACGTACTGGTCGAAGGTCCTTCTGATCTGCAGGAGACTGCCCCACAGTGAGATGTGGTCGGGCACGGTCTCGGGCCAGCCGACCGCGCCGAAGTAGATGGCGTCGTAGCGGCGCAGGGTCTCTTCCCAGTCGGGCGGCATCATCGTGCCGTGCCGCTGCCAGTAGTCGGCGCTGGCGAAGTCGAAGTCGTCGAGGTCGAGGCTGATGCCGAAGCGGCCGGCGGTGGCGTGCAGCGCCTCCAGGGCGGCGGGCACGACCTCCTTGCCGATGCCGTCGCCGGGAATCACGGCGATGCGGTGCCGGGTCACCGGGCCTCCCGCAGCGCGTCGAGGCCGCCCTGGGCGTCCGACAGGGCGAGGCGTTCGGCGGTGGCCTCTTCGCGGGCGCGCAGGGCGCGGACCAGGGCGCGGTGACTCGAATACCGCTCCAGGCCGAAGGTCTCGTCCTCGGCGACGCGGCTCAGCAGCAGCTCGCGGCGGCGGGTGGGGGTGAACACGCGGCTGTGTTCGAGCATGCGGACCAGCACGGGGTTGTGCGCGCAGGCGCTGACCGTGTCGTTGAACTCCTGCATGGTGTCGAGGAGTTCGCTCAGATGCCGGTCGGTGGGCCGGTCCTGGCGGCTGCGCTCCTTGAGCAGGATGAGGAGGTCGTCGGCGCGGTCGAGGATGGCGTCGAGGGTGTCGAGCTGTTCGGCGGTGGCGTGCCGGGCGGCGAACCGGGCGACCAGGCCGCGCAGTCCGACCTCGACCTCCGCGAGGTCGTCCTTGGCGGCGTCGCGGATCTCGGCCACGAGCACCGTGCGTGGGCCGATCCTCTCGATGAGGCCGTCGATCTCCAGGCGTCGCAGGGCCTCGCGGACCGGGGTGGGGCTGATGTCGAGGCGGTCGGCCATGCCGCGTTCGGTCACCTTCTCCCCCGCCGCGAGCTCCCCGCTGGCGATCGCGGTGCGGACATATCGGTACGCCTGGTCGGCGAGGGTCTCGGCGGAGTTCATGGCCACAGCCTAGCCCATGCCATGGCGAACCTCTTTTGCAACCGTTGATTATTTTGCTACATCAAAATAGCGTGACGCCGGACACGTGGAGGTCACATGGCTGAAACCCCCCGGAGAATCACCCTCTTCATCGCTCTCGCCCTGTTCGCCCAGGAAGCAACCTGGAACTTCTACGACAACCAGGTGCCGGTACTGCTGCGCGAGCACGTCACCAGCGCCGCCCTCGTCGGCGCGCTCATGGGCATGGACAACCTGCTCGGCATCTTCGTCCAGCCCTGGATCGGCAACC
This sequence comes from Streptomyces sp. NPDC048002, assembly GCF_040653275.1. Taxonomy (NCBI): domain Bacteria; kingdom Bacillati; phylum Actinomycetota; class Actinomycetes; order Kitasatosporales; family Streptomycetaceae; genus Streptomyces; species Streptomyces sp. NPDC048002. The sequence continues at coordinate 353,250 of NZ_JBEZNL010000004.1, read as the reverse complement.
GCTCCGACAACACCCGCACCCGGTGGGGACGGCGCGTGCCGTACCTGGCCGTCGGCATGCCCCTCGCGGCACTGCTCTTCACCGTCCTGCCCTGGACCACGTCCGCGGCCATGCTGATCGCGGTGATGGTCGGATACGCGCTGGTCGCCAACACCATGCGTCCGCTCGCCGAATCACTCGTACCGGACTTCATCGCGCCGGAACGGCGCAGCCGCGCCAACGCCATCGTCAAGATCGCCACCGCGCTGACCATCATCGTCGCGTCGCTGATCAGCATCTTCGTCGTCGACGAACACCCCAGGGCGGCATTCGCCATCCCGTCGGCGATCCTGCTGCTGGTCACCGGGGCCGTGGTCGTCAAAGTGCGCGACAACCGGTCGGCCGCCTACCGGGCCGCGGTGGCCGAGGAGGCAACCGCCGGACCCCAGGCCGCACGGGAACCGTTCCGGCACGTCATCACCGAGATGCTCACCGACACCGACCGGCGGCGGCTGCTCCTGCTGCTCACCATCATGCTGTTCGGCGGCGCCTGGTTCGCCTCACGCTCCCTCGTCACCCCCTACGGCATGGAAGCCCTCGGCCTGTCCCGCGGCGAAGCCGGCGGCCTCACCCTGCCCAGCGGCATCGCCTACGTGATCGCCGCCTACCCGGCCGCACTCCTCGCCGAGCGCTGGGGCCGCATGAAGACCATGGGCGCCGGGATAGCCCTCTTCGCCGCCGCGATGATCGCCGGTGCCCTGCTGCGGACCACCACGGCGACCGTGGCCGTCTTCTGCATCGCCGCCATCGGTGCCGCCGCCTTCCTCATCAACGCGGTCGTCGCGCTGTGGAACCTGGCCCCGTCCAGCCGGGTGCTCGGCACCTACACCGGCCTGTACGCGGTGACTTGGTATCTCGGCGGCTTCGGCGGCCCCGCCCTGATCGGCGGTGCGGTCGACCTGACCGGCTGGAACCTGCTGATGCTCCACATCGCCTTCCTCGCCGTCCTGTCCCTCCTCGTCCTGCTCCGACTCGGCCGGCTCCAGCGCCTGGCCGTCACCCCGATCCTGAAGTGATAAGCCGATGCCCACCCTTCTGATCACCACCGACTATCTGACCCCGGGCGACGAGGTCGACGACTACCTCACCGGCCTCGGCTTCACGACCCGTCACGACCCGATGCGCGCGCAGCGCACCGCCGACGAACTCATCACCGCCCTGGACGGTGTGGAAGGCGCGCTGGTCGCCAACGAGCCGATGACAGCCGAGGTCCTCGGCCGGGCACCGGCGCTGCGGGCCGTCGTGCGTACCGGCGTCGGATACGACTCCATCGACGTCGATGCCGCCTCACGGCTCGGCATCAGCGTCAGCAACCTGCCGGGCATCAACGCCAACGCGGTCGCCGAGTACACCATCGGCCTGCTGCTCGCGCAGGCCCGCGACCTGGTCGGCATGGCCACCGGGGTCGCCGCCGGCGGCTGGCCCCGCCGCGACGGCTTCGAACTGCGCGGCAAGACGCTCGGCATCATCGGACGCGGCCCGGTCGCCCGGCGGGTCAGGCCGCTCGCCGAGGCACTCGGCCTGCACGTACCCCAGGGTCTCCCCCTCGAAGAACTGCTGCGCGTAGCGGACTTCGTGTCCCTCCACACAGCGCTCACCGACCGAACCCGGCATCTGATCGACGCCGCGGCCCTGGCCAGGATGAAACCGACCGCGCACCTGATCAACACCGCACGCGGCGGCATCGTCGACGAGCACGCGCTGGCCGAAGCGGTCCGCAGCGGCCGGATCGCCGGCGCGGCCCTGGACGTCACGGAGACCGAGCCCCTGCCGGCCAGCAGCGTGCTCCGTGACGTCACCGGGATCACCGTCTTCTCGCACATGGCCGGGCAGACCGCCGAGGCCCGCCGCGACGCCGGGATGAAGGGCGCCCACGAACTGGTCGCCGCCCTCGCCGGGCACCCCACGCACGCCGTGACGGGCCCGCGGTGAGCACCAACCACGCGGGGGAACCCGCCGACTTCGGCGGCGGAGGCACACCCGGCCACCCGCACCGGAGAGCACCCTCCTCGGCCGACGCCCCTTCCACGGACGGCGTGCCGTCCCCGGCCGACGCGCCTTCCACGGCCGACGCCCCTTCGCCGGCCCACGTCCCTTCGCCGGCCCACGTCCCTTCCACGGCTGACGTACCTTCCCCCGGCCGCAAGGCGGCCCGACCCCTCACCCACATCACCACTACAAGGAGCACTGCGGTGAACGAAGTACGCGTCCTCACGCCGGTCGGCATGCTCGGCGCGGGATTCCCGCCCGAGACCCTGACCCGCGGCCTAGAACTGGGCGCCGACGTGATCGCCGTGGACGGCGGCTCGACCGACTCCGGCCCCTACTACCTGGGCACCGGAACCGCCAAGACCGCGGCCGCGGCCGTCGCCCAGGACCTGCGGCTGCTCCTGCGCGCCGCTGCCCACGCCGGAATCCCACTGATCATCGGCTCGTGCGGCACCAGCGGCACCGACTCGGGCGTCGACTGGGTCGCCGACATCACCCGCGGCATCCTCGCCGAGGAGGGCCTCGATCTGAAGGTCGCCACCATCTACAGCGAACAGCGGGCCGCCGACCTCGGCGCGCGACTCCACCGCATCCACCCGCTCGCTCCCGCCGGACCGCTCGACACCGCGACACTCGACAGCTGCCGGCACATCGTCGGCATGATGGGCCACGAACCGATCGTCGCGGCCCTGGAGTCGGGCGCCGACGTGGTGCTCGCCGGGCGGGCCACCGACACCGCCATAGCGGCCGCGTTCCCGCTGATGAAGGGCATGCCCGCCGGACCCGTCTGGCACGCCGCGAAGATCGTCGAGTGCGGCGGCCAATGCACCACCAACCCGCGCGCCGGCGGGGTACTGGCCACCATCGACGCGGACGGCTTCACCATCGAACCGCTCGATCCGGACAACGCCTGCACCCCCACATCGGTCGCCGCACACATGCTCTACGAGACGGTCAACCCGTTCACCATGCGCGAGCCGGCCGGGACCATCGACGTCTCCGACGCCGTCTACGAAGCCCTCGGCCCACGCCGCGTACGGGTGCGGAAATCCCGGTTCACACCCGCCGAACAGCACACGATCAAGCTCGAAGGCGCACGCATCACCGGCTACGAAACCATGTCGTTCACCGCGATCCGCGACCCGCACATCCTCGGGCAGATCGACACCTGGGCAGCCCTGATGCGCAAGATGATCGGCGAGTGGGTGAACCGTACCCTCGGCCTCGGCGACGACGACTACGCCGTCGACCTGCGCCTGTACGGCCACAACGCCGTCCTCGACGCCATCGAGCCAGACCGGCGGCCACCCCGCGAGGTCGGCGCCATGCTGCTCGTACGGGCCGCCGACCAGGCGACCGCCACGGCCATCGCCAAGGTCGCGAACCCGCTCATGCTGCACCTGCCCACGCCGGACATGACCTACCTGCCCAGCCTCGCCTTCGCGACCTCGCCGGCCGAGACCGAACGTGGCGCCGTCTACGAGTTCGCACTGCACCACGCCATCGACGTGGACTCCCCCACCAGCATGTTCCGCATCAACCTGCCGGAGGACGGCCATGCGTGAGACCCGTACCATCGCCGACCTCGCCCTCGAGGTCCGCTCCAAGAACGCCGGCCCCTTCTGGGTCACGATGGAACTGTTCATGCGCGACTCGGCCGGCTACACGACCGTCGCCGACCCCGCCTACCTCAACGCCTCAACCATCGCCCGGCTGTACGGCATCGACGCCGACACCGTGCAGATCTTCCGTATCCCCGCGCTGCACGTCGTCAAGATCTCCTTCCCGCGCCCGGTCCCCCAGGGCAGCCTCCGCGACCGCGACATCCACGCGGGCCAGCATCACGTCCCGCTGGCCCTGTTCCCACTCCCCGACCACCCACCAACGCACCCTGGAACCACGCCGGTGCACACGACCGGCACCACCGGCTGATCGGCCTGCTGCTCACCCCACCCGTTTGGACGTCCGCGGCTCCTGCGTCACGGGGGAGCCGCCCGGCACGCCCTCAGAATCGGCTTGTTGCCCAGTGGTGGACCCTCGTACGGTCGCGGGCGTGATGAGCATGATGGTTGGCGAACCCCGCAGGCTCGGAGTACCCGGATCCGAGGCGAGACTGAGGTTCGAGAAGGAGCTTCAGGAACTGGGGTCCGCGTCACGGCGCAGGCTGCTCGTACTGACGGGCAGCCGGCGTTCGAACTCTCCATGTGGTGTGGGACGTGCCCGTTTCTGTTTCAGCGGCTCGAAGGCGCCAATCAGACACTGTCGTTGCAGGTGATGCGGGAACGCCTCGCCGGCAGGGTGTCCGCCTTGGACGACGACGTCCTGGACGCGTTCGGCTCCCTGCTGCCGGAAGGCGACTATCTCCCTCTCCTGCTCCGTGTCGAGCCGCGGTTGGTCGTGCCGGGGCAGGAGGGCGACTACTTCAGCAGTGAGCAGGTAGCCACGTGGGGCATCGATCACTTCTGGGGCCTTCCGGAGCACCCGCGCACGCCGTACTACCGCACGTTCGAGACCGCGGTCGATGACAGCGCGCACCTCTACGAGTTCGTCGTGCCGATGGTTCCTCCGTCCTGGAACGAACGGGAACGGGTGGAGGAGTATGCCGAACAACTGGCACGAGGAGCCATGCCGACAGCCGTAGCGGTCTCAACGTTGGATCTGTGCCGGCCCGCGGTGAGCACCGAGTCGACCGACGAGTACGAACACTGGGGGCTGACACACTTCTCCTCGACGGTCATCACAAGCTGGAGGCGGCAGCAACGGCTGGACGTCCCGCGCAACTTCTGTCGATCCTGGCCTTGAGTGAGAGCCTCGCCGGACCCGACGACCACGGCAGGCTGGCGACGCTGCGCTCACAGTCCAGCCAGAGACGGGTAGCGGGGCCGGCCCGGTGACCGATGCCGGGAACGCGTAGGGCTCGCAGCGCCTGTGCCGGGTGGGTCGCGGTCACGGTCACGGTCACGGTCACGGTCACGGCATTCGACGACGGCACCAGCGAAGGGTTCCGGTGAGTCGCCCAGATTTGTACTTGCGGATTCCTCGGCCCAGGTCCGGGCCGGGGGCACCGTCCGGGTCGCTGCCGGTTACGCTCCGGCACGTGCGCCCTGTCGACGACAGTGCGTAGCCGCCGGTCGTCGACACGGCGGCTTGACCATAGGTTGAGCGGTCCGAGGGCGGTCCGCTCAACAGGACGGCACTCAACGCCGCCCGGCCCTTCCGGCCGGACTGCGCCCGCATCTCCCGGCCTTCGCTACGAAGCCTCCCTGGCCACGCGAGTCAGCACCGCCTCGCGCAGACCGTCGCGGTCCACCTCCAGGGCGGCCAGCACCTCCAGGCCGCGGCCTTCTCCTGCGGCCAGCATGCCGAGAAGGATGTGTTCGGTGCCGAACTGCTCCTGACCCAGCGCGCGGGCTTCGCTCAGGGTCTGTTCGAGCGCCTTCTTGGCGTCCGGGGTGTAGGCGGGCCGGGGGTACTGAAAGGCTCCGGGGCCGAAGTTGGTGTCGGCCTGACGCTGGATCTCGTCAACGTTGATACCGAGGGACGCCAGCGCGTCCTTCGCGGGTTGCCCGCCGGTGGCGACGATTCCGGCGGCCTCCAGGATGCGTACGGTCTCCTCCCTGGCCCGCGTCAGCTCGACTCCGTGCTCGCGCAGCACGTCCCCAGCCGTGCTCTGGCCGGTGCCGACGAGGCCGAGCAGCACGTGCTCCGTACCGATGAAGTCATGTCCGAGGGCGATTGCCTCGTCCTGGGACAGCAACACGGCGTGCCTCGCGCGGTCGGTGAAGAATTCGAACACTTCTACTTCTCCTTGCCTTCGGCTTTGCGCCTGCTCGCATGCTTCTCATGCACCGACTGGCGGCTGACGTTCAGCGACGTGGCGATGCTCTGCCACGACCAGTTCTGGTCGCGGGCGTTGTCGACGTGGACCCGTTCGAGTTCTTCAAGGAGACGGCGCAGGGCGACGACAGCCTGCAGTCCCACCGCGGGGTCCTTGTTGGTGACCTGTCCGGCCAGCGAGGCCGGGGTGTCCTCAGCTCCCATGCCTGTCAGGCTGCCCTGACAGAGCACGTATGTCAAGGAACCCTGACAACGATCGCCCGGACTGCACCGCCACGGCTCCTTGCGGAGGGCCAAGACGCCTGGAGCGTCGGACCGGGCTTGTGGACGCTGGAACCTGTGCCGGTGGCAGAACAGGTACCAGGTGCGTGTGAACGCCGACGGCGCGGGCTGCTGCTGATCGTGCGCCGTGAACCTGACTCGCTCCTGGACCGAACAGCACCTGCCGGCCCACGCGACCGCCGTCACCGCCGCCCTGACCCGCGCACTGGACCTCAACCCGGATCCCGCACCATGAGCAGCTTCCTGACCCACCGCGCCCACGTGCACAACGCCCGGCTCCCCTGAACCGGCGGCACAGCGCACTACGGACCGGCCTCACCGCCTGCCCTCCTACGGCCTGCGGGCGACCTGCCACCACCTCGCCCTCAGCACCACGGTCCCCCGCCACCCGCCGCTGCGACTGCGGCTGCCCGACTACGTCCGGCGGCAGAACGCGATCCTGGACGGCTCCACGCCGCCTTGCTGCCCAGCCTTCGGCGATCAGGGACCGCGCGTGCTGCCCTCGACCGGACACGGCTGAGCCGAACTGTGCCACGGGTGCGCGTGGCTGCTGACGCCCTGCCTCTGCGGGCAGCGCCACCGGTACTTCACCGTGATCCCCAACACCTGGAACGCCATCCGGCAGCGGGCACGGCACACACGAACAGCGACGGCACACCCAGCCCGCACCGGCCTGTCGGCCAACACGGCGGCCACGCCGGCGACATGATCCACCGGACAGGTCCGAAGTATTCCCCGAGGCGCACCTCGCGCTACTACGATCGCCCACGTGGCTGACGGCATAGCGGCAGCGATCACCGGCTTGTTCCGCAGGCGTGGGCGTGCGGGCGGACGCACCGACGGGCACGCGGCCGAACTGGCCCGGATCGAAGCAGAGATCACAGCATTCGGGGAAGTGCTGGCCGGGCACCCATTCCTCCCCGACCACCGCGCGCACAGCCCCCGGCTCCTGGCCGACTACCAGCGGGCGCTGGACGCCTACGAGCGCGCCAAGCGGGACTTCGTCGGCGACCGGAACTTGCGCGACGCCGCCGACGTACTGCGGGCCCTGGACGAGGGACGCCACGCGCTGGCCTGCGTGGACGCCACCGTCGCGGGCCTGCCGCGCCCCCATCGGCTGCCCCTCTGCTTCTTCGACCCACGCCATGGGCAATCGGCCGAGGAGGTCCGCTGGGCCCCCGCGGGTGGCGCCCCGCGGACGGTCGCCGTCTGTGCCGCCGATGCCGTACGCCTGGCGGAGGGGCGGCCGCCGATCGAAAGCGGCCTGCGGGAACGGGCAGTGGACCATCCGTCCGGCTCCCGCCCAATGGAATGCTCCGACCGCGGCCCGGCTGCGACGGCTTCGGCGCCCGCCCCGTCCGCTTCTGCGGACCCGTACGGGACCTGGCCCGCGCACACGGGAACACGGCAACGCCGGGAGAGCCGCGGCAGCACGGGGGTCCAGCTCAGCCGCATCGACCCGCGCTCGCCCGCTCTGCTCGTGGTCCACCTGGAGCGGGCGACCGACTCCTGGGTCGAGCTGACCAGCCCGCGCAGCAACGATCTGCCGCCACAAATCCTCACGCACGCCTCCTCGCTGGCGCGGGCCATCGTGCCGGTCCCCACCGACGGACGGTCCACGGTCCACCTGGACATCCACACGCGGCGAGGCTGGCGGATCTGGCTGCACCCGCCCGAGGAGATCCCGCTCCTGCTGGGCGAGGTGGGCTCGACCGGCTCGTACGTGCTGCGCCATCCCGGCGGCCGGGAGCCTCTGCGGGTCACCCAGCACGACGGGTCCGCCTTCTCCCTCCACGCCCTGAGGGCGGACTTCCGGCCCGGAGACCTCCTGTGCGAGGGCACCGGAGCATTCACCACGGCAGCCGTCACACCCAAGAAGCCCTGTCTGCTGTACATCCGCTCACGCGGCCAGTGGACCCTCACCCCCACCGGCGACCCCAAACAGCCCAGGGCCGCATCAAGCTCAGGGTTCTGAGCTGCACCCGCAGCAGCCACCGACGGGCAGGGAGCAGTGCAGTTCGGGCGCGCGCCTGGCGTCGTTCAGACGGGCGCGAAGAGCTTGGACGTTTACTGCCCCTGCCCAGTCGTAGCTGCTGGCACCGGCCCCGCCCCACGGCACCTGGCCATACCCGACTCGTGACGCATGCCGATCGCCAGGAACGCCTTGCGTCCCGTGATGATCCCAAGGTGCTGCGGCTACCGACGCCCGCCCGCGAAGCGACCGGCACCCTCGGCGACGAAACGTACGTAGGGAGCGGCAGGGTTGAAAGCGCGGGACGTCAGATGACGCGGGCAGTGGGGACTGCTGCCGGCCTAGTCAATGCGCGCGCTCGTTGTGGGCCTCTCACCCGTTCTGGCTCGCTCGAAGCGGTCGTGGAACAGTTCGGCCGCTTCCCGGGACCGTTGCTCAGTGGTGTGCTGTTCGCCACCGGCAGCGGTGACCCAGAGGACCGCGGTGCCTGCGCGAACTTTCGTCGAAGCCAGCACAACGGCCTGTCCCCCCGCGCTCAACGTTTCGTGTACGGCGGCCCGTTCGTCCCCCAGGGAACCCGGGAGGCGGGTCTTCGACCCGCGCAGATACAGTTCGGCGAAGAGTTCTCGAGCAGTGCGCTCGCTGGTGCAGGAATAGAAGGTGAACGTGAGCTCACCTCCCGTTTTGCTCATCTTCTTGCCTCGGAGGAACTTCACTGTCCCGATGGCGACAGTGTTGCGGCATCCTCTCGGGACTACTCGCTCACACAGGAAGCGGTCCTCGGTGACGAGTGGCTCGGTGTCCCTCCAGCCGGGCAGCGCTGCCGCGTCGGGCATGACGCCCTTCACCTCACCGACATGCAGGACCTTTGCACGGACGGCGTCGGCGGTAGCGGAGGAATCCACAAGGGCCGAATGCTTCGGTGACGGTGAACGGCTTCCGGATGCTGCTACATCGGTTCCACACCCCATGGCCAGTACAGCCAGGCCCACCACCACAGCCATCGCTGCTGTGGACGTCTGGCGTCTGCCGCTGAGGCCCGCCATGCGCTGCGCCCCGCCTCTGCGGATGTTGCCGTTGGCGAAAACCGTCACCCGTTCGGTGCGCTCGGCCGCCACCTCAACCGGCTCACCGGTGGTCCGAACGTGCCGCTGCGCCTGCTCCGACGCGAAATGCCAACGCAGCCCTCTGACCCCCACTGCCCCACCCCTTGCTCACAAGATCACCACAGGTGAGCAAATGACAGAGCATGATCGGACAACTGTCAAGCAGAGAGCCGATGTTGTTCCACCAATGCGGAACGAGTCGCTCAAACAGCATCACCGAGAGCGTCATCCTCACCGCAACCACGGCCGGGCGTGCGACAACCACGCTCCCGGGTTCGGCTGTGCCGGCTTCGGCCTGCTACGGAAGCGGGTCCCGCTCTCCCGAGGCTGCGGTCAGACCGCGTCCTCCTGGTCGGCGAACACGCTCACTCAGCAGTCCCTATGTCACCCAAAGCCGTCCCCGCGGCCCGCGCGACGCTAGCGTCAAGGGCATGATCGTATGGCTCAACGGAACCCACGGAGCGGGCAAGACAACGACCAGTGTCCTTGTGCAGCAGTTGGTACCGGGCTCACGGGTGCTCGACGCCGAGAAGGTCGGCGAGACACTCATGGACATCACGCCAGGGCTGCCCGCGACGGACAACTTCCAGCACTGGCCGCCGTGGCGACCGCTCGTAGTGGAGACCGCCCGGCGCGTACTCGACTACGCCGGCGGCACCCTGGTGATGCCCATGACGGTCCTGGTCGAGGAGTACTGGCGGGAGATCAGCTCGGGCCTCGCCCAGCACGCCATTCCCGTTCGGCACTTCGTCCTCCATGCCGACGAGGACACCCTCCGCCGGCGCATCGCGGGTGACTCCGTTCTCGGCCCCAACTCCCCGTTCCGTCTCAAATACCTCCAGCCCTACGCCGAAGCGGCCCGCACATGGCTGCACGCCGAGGCCGAGGTCGTCGACACCACGCATCTCACCCCGGCCCAGGCCGCCCGGCAGGTCGCAGAAGCCGTCGAGAGTTGAGAGTGGCGTCCTTCCTGCGGCCCACCTCGCTGGTGACAACGAGACCGCCTACGGGAACAGCCGCCGGGCCTGGGCTCAGCGAGTGGGCCGAGCACGGCAGTTGTCACCACCGGAGCCGATTGAACATGCGGCTTGTCGCGCGTCCTCGTTCGGGGACCACCGTGACCGACATCGGACACGGCCTCTCGCTAGCCCCAGCTGACGTAGACGGTGACGTTCTCGCCGTTGTCCCTGGCTCCGACGCACACGTCACGCCAGTCGAGCAGCCAACCGCTGGGGCGGCAGCTCTCCTGTTGGAGGCCCAGTTCGCGGATGATCTCCGGGCGGGACAAGCCGTCCTTGCTGGTGACCGTCGCCAGGCGATAGCAGCCGCCGGAACCGCAGCCGATGCCTTCGTTGACGATGCTGAGGCCTGGCGGCAGCGGGGTCAGGTCCTTGGAGGGCGGGGCGTCAGAGCCTTCGCTGATCATCAGCGCATACAGGATGCCGACCACGAGGGTGAGCGCGAACTGCATCCCCAGCCAGCCGATCGCTCCGTTGCGGCGGGGAATCCATTCCGGCGGAGGGGAATCCTCGTGCCGACCTTCCAGTCCCGCACCGCAGGCGATGAGCACAGGCGCCAGGGCCGTGAACACGAGATGGACATCGGGCCTGGGGGCGTCAATCCAGCCTCGCTGGACGCTGATCAGCAGACTTGCTCCGACGAGGAGCATGCCGCCGATCGCGAAGCCGACAGGGCGGGTGCGGGCGATCACGGCCCAGACGACGACGGGCACGAGGGCGAAGAGTATCCCCAGGATGATCAGCACGTACAGGGGGACGTGCGGCCTCGATCGCCCGGTTCCCCGCAGCGGGGGCTCAAGTCCTCAACACCGCCGAGGCGCTGGTTCTCCCGGTGGGCCCGTCTTACCTGCTGTCTCTTGCCTTCTCGTGGGCGGCCAGTTCACGTGCGTCGCCGACAAAGGCCGGGCCGCAGCCCGGGGGCAGGCGGTCGACGACCATCGCCACTGCCACCTGCGCGCTGTCCGTCTCGGCGATCCGCCGACTGCTCCGGCTCGGCCCCTCGACGTAGTACCGGCTGTCGGTCAGCGTGCCGATGTACGGGACGTCCCAGGTGAAGGGCGCCTCCGTGCACCTGCTGAAGTGCAGCTCCCACATACCGGCCCACGGGGCAAGCTGACGAAGCAGCGGTTCGGCATGCGCCACCCGCACCAGCTCCGCAAACGGCTTGAGGAGCGGCAGCTCCCCCGGTCGGGAAGACTCGCCGTAAAAGGTCAGGACCTTGTGCCAGGCCGCATCGACAGGGTTGGTCATCACACGATTGTGCGGGTCAACTGCCAGTCTGTGCTGACAGTTGAGCAGCAGCTGCCCGGCTCTGCGTGTTCAGCCCGCGTATGGCCAACGCCGCATGAGCCGCCGGTCACTGCTTCGCGTTCGGCTCTCGCTGCCGTAAGTGGGGTGCTTGACCCTCACGTGGCGTCAGGCTGCATAGTCGGTGCCGTGGAGGATCACTGGACCGTGGGGCGCGTGGCCGAGCTGGCCGGCGTGAGCGTCCGCACGCTGCATCACTACGACGAGATCGGGCTGGTTCGGCCGTCGACGAGGACCGCGGCCGGGTACCGGGCCTATTCGGCGGGCGACGTGGAGCGGCTGCGGGAGGTGCTGGCCTATCGGCGGTTGGGCTTCGGCCTGCGGGAGGTGGCCGAACTGGTCGGCGACCCGTCCACCGACGCGGTCGCACATCTGCGCCAACTGCGCGGCCTCCTGCTGGAACGGCGTGATCGCGCTGACGCCATGGTGGCGGCCATCGACAGGGAACTTGAGACACGGGCGAAGGGACTGATGGTGACACCGCAGGAGCAACTGGAGATGCTCGGTGCACAGCTGTACGACGCGATCGGCGGCGCCTACCCCGCGACACGGCGTACCGAGCCACGGATCGCCGCGCAGATCTGGAACGCGCTCGGCGACGCGCGGACAGTGCTGAACGTCGGGGCCGGCACCGGCTCCTACGAGCCTGCTGATCGCGAAGTGACCGCGGTGGAGCCATCGGCGGTCATGCGGGGGCAGCGGCCCGCCGGCTCGGCGCCTTGTGTGGCCGCCGACGCCGAGAGCCTGCCGTTCGAGGACCAGTCCTTCGACGTCGCGATGGCCGTCTCCACCGTTCACCACTGGGGAGACCCGATGGCGGGGCTGCGCGAGATGCGGCGCGTGGCCCGCCGGGTGGTGGTGCTGACGTTCGACACCGACGAGCCCGGATGGCAGGACCGGTTCTGGCTCACCCGCGACTACCTGCCCGAATTCGCCGCCGTGCTTGCGGAGTTTCCCTCGCTTGCCGGGATGGCTGACGCGATCGGCGCCCGCGCTGAACCGGTACCTGTCCCGTGGGACTGCGCTGACGGCCTGTTCGAGGCGTACTGGCGCCGGCCGGAGGCCTATCTGGAGGATCACGTGCGCCGTGCGATGTCCGTGTGGACGCGCGTCGGGCCGGCGGCTGAGCAGCGGGCGGTGCGATGCCTCAGCGACGACCTCAGCTCCGGCCGGTGGGCCGAGCGCAACGGCGAACTCGCCGGGCTCGACGCGGCAGATCTCGGCCTCCGCCTGCTCAAAGCCTGACTGGCGTCGCAGGCGCAGCGTCATGTCGGCTCCTGAACGTCACAGTGGTGCGAAGGAGAGGGGCGGCCCAACCGCCTGCGCTGTCCGGAAGGTCTCGGCATCGGTGTCAGCTACGAGTTCAGTGAGGGTGAGACGGGCATTCTCGACGGACACCCGGTGCTGGACACGTACCACTTAGCTTCGTGCAGAGACGTGGAGGACCCGTCGTCCTTGACGCCGGCGCCCTGAGGGGCTGTCACGGTCCGCGGCATCTCAGGCGCCGTCGGCGACCTCACTCCCGGCAGGCTCGGCAGCGGAAGCCGTCCCCGTGACCGTCCAGATCGCCACGCCCCACAAGGACAGCGCGGAGACGAGGCCCACCGCGAGGCGAACGGACGCGTCGGGGCCGTCGGACAGCCACACGGCCAGGCCCGACGCTCCGGCTGCGACCAGCAGAGCCGCCGGCACCCTCAGCCGGGGCTGCTCGAACACCGCCGCGAGCGGGAGGAAGTGGAGCCCGACGACCACCGCGACCAGTGGCGGAACGAGCACCGGTTCACCGGCTCGTGCGCACACCACGGCTATCCCGATGATCAGCAGCCACTGGACACCGTTGATCTGGTTGAACCGCCGTCGCCGGTCGGGCGGGAAGGGACCACCTGCCGATGCGGGAAGAAACCGGCGCGCGGCGAGCATCAGCCCCAACGTGACGGCGCAGCCAGCCACTACCTCGATCAGTCTTACCCAGCCGTCGAACGCGCTCGTGGCCAGCAGCCACCAGCCGAGACCGAACAGTGCGAGGAACCCCACCCCTGACTTGAACATGATCGACACCCTAGGTGGAAGGGAGGCCCGTCGGCCGGAGAATTGTCGGGTGACGGGAGTACCGGCTGCCCATTCCTGCAGCCCACGGTCACGTCAGCGGCGGGGCGGCGCCGGGACGTCCGCGCGGTCCTCCTCCCGGCGTGAGGCGCGGGCCGCGATTCGGGCGGCCCGGTCCGGAGTGGTGAAGGCGAATGCGGCGGCGGCGAGGCTGATGGCGGCGAGCACGAGGTAGGCGTTCTGGAAGGCGGTGACGGAAGGCCGGGCGTCGGTTCCCGTGCCCACGGCTGCCGACGAGGCCAGGACGAGGGCGACCACGGCTGGAGCGATGGCGGTGGCGGCCTGACGGACGACGGTGTTCAGGGTGGCGGCGTGGGAGACGTCGGGCTTCTGGATCCGGGTGAACGAGGCGACCGTGGTGGGCATGAACACGGCGCCCATGGCTCCGCCCAGCAGGAACATCAGGCCGCGGAACGCCCACAGTGAAGTGTCCGCACCGAGCCGGGACATGGCGACGAGGACCAGGGCGACGCCGAGCAGGCCGCAGCCGACGATCCGGCGCGGGCCGATGCGGGCGTACACGGGGCCGATCAGCTGGACGGTGACCAGGACGCCGATGGCCTCGGAGAAGGTGCTGGAGCCCGAGTCCCAGGCGCTCATCCCGAGCCCCTGCTGAAGGAAGAGGGGGCCGAGGAACATCGCGCCCATGAATCCGATGAAGCCGAGAAACGCTGTGATGTTGGTGTCGCGGAAGAGCCGGTCGGCGAAGAGGCGGACACGCAGGGCGGGTTGCGGAGTGCGCAGCTCGGTGATGACGGCTGCTGTCAGCAGGACGGCTCCGCCTGTCAGTCCGGCGAGTACGGCCAGATGGGTCCAGCCCAGTTCCGCGCCCTCGCTGACGCCGAACATCAGCCCGGCCGTGCCGAGGGCCGTCAGAATCAGGCCGGGTACGTCGAGGCTGCCGGGGTGGTGGTCGCGGTGCTGGTCGAGGAAGAGCAGCCCGAAGAGCAGGACGGCGGCACCGACGGGCAGGTTGGCGTAGAACACCCAGCGCCAGCCGGCGTGGTCGACGAGCCAGCCGGCTGCCATGGGTGCGAAGGCGGGTGCGATCTGCTGCGGAATGATCATGTAGCGGGCGACCTTGACCTGCTCGGAAAGGCTGAAGGTGCGGTAGAGCAGGGCGCCGGTGACCGGAAGCAGCAGACCTGCGGCGAGTCCTTGCAGGGCGCGCCAGACGATGAGTTGTCCCAGCGATCCGGACAGCCCGCAGAGCCCGGAAGCCGCGGTGAAGACGGCGAACGAGACGAGGATGGTGCGCCGGGCGCCGAATCGGTCACCGAGCCAGGCCGAGGCCGGGACGGCCAGGCCGACACAGACGGGGTAGACCACCATGACGGCACCGAGCCCGGCGGTGGGGAGTTGGAAGCTCTGCCCGATGGAGGGGAGGGCGACGACGATGCCGACACCGTCCACGACGGACATGAACGCGGTGACGACGCAGACTATGGGGACGACGACGCGCTGGTCGAGACGTTTCGGCACATGCTGAGCATACTCAGTATGAGTAGCCTCAGTATTCCCGGGGGCGAGTGCACGGCTGGTGCCGGTCGCCGGGGCGTACCGGTCGCCGGGGCGTACCGGTCGCCGGATGAGGTAGGAAGGAACGTTGCAGGCCACTCGCACAACGACAGGAGCGCCGCGGTGAAGGACGTACCGGGCAGCAGCAATCCCCTGGTGGACGAGATGTTCGCGACCACTCACAGGCTGCGTCTCTTCGTCGACGGCAGGCTGGCCGAGAAGGGCACCACCGTGGCGCGTCTGCGCGCGCTGCGCTTCCTCTCCCACGCGAATGAGCCCATGAGGATGCGCGACCTCAGCGACATGCTCGGCGTCGCCGCCCGCACCGCGACCAGCCTCGTCGACTCGCTGGAAAAGGAAGGGCTCGTGATCAGGCTGCCCCACCCCACCGATCGCCGTGCTCACCTGCTCGCCCTCACCGACGCGGGCCGCACCTGCCATCAGGAGGCGGAGGACCTGGACCGCGAGGCCCTCCGCGTCGCCACCGGGAGTCTCTCAACCGAGGAACGCGCCCTCCTGCGCTCCCTGCTGGCCCGTATCCGCGAGACCGTCTCTCCCGAGCACGAGCACGAGCACGAGCGCGTGCGCGCGCAGCGCTCCGTCGGCGACGCCTGAATTCTTGGACAGGAGTTCTACGGCAGGCCCGGACAACGGTGACGGCCCGCCGGCCGACCTCAGGCCGGCTTGCGCCACACGGAGACGTGCTTCACGGAGTCCTGGGTGAACGCAGACCCGTCCCAGTCCGCAACGCGACGCTCCAGTTCGAGCCCGGCGATCCGCGCCATCAGGTCGAGCTCCGCCGGCCAGGCGTACCGGTGCCGGGAGTTCTCACGGCGGTAGCGGCCGTCGTCGCCGTCGCGGGTGAAGTGGTGCGAGACCAGCATCTGCTCGACCAGGTCGAAGGTGTCGAAGCCGAGATGCCGCTGCGAGACATCGAACGGCACCGCGACCTGGCCGGGCGGCAGGAGCCGCAGCGGCGGCACACCCAACTCGATGGCGAACCGGCCGCCGGGCTCCAGGTGCCGTGCGGCGTTGCGGAAACACTCCACCTGCTCGTTCTGCGTGAGCAGGTTCGTGATGGTGTTGTAGACGAGGTAGACCAGGGTGAAACCGCCGGGAACCACCGTGGTGGCCATGTCCCCGATGACGACCGGAAGGACGCTCTCGTCGATCTTGCGCCGCAGCACCGCCGCCATGTGCTCGGACAGTTCGATGCCCACCACCGGCACGCCCCGCTCACGCAGCGGTACTCCCACCCGTCCGGTTCCGATGGCGAACTCCAGCGCCCGGCCGTCTCCGGCGAGCTCGGCGAGGAAGGCGAGGGCCGACGCGAGAGCGGCAGCAGAGGACGCCTCGGCCTCCTCGGCGTCATAACGCTCGGCGGTCGCGCGGGTCCACAGTTCACTGCTCGTCACGGAAGGCCACTGTGCCGGGCCCCGAGAGGCGCTGTCGACACATTTAAAGCCGGTGAGCAGCGCAACGCGTTACTCACCGGCACTCTCGCTGCCAACGGCGTCGGCACCCTGCGACCTACGGGCGGATTCCGCCGGTACCGAGCAGGCCGGAACTCCCCCTTCACGACCACCGGGCCGTACCCCGGCCGTGGGGGGCGACGGTTCAAGGGTCCGGCGAGCCACCAGTGCATCATGTGGTGGACAGCCCAGGCCGAACTCCCCGTCAGGCGGTGCGCGCAGCGAGGCCCGGCCTGGCGCGGGCGCCGGCCGGGCCGATGGTGGGCCGGGTCAGTAGTTGCCGTTGGAGATGATGTCGCCGTCGGAGCCGTAGACGGTCACGAGCCCGTTCTCCGACTCGTAGCAGGAAGCGAACGCGGAGGCGATCAGCTTCGCCTCACCGTTGTCGGCGCTCATCAACCCGCCCGTGAAGTCGGTGAAGACCTCCGCCGAGTCGAGGATGTCGTTGTTCTTGTCCGCGCCGGTCACCTTCGTGACGTGCGCGACCGCCTGCTTCTCACCGGCGGTGCCGGACTCGGCGACGCAGTCCTTGAACTCCTCAGCCTGGCTCTTCTCCTTGGCGGGTTCCTGCTGGGCGGGTTCGGCGTCCGGCTCCGCGCCGTCGGCCGCCTTCGGCTCTTCCGACGGAGCGGTTACGGCCTTGTCCTTGTTGCTGTCGTCCTTGGCGTCACTGCCACCGTCGGCGAGGGAGCCGACAGCGACGAGGCCGACGAACACCGCCGCCGTGATGCCGAGGACCTTCCCGACCTTGCGCTTCTTCGGCGGCTGGGGCTGGGGGTGGCCGGGCGGCTGCGGGTAGCCGAATCCAGGCTGGGCGGGCTGCTGTCCCCAGCCCGGCTGCTGCGGTTGCTGCGGATACTGCTGCTGATTCATAGGGCCCCCTGGGAGTCACTGTGTGCAAGCGAAGGACACGCAACGAAAGCGGACGGTTGCACACCAACGCGCCTAGAACCGCATCTTCACTCCAATGGGTTCAGAAAGCGCGCTTCCCCAACCGCCACAAGCGCCTCAACGCTCAGGTGGCACCATGCCGGACACGGACTCCCACCGCGCCGCGCCCCGGCGGGCCAATGCCCACCGGGGCGCGCGGGGCTCGCGAGCACCGGCCTCAGCGGCCGGGCGCGGTCAGCGTCTGCGGCCGCCACGCGACCAGCCGCTGCCGATTCCACCAAGGTGCAAAGCGAGCACCGTCAGCCCCAGAAGCATCACATTCGTCGAGCTGAACGCATCATTGGTCGATATGTCAGCAGCGTTGATCAGAAACGCGATAAAGAACAGCACTGCGGAGACGATGGCCAACATAGGGGTGCATCCCTTCGGTTCAGGGCTCCTCGCCCGTGTCCCGTGCGAATGCCCCGCAAGCGCCACAACACACAGCCCGGACACCCACCAACCGAGGTCAGCCACCCCACCGGCGCCCAACCCGGGTGGCCAACACGCCCTGACGGTCAGCCGAGCTTTCGTGCGCGGCGCCGAGGAAGTCGTTCCTCGGTCCGCGCAGAGGGTCCTACGCCGCTCACCGACCACGCTGAGAGCGTTTCCTGGATCAATTGTGTCGAGGAGCAAGGCCGAGTCGATCTAGGGTCGGCGCCATGGCCTCCCCTGCCCTCCTCGACTCCGAGCGCCGTGTCATCGAAGCTGCGGAACGCCTTGCAGCTTCCCTCGGCACCGACCCGAACCACACCGTGGCCGCGGCGGCGATGGACACGGCAGGCAGGATCCATCAGGCGGTCAACGTCTACCACTTCACCGGCGGACCGTGCGCCGAACTCGTCGTACTCGGTGCCGCCGCGTCAGCGGGAGCCGGCCCGCTCGTCACAATCGCCGCCGCAGGAGACCGGGGGCGCGGCCTGATCCCACCGTGCGGCCGCTGCCGCCAAGCGCTTCTCGACCTCCATCCCGACGTCTACGTCGCCGTACCGACCGACGACGGACCGGCACTGCGTCCGATCCGGAGGCTACTGCCGGATACCTACTTCCACCCCGATGCGGATGCGCGCCGAATCGTACGGTTCCACAAGCGCTACTACGACGACATCGCCGCCGCGCGGAAGACCTCCACCGTTCGCTATGAGGATCCGATCGCGCCGGGTCCCGCGATCTTCCTCTTCGAGGACGACGACGCCTCCCGCACGTTGGAGGGCACCGTGACCGGCGTCGAACGGCAGCGGCTCGATCACCTCACCGCCGAACAGGCTCGACTCGATGGCTTCACGAGCATCGGCCAGCTCAAGAAGGCTCTTGAGAGCCACTACCCCGGCCTGCCCTCCGATGCCGAAGTCGAACTTGTGACGTTCACGGTCGAAGATCCTGACTCCATGGAGTAACTATGGTCCGGCTGCTCGTATCAGCTGCCCCGCGGATCGCGAGCGAGCGTGTACACGGCGGTCGGGGCGGCGGCCTCGGTCGTCCGGTCGTCGTCGAGCAGCGCGGCGACCAGGCGGGCGTGAGCGTCGGAGCGCCGGATAGCCCTGAGTCCGGCGCTCAGGCCGTCGGCTCCTCGCCGATCGCGATCTTCGCGTAGTTCGCAAGGGAACGGTTGTAGCGCGGCAGGTGCTTGGAGAGCGCGCCGAGGGCCAGCGCGGCCGCCTCGCGTTCCCGGCCGACGTCGATCAGCGCGAGCGCCAGGAAGGCGGAGACCGCATCGTCAAGGTGGTCGGAACCATTCTCCCGCTCACCGGTAAGCAGTTCGATGCTCGTCTCGGCGTCGCCGAGCGCGCGCAGCGTGCTCGCCATCTGGATCACGGCCCGCCGCCTGCGTTCGCCGGTCAGCCCGGCCTCCAGCGCCTTCCGGTAGAGCGGTACCGCCGTCTCGCCCTCGCCGGTTGAGTCGTTCGCCGACGCGCGTTCGAAGTACGCGACCGGGTGGCCCTCGGGGAGTTCGTCGGCCAACGCCTCGATCTTCGCGCGGAAGTCGGCGGGGGCGAAGCTCTCGATGGCAGCCCACAGGTCGGCGGAGCGCTGCTCCCATGCTGGTGTGGTGATCATCGCCATAGCTTCACAGACAAGTCCGCTGTCAACCAGGGCTGTTCGAGCACATCCAGTCCAGTCTGAAGCCGAACAAGTGCACCCGGCGCGGGGGTTCGCGCACCACCAACGGCACCGGCTCGCCGCCGCGGCTGCGATGGGACGCGAGCCCGGCAGCCATCCATCCCGCGCTCCCCGCGCCTTCAGCATGGGCCGAGGCGCGGGGCCGTCCGCTCTACCGGATCACTCCCCCGCGTCGATGGCGGGCCGGCGTACCTCGATCTCGGCGCCGGTCTGCTTGAACGACTCCGCCGACACCGGCGCCAGCACCGCGTCCCGGTGGAAGTCGCGCAGGTTCGTCGACCCGCAGCTGATCATGGTGGAGATCAGCTTCGCCCGGGTGCGCTCCACGTTGTCGTACAGGCTGCCCGCGTACGGGACGTAGCCGTCGACGCCCTCCTCGAACACCATCTGGCCGCGCTGGCCGTAGCGGGCCGCGTTCTGCGCGCGCCTGGAGCCCTCACCCCAGTACTCCTTGTACCACTGGCCGCCGATCTGCACTTTGCGCGACGGGCTCTCGTCGAGCCGGGCGAAGTAGCGGCCGAGCATGATGAAGTCCGCGCCCATGGCCAGGGCGATCGCCATGTGCGAGTCGTTCAGCAGTCCGCCGTCGCAGCACAGCGGCACGTACACGCCGGTCTCCTGGGCGTAGGCGTCGCGTGACTCGACCACGTCGAGCAGCGCGGAGGCCTGACCGCGGCCGATGCCCTTCTGCTCCCGCGTGGTGCAGATGGCGCCGCCGCCGATCCCCACCTTCACGAACGCCGCGCCCGCCTCGGCCAGATATCGGAATGCCCGGCCGTCGACGACATTGCCCGCACCGACGTAGACCTCGTCCCCGTATGCCTCCCGGGCGAATTCGAGGGTCTTCGCCTGGTAGACCGAATAGCCGTCCGAGGAGTCCAGACACAGTACGTCCGCGCCGGCCTCCAGCAGAGCGGGAATGCGGTCCTTGTAGTCACGCGAGTTGATGCCGGCGCCCACGCGCAGACGCTTCTCCCCGTCCACGGTCGCGCGGTTGTACGTTTTGTGGGCCTGGTAGTCCCGCTTGAGGACCAGGGAAGCCACCCGGTCGTCCTCGAGCACCGGCAGCACGTCCAAATGGTGCCGCCAGATCAGCTCGTTGGCCTCGGACAGTGGGACGGATGCGGGAGCGGTGACCAGGCTGTCGCGGCCCCGCATACGGTTGCCGACGTTCTCCGACGCCCCGTGACGCTCAAGGTGGAAGTCGTCAAGGCTGATGATGCCGAGGAACTCGCCGTCCACGTCACCGCTTCGCGTGACCACGGCCACGCCCTGTTCCGTCCGGGACAGTCGGTGGGCCAGCTCACCGAGGGGGGTACCTGGCGTCACGGTGACTTCGATGGTGCGGAAGCCGGCCTTGTGCCGCTTGACCGCCTGGACATCCGCGGCCTGGTCCTCGATCTGCTGGTTCTGGTGGATGAACGACAGTCCGCCGACCTGCGCCAGGGCCACCGCCAGCGTCGGCGACGACACCGCCTGCATGACGGCGCTCACCATGGGCGTGGCGATCCGGAGGGCCGACTCCTCGCCAACTCGGTGACGGACCAGGGGCGTCCCGAGATCCACATTGTCCGGCGTGCAGTCCTCTGTGGTCAGGCCGGGGATGAGGAGGTATTCACTCAGCGTGCGAGAGATCTCGGGAAGGATTTTCACGTTGTCTCCAGAAAGGAGCCTGCAAACCAGTACAGGAAAGAAGCGGGTGAGGCTCGTGCGGGCAGTGCAGAAGGGTCGGAACCGGTGCCCTCGATCCCGAAGGCCAGAACCATATGGAACGAGGTTGCCCAGTGCGTCAGTTGATCGTGTTCAGCCCTGAACCGGGAGCGGAGGGGGTTTGGGGTGCGACGACCGTTGCAGGGCCCGTCAACCCTGCTCGGACTGCTCGCCGACGGCCGAACCCGACGCTCTCCTCATTTACTGTTCCGGGTCGAATGCCGGCAGATGGCATCATGACCCGATGGACGTCCCTATCCCGATCGACCTCGACACGTGGCCGCGTCGGCAGCACTTCGAGCACTACCGTCGACTCGTCCCGTGTACGTACTCGATTACGGTCGAGTTGGATGTCACCGCTTTCACTGCGGCCCTGCGTCGATCGCGGCGCAAGTCCTACATCGCGCAGGTCTGGGCACTCTCCACGGTCGTCAACCGTCACGACGAGTTCAGGATGTGCCTCACTGCCGCGGAGGAGCCGGCCGTCTGGCCGGTCGTCCATCCGGCGTTCACCGTGTTCAACCCTGAACGCGAGACGTTCGCCTGCGTGTGGGCTCCCTACGACTCCGACTTCGGCGCGTTCCACGATGTAGCCGCCCCTTTGCTCGCGGAGCACAGCCGGGCCGACGACTTCTTCCCGCAGGGGGAGCTACCGGCCAACGTGTTCGACGTGTCGAGCCTGCCCTGGGCGTCTTTCACCGGGTTCAACCTCAACATCGGCGGCAACAGCTGGAACCACCTCGCGCCGATCTTCACCCTCGGGCGCTACACCGAGCGGGACGGCAGGGTTCTGCTCCCCCTGGCCATACAGGTCCACCACGCTGCCACGGACGGGTTTCACTCCGCGCGGCTCGTCAACGAGTTGCAGAGTCTCATGGCGGACCTGAGCTGGCTGGAGGAGCCTCCGAAAGCCTGAGTGTCCGGTGAAGCCCGCGACCGGGTAATAGATCCGGCGCCGCCGGCTCGGCTCCTCCCCTGGCCGTCCAGGTCCGCGCAATTGATCGGGACGCAACCCTCCCTGCTGCGCTCCCCCGAACAGCCGACAACTGCGCGCCCAAATGCGGCGCGTCCGTGGCCTGCGCGGAAGTCCAGCCGTCACGATCATTCCGGCACGTACCCGGCTGTGCCGAACAGGAGGCTCGTATGTCTGGCAGCGCCCCCGAGCCCCGTCCCGTCACCGCGAAGGCGGTGCCTCTGGGCACCGGCACCCGCCGATGGCTCTTTCGTCCGCCACGGCGCCACGGCGAGGCGGACACCGGTCGAAGGGTCAGCTTTCTGGAGCTGTTCTACGACCTCGTCTACGTCGTCCTGGTCGGTGAGGCGGCGCACACCCTCGCGGAGCACTTCACCTGGCGGGGCACGGCGACGTTCGCGGTGGTCTTCGGACTGATCTGGATCGCCTGGCTGAACGGCACGCTCTTCTACGAACTACACGGTCGCGAAGACGGCCACACCCGCTCGCTGATCTTCGTGCAGATGCTGTTGCTGTCCCTGATGGCGGTCTACGTCGGTCACGCCGACGGTAGCGACGGCCGCACCCTGGCGGTGCTCTACGTGCTGCTGCTCGCCCTGCTGACCTATCAGTGGTACTCGGTCTACCGGCAAGACCTACCGGAACTGCGCAGGACCCCGAGACGCTATCTGATCGTCATGGTCGCCGGCATCATCGTGATCGCGGCCTCGGTGCCCCTGTCCGTAGACGCCCGACTGGTCGTCTGGGCGGTGTTCGTCGTCGCGTGGTGCGCCATGGAGTGCGTCGTTCTCATCTCCTGGCGCAGAAGCCCCAGCTATGACGTGGTGACCGAACCCATGGTCGAGCGCTTCGGGCTGTTCATCATCATCGTGCTCGGCGAGGTCGTCATCGGTGTCGTGAACGGCCTGACGGACACCGAACGCAGCACCCTCGTCACCACCACCGGCCTGCTCGGCCTCGCCGTCGGCTTCGGCTTCTGGTGGAACTACGCCGACCTTGTCGCCCGTCGTCTGCCCCGTGAGACCGGTCATTCCCTGGCGACATGGATCTTCGCTCACCTGCCGTTGTCCATGGCCGTGGCCGCAGCCGGCGCGGGCATGGTCGGCCTGGTGGAGCACGCCACGGAACACCGGACACCGACCGCGGTGAGCTGGCTGATGGGCGGGTCCGTGGCCGTCATGCTGATCACCATCGTCGTGCTGCTGCCCACCCTGGCGGACTACGACCGTGTCCCCTCCGTCTACAAGTCCGTGCAGGCGTTGCTCGTCACGGCGGCTGTCGGTGCCCTGGTCGTCGGCTGGGCCCGTCCCGTCCCCTGGCTCCTCGCCCTCATCCTCCTGCTCCTGCTCACCGCGGCCTGGATCTTCGCCTTCGTCCGATGGCTGAGCCAGGGCTCCCTCATCAATGAGCGGTCAGCCGACTGACACCGCGTGCCTCCGGCCCTCGGACGTCTCCTGCCAGGGTCTACGCTGTGACCCGCGGCCACCGCATGATCTTCAGTCCTCACGGTCGCCCGGCGTCTGCCTGCCGTCCTGTGTCTGGAGGACTTGTGCAACGTGGCGAAGTCTGGTGGGTCCAGTTCGACGAGCGGAGGTTGGTCGTCCTGCTGTCGGGAGACGACTCGTCCGGGATCCGGGTGATGCAGGTCGTCGCTCCGGCGGGCGTCGACATCAGCGGCCTGGGCATCGAGGTGACGGTCGGCACCGGTGAAGGACTGCCGTTCGAAGGCGTGCTGCGGCTCGCGTTCCCGCGTCCGGGCTTCACCCCGTGCACGTGGCTGACCACCGTGTCCCGGGACGACCTGATCGAGCGGGCGGCCGTCCTGTCCCCCCAGAAGCTGAGCGAGATTGATGACGCCCTCCGTCTCAACGAACTCGGTTGGACCGCCGACGCCGTCCGGGGGCATTGGAGTGGCGGGCGAACGGGCCGGTGGCGTGGCTACCTCACCGCCGCGCGGGGCTTCCTAGGGTCGGCGGGGGTACGGCACGGCGCCGACCGTCACAAGCGCACAGGCGGGTAGGTCAAGTCATGGAACGGATGACGGCCGGATCGGCGACGAGCGGGCACGGGCCGGCCCGGAGGTGGTCCCGGCGGCTGGCCGCCGCGCTGGGTCTGGTCCTGCTGTGCGCGCTGCCCGCCGGGGCGAGCGACGCCGTCCGGGCCGGTGACGCAGGCACTCCCGTCGGTCCGGCCCCGTACGTGTCCGACTACGGCGGCAACCGGGTGCTGACCCTGTCCCACGGTGAACAGGTCACCGTCCCCCTGGACGGGCTGGTGCGTCCGACCGGTATGGCCCGGGACGCGGCCGGCCGGCTCTACGTCTCCGACACCGGCAACAACCGGGTCGTCGTCCTGCCCCCGGGCGGTGGGGAGCAGTCGGTCGTACCGGCGGGAGATCTGTCGCGCCCGCTGGGGCTCGCGGTCGACCCGGTCGGGAACCTGTACATCGCTGACAGCTTCAACGACCGGATCGTGAGGGTGGCGGCCGACGGCGGGGGCCGGACGGTGCTGGCCACGGAGGGGCTGCTGCACCCCTGGGGGCTGGCCTGGGCACCCGACGGGCATCTGTACGTCTCCGACTTCGTCAACGACCGGGTCGTCAGGGTCGCGGTGGACGGCGGCGGCCAGCAGACGGTCCCGACGACGGGCCTCTCCCAGCCGACCGGGCTGGCGCTGAGCACGGGAGGCGACCTGTACATCGCCGACAGCGGCAACAACCGTGTGGTGAAGGTCGCCGGCGGAAGCGGCCGGCAGAGCACCGTTGCCGTCACGGGGCTCAACTCCCCGCTGGGACTCTCCCTGGACGGCAACGGCCACCTGTACGTGGCCGACGGGTTCAACAACCGCGTGGTGCGCGTCCGCGAGGCCGGAGGAGAACAGGTGACACTCGGCTTCACAGGGCTCAGTACCCCGACCGGTCTGGCCTTCCCGCCTGCCCCGCACAACCCGGGGTACGGACAGAACTGACAAGCAGCGAGCCGCAGGTCGCACATGGTCGTTCGCGGCCCCTCTGTCACGACACGGCAAGCCAGCCCCCTTTTCGTTCATGCACGGGATGTACTGGCGGCCGATCCGGCGGCGGTCGTGGGCGGAGTGGCTGTGCCTCCCCGCCCACGAGGGCGGCCTATGGTCCGGCCTGCAGGGCTGTCCAGGTCTGCAGGCCGACGTCGCCGTCGACGCCGAGGCCGCGGCTGGTCTGGTAGTCGCGTACGGCTTGATCGGTGTTGGGGCCGAAGTCGCCGTCGATGCCCACGGTGCGGCCGAGTGCCGCGGTCAGTGCTCGTTGCAGTCGGCTGACGTCCGCGCCGGTCGACCCGTTCTGCAGGGCCGGTGTCGAGCCGTACGACAGCAGGGCCGTCCAGGTCTTGGGGCCGATGTCACCGTCGGCCGTGAGGCCTCGGGCGGACTGGGAAGGCCTTCGTCGCCGTCGCGGTGTTGGGTCCGAAGTCGCCGTCCGGTTCTCCCGGATTGTGTCCGGCGGTGATCAGCCGGCATTTGGGCCGCCTTGACCAGATTGCCGTTGGCTCCCTGCTGGATGAGGGGGTACGCGGCGAAGTCGAGGTTGATGCCGGTGCAGGTGGGCGCCGGTGTGCCGCCGCCGCAGTTGTTGCTGGTGACGTTCCGCCAGGTCCGGCCGTTGGCCTGGCCGTACTCGACGCCGTTGAACCAGGGGCGGATCCGTTCGGAGGTGGGGTTGCCCCAGGTGGCGGATCCGTTGTTGTCGGCGTCGTAGGCGAGCTCGAAGTGCAGGTGCGGGTGGTTGTTGGAGGTGGGCCCGGTCCTGCCGACCCGGCCGATCAACTGGCCGCGCTGCACCGTCTGGCCGACGCTGACAGCGCGGCTCTGCAGGTGCAGGTAGGTGGTGAAGTAGCGCTGCCCGTATCGAGGCTCCAACTGGTGGCTGTGTGCTGGGCCGGTTCACTCTGATGCCGCCGGCAGCCAGTCGATCACCCGTACGGCATCGGCCCCTGGAACTCACCCCTTGAGCTTGGGAGCGTACGCGTGCTGTCAGACCTGGTGCCACCGCGCGGTCAGATCAGCCGCGACGACGAGGACCGAGCCGTTGGTGAAGGCGATCTCGTGGGCGACGCCCGCCGGGTGGGGAAGCGCCTCGTCGAGTTGGAGGCTGCCGAGCCGGGGCTCGGTGCCGTCGCCCTCGTCCGTGTCGACCCGCAGGTTCCGGACGTCCGAGTACCGCAACAGCAGGCCCTCGTCGTGCTTCCACTTGTTGGGCCGCAGGTCGATCTCCACGACAAGCCGCGGGCCTTCGTCCACCAGCCCGATCCGTCCGACGGTGAGGTCCTTGACGCACCGGACGGAGGAGAAGTCGTAGTGGGCCGGGTCCCAGGCCCACTCCCGGGCCCCCGGAGGAAGGTCCTCCGCGAGCCCGGCCAGAGCATCGAGATACGGCTGCGGATCAAGTGCGAAGCCGTAGTAGTCGGCGAGCGGTTCCACCCGCGCGTATCGCATCAGCAACCACCCGTGATCCTGGGCGCTTCCAGCGTCGCCCTTGCTGTTCTCGGTTCCCTTGGGGCCCGATGCGGTGCTGGCACCGCATCTCCTCACCACCGCCCTACCCACCGAAGTCGCCGCACACCGCCAGGACCATGAGCAGTGCGGTGCAACCGCCCAGCACCATGAGCGTCGACACTGAGGTGCGGTCCAGGACGACTCCCCCGACCAGGGCACCCATCGAGATCGTCGCCTGAAAGGTGGCGGTGAACAGGACGGATGCCGCTTCCGGGGCGTGCGGCGCCGCCTTGGCGAACCAGGTCTGCGACGCGACCGGTACGGCGCCGTACGCGATGCCCCACACACTGAGCAGCACGACCGCGCCGACCTCCCAGCGGCCCAGCGCCGGAAGCAGGAGGGTCACCCCGGCGATCAGGGCGGCAGCGAGGCCGAAGACCATGCGTGGGTACCGGGCCACCCAGGCGCCGCCCAGGAAGGTGCCGAGGACGCCGGCAACGCCGTAGAGCAGCAAGAGAGCAGTGATCAGATGACCGCCGGCGTGGGTGACCTGTTCGAGGAACGGTGTCACGTAGGTGTAGGTGCCGAAGTGCGCCAGCACCACGAGAAACGTCAGCAGGAGGGCGAAGCGAGTGCTCCTGCTGCGGAGCATGCTGTTGAGCACGCCCAGGCGGGTGGCCCGGACCGCAGGCAGCGGCGGTACGAACCAGAACAGCATGACCAGCACGCCGACCGTGGCTGCTCCCATGACGGTGAAGGCCGTCCGCCATCCGGCGAGATCACCGATGAGAGTGCCCATCGGCACACCGAGGACGGATCCCAGCGGTACGGCAGAGAAGATCACCGCCGTGGCCCTGCCCACCGACGCCGGCGGCACCAGACGCTCCGCCAACCCCGCCCCGATCGACCAGAAGCCGCCGATCGTGACCCCGACCATGACCCGGGAGGCCAGCACCAGCCAGTAGCTGGGTGCAGCGGCGGCAAGGAAGTTCGCCACGGCCAGCAGGAACATGAGGACGCACAGCATCAGTCGGCGGTCGAGGCGTGCCGTCGCCACAGTGACCAAGGGAGCGGCGATCGCCGCCACGAAGCCCGGCACGGTCATCATCAGACCGGCGGTCCCGTCCGAGACGCCGAAACTCGATCCGATCGAGGTCAGCAGACCGATCGGCAGGATCTCGGTGGTCACGATGACGAAGATCCCCAGCATCACCGAGAACACAGCGAGCCACTCCACCAGCGGGGACCGGGAGGGTAAGGATGTGCCGTCGCCTGCAACGGCGGTGGTTGACTGCATGGCGTTCCGTCCTGTGAAGGCAGCGGGATTCGCGATCAGTCCAGCAGACCTCACAGGAAGTAGCTGGCAGGTCTGCGACCACACCCCTGCCCTTCGGGATCCCCAAGCCCAACTGGGGCATGCCCGGGGCCGGCGGCCCTCAAGTCCGGTGCGGGGTCTGTGCGGTGAGTCTTCTCACCGCACAGACCCGTGATCGGTGCCTCCGCCTCTGGCGCGAGCGCCGGCGGGCATACGGGATGCGAAACCCCGTGGAACGCGCTGCGAGTTGGCTACGGTGCGAGGTTGGACGGGAGGCTTCGCGGGTCCGCCGGGCGTGGGACGTAGACCGGGGAGTCCGACTGGTAGAAGAGGTCGATGTCGGCCTCCTCGCCACCGACGATCAGGGTGTCCCAGGCGCCGCTCTCCCAGAGCGTGCGCAGTGTGGCGGGGGCCAGTGTCGAGAGGTGGGCGCGCAGCTCATCGTCGGTCGGCATGCCGGGCAGGCGGGAGCTGAGCCGGTCGCGTATGGAGCCCATCCTCTCCAGCAGGGCGTCGAGGTGGAAGTCCGGGGCCGCGGCGTCGGCGTCCGGCGTCGGTTCCATGCTGCGGGCGATGATGTCCTTGATGGCACGGGTGACCCCGTGCTCGTCCGTGGTGACCATGGCGTTCCAGGCACGGCTCTTGTGCCGGTACTGGAGCATCGACATGGCCGCCTCGTGCCGGATGAAGTCGGCGTCCCGCAAGGGCTTGCCCTGCCAGGCGCGGCTCAGCGAGCGGGCCAGTGAAGTGGCGGAGGCCAGACCGCTGTTGAGGCCGCGGCCCGGCCAGAAGTGGATGGCGTTGGCCGCGTCGCCCAGCAGGAATCCGTACGTGCCCGGGCTCGTCGCGGTCGGGCGGGTCAACTGCGCCGTGAACCGCGGACGCTGGACCATGTCCAGCCGGAACGAGGTCACGGCGGTGAGGGCCTCCTCGTCCATGCCGAACAGCCGGAGCCCTTCCCGGATCCGCTTCCACAGCGGCGAGCTGCGCAGCAGGGCGGGCAGGAACAGCGTCCCGTGCGTGGGGCAGACGAACTCGTTCTCCTCCCCACGGCTCATGACGCAGGGGCGGGAGGCGATGCACTCCTCGAAGACCTGGCGTACGGGGTCGATACCGACGACGTTCCTGGCCTCCTCACGAGTGAGGCGCATGTTCAAGAAGCCCTCGCCGCGCAGGGAGTTGAGCAGGAATCGGTTCTGGGAGACGGTCAGCAGCACACTCATGGGGTCCGGGAGGGGGGACTTCACCCGCAGGCCCAGCACCACGTCCTGGAGATGGTCGCCGTCGAGGGAGTAGATCGACGCGTCGGCCGCGCCGAAGCGGTCGCCGTAGTACTCCCGGGTGCGGGACCGTCCGCCCTCGCAGACCACCAGGACGTGTTCCTGGCTGAGCCGTCCCTGGTGCTCCGAGGGATCGAACCGTCGCGGTACGAGCCTGATCGCCGGCTTCGTGTTCGCCAGTTCCAGCAGCCGGTCCTCGATGTGGGCGATCCGGATGTTGCGGGGAGGGCTGCCCTCCACCGAGTCCGGTCCGACCGGCCACATCTCCGTGTAGTCGCCGGAGGTGAACAGCGCCGTGCGCAACTCGTCGGGGAGCGCGAGGTACTGGCGGCTCTGTACGGTCACGACCTGCTGGCGCCGGGTGTTGCCGTGGGTCTCGTCCTTCCAGACCACGGCGGAGCCGTTCTTGATCCAGCGCCCTTCGTGGATCGTGACGGCGACCCTCCCGGGCAGCATGCTCTCCAGCGTCAGCGCGAAGGCGAGGCCGACCGGTCCCCCGCCGGTGATCGTGACGCGCAGCAGGCCGGGATCGGCGGAGGCCTGCGCCCGGGGCATGTCGAGGAGGGAGAGGTCCATGACCGTCTCCAGGGCTTCCTGGGCCTCGAACAGGAAGGTCTCGTCACCGATCCGGATGAGGTCGCCGGCCCGGAGTGCGTGCCGGGTGACGCGTACCTCGTTGACGAACGTGCCGTTCCGGCTGCGGTCGTGGAGAACGAAGCCCGCGTCCTCCAGGACGATCTCCGCGTGCAGACGTGAAGCGCTCGCACTGACGATGACGACGCCGTTGTCGCTCTTGCGTCCGAAGGTCAGGGGCTGGGCGCCCAGGACCACGCTCTGACCGGTGAAGGGACCCGTCTGGCCCACGATGACCGATGGCACTCGCACTCCTAGCGAACAAACTGAACTGGAAAAGGGAGGACCGCGTCAGGCGGTCCACCCGACAACGGAATGATCAGGCCGTGCAGGTCAGGGACAGCGGCACCGTGTTGGACCTGCCGCTGAGCGGCGCGTTGAGTTCTACGCCGATCGCGCTCTCGAAGGTGCCGGCCTTCGCCCACGTCGTCAGGCTGACGCTGACTTCCTTGGTGAGGCTGCCACCGTTCGGGAAGGACATCGTCCGCCACTCGTCGTCGGTGACCGTGCCGTCCGTGGACACCCACCGGTAGGAGAACTGCGCGGGCAGGCGGTCCACCGTGAAGGTCGCCGTGAAGGTGGGCGCCTCGCCGTTGGCCGGCGGACACGGGCCCGAGTACGTCGTCCGTTCACCGGTCACGTTCATCCGCACGCCCTCGGAAGCGGCGCCGTCCTGCTCGTCGGCTCCCGCACCGGACCCGGCGTCCTGGCTCTGGTTCTTCGCCTTGTCGTCGTCCCCGGCGTTCATGAGCGTGTATCCGGTCCCGCCGACCACGAGCGCGGCGACGAGCGCGCCCACCATCAGTGCGGCGCCGCGCCGACTGCGCCGAGCAGGGGGTTCCTGGGGAAGGGCTGCTCCCGCCGTGGTGGGATCCGGGTGCGCGCCGTAGGGGTGCGGTGGCTGCGCCGGGAACCCGGTGACGGTGGGAGGCGGGCCCTCGGACCGCGCGGGGGCCGGCTGTTGCGCTACGTGGGTGTCGCCCGGACCTGGTCGGGCGGGGCTCGTCGCGGGCGCCGAGGCCGGACCCTGCGCCGGGGCCGGACCCTGCGCCGTGGCCGGGGCCTGCTCCGGGG
The DNA here is from genome assembly GCF_040653275.1 of Streptomyces sp. NPDC048002. Lineage (NCBI taxonomy): Bacteria > Bacillati > Actinomycetota > Actinomycetes > Kitasatosporales > Streptomycetaceae > Streptomyces > Streptomyces sp. NPDC048002. The sequence goes on along the minus strand of NZ_JBEZNL010000004.1, from coordinate 322,096 downwards.
CCGCGGCAGTGGTCGTAGCCGTGACTGCGGCCGCGGGGTCGTGCTCCGTCTCTGACCGAACCGGGGACACCTGTGTCGTGCTCGAAGTCCCGGCCTGGTCTTCGGCGATGACCGGTGTCGCGTACGGGGTCTCGGCGTCAGCCGCAGACGCGGTCCGGGCCAGCCCCGTCACCGTCTGCGTCACGGAATCCCCGGTGACGGTGGGTACATCAGCGGTGCCCGTCTCGGGAGCGCCGCCCTCGCTCACCAAAAGCAGGTCACGCGCCGCCTGTTCGGCACCGAGGCGTTCGTCCGGGTCCTTGCGCAGCAACCCGTCGATGACGGCGGTGAGCGGACCGGCCCGGCGGGCGGGGGGCAACTGCTCGTCCACGATGGCCCGCAAGGTGCTGAGCGGAGTGTTCTGGCGGAAGGGTGTGATCCCCTCCACCGCCGCGTACAGCAGCACGCCGAGCGACCACAGGTCGGACGCGAGTCCGGGTTCCCTGCCCAACGCCCGCTCGGGCGCCAGGAATTCAGGCGAACCGACGACCTCTCCGGTCATGGTGAGGGCCGTACTGCCCTCGACCGTGGCGATGCCGAAGTCGGTGAGCACGACCCTGCCGTCGTCGGCGATCATCACGTTGGCCGGCTTGACGTCGCGGTGCAGTACACCGGCCTCATTGGCGGCGCGGAGTGCGGCCAGGACCTCGCCACCGATGAACGCGGCTCGGCGAGGGGTGAGCGTGCCCTCGGCCTCCAGTAGGGCGGCCAGTGACCGGCCGCGGACCAGCTCCATGACGATCCACGGACGGCCGTCCTCCATGACCACGTCATGGACGGTGATCACGCCCCGGTGCGCCACGCGTGCCGCGGCCCACGCCTCGCGCTCCAGTCGCGTGTACATCCGCTCGATGGCTGCCGCGGAGAGCCCGGCCGGTGCCCGGACCTCCTTGATGGCGACCTCGCGCTGCAACACCTGGTCACGGGCGCGCCACACGGTGCCCATGCCGCCTTCGCCGAGGGGCGACACCAGGGCATAGCGTCCGGCGACCACCCGCGGACGCTCTGTCTTCTGGGACCCGGAGTCCTGATCGGTCATCAGCGTGTTTCTTCCTTTCGACACGCAAGCGGCTCGTCGGGGCGGGGACGCGGCCCCCGGATCACCGACCACGCGCGGACGGCATCGCCTGAAGTACCGACAGAACCACGCCGGATGGAGACGCGTACCACCGCGCCTCGCCCACGCGGGAGGCCCGACCCGCCCCGTGTTGATTCGGGGAACGGACACGAAGCGACGGACTGTCGGCGGATGGATCCTCTACCTGCCCATGGACTCATCCGGCACCGATCGTACTGCCGTGCGAGGGCTGCGCGTTGCCTGCGCCCACCCGGTCGAACCCGTCTTTGGCCTGTCGCCAGCCACACTTGCGCATCCCCCGTTGTTCCCCGTGTTCGGCCGATGCCGGCGGCGCATCGCACGACGCGCGCTTGGTCCCCAACGGCCGGCATCACAGGGCCCCCTGCCCCATCAACGTACCAATGAGCCTCGGCGTTCAATGTCGAGCGGAAAATTTCGCGGAAGACGTCCCGCGCACGAAATTCGATCGCTGACCCAGGGGCTGCGATCGAGCTGTCACGGGCGCCGAGAGGGCAGCTGGTTCAGCATCTGTTGCTGATGGCGGTAGCCGATCGTCTCGTATCCGATCACGGTGACATAGGGGGCGAGCATGACCACGAGCAGACACACCGCGACGGAGACCCCTGCGGCCGACAGCAGTACGGCTGCGGCCAGCACGACGAGGGTGAGAGTGATGAGGAGGAGGTGGAAGCGGTCGGCGGCCGACAACAGCAAGGTGTGGAGCAGGTAGACCATGAGCAGATAGAGACCGGCCGGGAGAGCCAGGGACAGCACGACGGCGGTTGGGCCGAGATGCGCGTGGTGTTCCATGTACAGCCCGGCCACGTGCAGTCCCGCTCCGACACCCGCGATGCCGAGGAAGACGGGGATGTGCCCGTAGCCGAAGAGGTATCCGCGCCCGCGGCGGTGGACGAGGATGTCGCCGAAGGGGGTGGAGAAGTAGACCCACCACATCCCGAAGGTCAGTCCGACGCCCGCGACGACGACGGCAACGGCGTTGCCTGTCCAGTGTGTCCCGTCCGCGCCGCCGAGGAGATCGCCCGAGGAGGCCACGGTACCGACCACGCTCTCCCCCAGCACGATGATCGCGAACAGGCCGTAGCGCTCGGCGACATGGTGCGGATGCCAGGGCGTGCCGCCGGCCCCGCCCTGGGCGAACAGCGGCAGCAGCAGCTCCAGCGTTCCGAGCACGACGACAAGAATGACCGCTGCCAGGAGCGGCAGATCCGCGAACGCCACCACGGTCCACCCGACCTGGGCGATCAGGGTCCACAGGATGTTCGCCCCGGCCACCTTGCGATACGACGGGGACTGGCGGGACACGCGCCACCATTGCAGCACCACGGCGACGCGCATCACGATGTAGCCGAGGACCATGACCCGCAGTTCCAGGTGGTCGCCCTCTTCGACGGAGTGGAACATCGCGGGGATCCCGAGCGCGAAGACGACGACGCCGGTCATCTGCACCATCGTCAGCGCGCGGTAGAGCCAGTCGTCCGTGCCGAACGCGGAGGCGAACCAGCTGAAGCCGATCCAGGCGACGCTGATCGCGAACATGGCGAGGAGGAACGCGCCGACAGCCTGCCCGGGATGCCCGTCGGCGAGCAGTTCGGAGTAGTGCAGGGCCGCGGTGCCGACCGCGACGACGAAGGTCAGGTCGAACAACAGCTCCAGCGGTGTGGCGACCCGGCCGATCTCCTCGGGGTTACGTCCGGTCATCGGCACCAGTCGGTGCGCGAGCCTGCCTCTGCCTCCGGTACCGGCACTTCGCGATTCGCTCATGCGCATCATCTTCGCTCGAAGGTGACGGCGAACGTCTCAGCTGCACGGAGTGTCCATGTCTCAACTGGTCCCCGCGACGGCTTCCGACTGATAGTGATGAGGCTGCTATGACTGAACTGACGAAACCCCAAGTCGATGTTCCGAAGGGTGACGCTCCTACCGAGCTGACCATCCGGGACCTGATCGTCGGAGACGGAGCCGAGGTGAAGCCGGGCATGGTGGTCAGGGTCCACTACGTCGGGGTGACCTTCGAGTCCGGGAAGGAGTTCGATGCCTCCTGGGACCGCGGTCAGCCCTACAAGTTCGGCCTGGGCAGCGGAAAGGTCATCAAGGGCTGGGACCGGGGGGTGAGGGGCATGAAGGTCGGCGGTCGACGCGAAATCATCGTCCCCCCGCGCCTCGGCTACGGCAATCAGTCGCCTTCGTCTCTGATCCCGCCGGGCTCGACCCTGATCTTCGTGGTGGACCTGCTGGACTCGTACTCCAGCACCACCGGATGGAGCAACTCTTAGCTGGCGGGAAGCCTCGGCCGGCTCTCTCTCGGCCGAGGCTTCGTCTCGCCGAGATCCCGGCGCCGGCTAGAGCTCCACGACGTCTGCGATCACGCAACTGATGTTGTCGGGGCCGCCGGAGGCGTTGGCGAGGGTGATGAGTTCACGGACGGCCTGGTCGGGATCACTGGTCTCGGAGAGTGCCCGCTGGATTTCCGGGGTGGGCACGACAGTCGACAGGCCGTCGGAGCAGAGCAGGTACCGGTCGTCCCGTTGGGCGTCGTGCAGGCGCAGGTCGGGATGGGTGTCGGTTCCCGGGCCCAAAGCCCGGACCAGAAGTGACCGTTGGGGGTGGGAGGCGGCTTCTTCCGGGCTGAGGCGTCCTTCGTCGATCATCGACTGGACCATGGTGTGGTCGTGGGTGATCTGGAACAGCTCTCCGCCGCGCAGGAGGTAGACGCGGGAGTCGCCGATGTGGACGAGGGCCAGCTGTGATCCGGTCCAGAGCATCGCGGTGAGGGTCGTGCCGGTGCCCTCGGCTGCGGAGGCCGTCGCGGCGACGTCGTGCACGGCCTGCTTGGCCTGTTCGATGACGTCTTCGAGGACGTTCAGGAGTGGGCCGGCCGGGATGCTGTCGGTTTCGAGGTGCTTGAACGCCTCGACGGCGGCCGCGCCGGCGGGGGCTCCCTGGCTGCCCCAGCCGTCGGCGACAGCGAGGAGGCGCGATCCCGCGTACGCGGTGTCCTGGTTGGTCTCGCGGACCAGACCCGTATCGGACAGTGCGGCGTAGCGGATTCCCAGGGACGGGGCGGTCGGGTTCATGGCGGGTTCCTTCCGTGACAGGTGGTCGATGAGGAAGGTGGCCAGGTCCCGCCGCGCGGCGGTGTCGGCCTCGACCTGGGCCCAGAACGCGCGGATCTCCTGCCCGGCCGGTCCCGCGTCCAGTGCGCAGACGGGCTGGATGCGGGCCAGCGGCATCCCCAGGCGCCGGAGCCAGGCGACCAGGCGGGCCTGGTCCAACTGCTCGGGCGCGTAGAGACGGTAGCCGGTCACCGTGTCGACACGCTTGGGGGTCAGTACGCCGAGCTCGTCGTACAGACGCAGCGCCTTCGGTGACAGCCGGGCCGCCTTCGCGAACGCCCCGATGGTCATCAGCCCCATGCCCGCTCCTCCTCATGCCGAGCAGGTTCGCCCGGCCCCACTGATGCTGCGGCATCCCCCAAGGTGAAGGTCAACCAAGGGTTGTGCTGAGGCACGCCGCCTACCCCCAGCCCCATGCGGGGTGCCGCGCCTCCCGAATGCCTAGCGGCCGGGGAGGCGGAAGCCGGTGAAGAGGTCGTCCAAGCCGCGGCGGGCCAGGCGGTTCGGGGTGGCGCGGACCGCGAGGTCCCGGGCGGCCGCCGCGAGCGGGTTGCGTACGGCGCCCAGGCGACCGACCCGGCGGGCGCGGACGCGTACGGCGTCGGTGCGGGCCCGGCGGGCGGCCGTGTACGCGGCGAGAGCGGTCGGGATCCGGTCCGCGACCGTATCGGGGGTGTCGGCCGCGGGCAGCAGGTGGGCCAGGACCACCGCGTCCTCGATGGCCTGGCAGCCGCCCTGGCCGAGGTTGGGGGCCATGGCGTGGGCGGCGTCGCCGAGCCAGGCGATCCGGCCGTGGTGCAGGGCGGGCAGGGGCGCCGCCAAGTCGTGGAGGTCGTTGTGCAGGACGTCGGCCGCGTCCAGGCGGCCGACGCGTTCCAGCAGGGCGGGGATCGGGTCGTGCCAGGAGCCGAAGCGGCGGCGCAGTTCGGCGCGCGGGTCGGCCCAGCGGGTGCCGGCCGGGACGACCGCGGTGGCGTAGAGGTAGAGCCGGCCGTCGGACAGCGGGGTGATGCCGACCCGCTCGCCCCGGCCCCAGGTCTCGCTCGTGGCCGTCACCTCCAGCTCCGGGGCCTCCACGAGGCACCGCCAGGCGGTTTCGCCGATGTAGTGCAGGCCGGGGTGGGTGGGGAAGAACGTCCGGCGCAGCGGGCTGTGGATGCCGTCGGCGGCGACGACCAGATCGGCGGGCAGGTCCGGGCCGGCTGCCGTACGGACCACCGGGCGGCCCTCGGCATCGTCCACACCGGTCACGGCGGTGCCGTAGCGCAGGGCCGCCGGGGGCAGGGCAGCGGCGAGGGCGGCGGTGAAGGCCGGGCGGGCAATGGCGATCGGCGGCATGCCGTACCGGGCCGCCATGTCCGTGGTGGCCTCCCGCACCAGCCAGGTGCCGTCCCAGCGGCGCAGGCCCATCGTGGCGGGTACGGCACTGCCGACGGCATGGGCGGCGTCCAGGCCGATGGCGTCCAGGGCGCGCAGGGCGTTGGGGGCCAGGCCGATACCGGCGCCGGTGGTGGGCGGTTCGGGGGCGCGTTCGCAGACGGTGACACGCCAGCCGCGGCGGTGCAGTGCGACAGCGGCAGTCAGACCGCCGATCCCGGCGCCGACCACCACCGCGTGACATGGGCGCACGGGACACCTTCCGGTCGCGGTCAGGCACCGGGCAGTCGCGGCACCCCGCCCACACGCTACAGCTGGGGGTCGGGCGGCCCGGCAGCCGGGCGGGACCGATGGGGCTTCCGTGCCGGACGCCGAGGGCGGGCGGGAGTTGGGTCAACGGTCGACCAGCCGTGGACGGGGGGCCTCGTCCGTGGAGTGCGCGTCAGTGTCGTCGGTGCCGTCGGTGCCGTCGGTGCCGACCGGGCCGCGGGGAAGGATCCGGTCCAGCCACTTCGGCAGCCACCAGTTGGTCCGGCCGAGGAGTGTCATGGTCGCCGGCACCAGCACCATGCGTACGACCGTGGCGTCGATGAAGATCGCGGTGGCCAGGCCGAGCCCGAACATCTTGGTGGAGGGGTCGTCGGCGACGGCGAAGGACAGGAAGACCGCCACCATGATGAGGGCGGCCGAGGTGATGATCCGGGCGGTGCGCGAGATGCCCTCGACGATCGCCGTGCCGTTGTCGCCGGTGCGCAGGTACTCCTCACGTACGCGGGAGAGGAGGAAGACCTCGTAGTCCATCGACAGGCCGAACAGGATGGCGAAGAGGAACATCGGAATGAACGACACGATCGGAACCGTCGCTTCGAGCCCGATGAGTGCGCCTCCCCAGCCCCACTGGAAGACCGCGACCATGAGGCCGTAGGACGCGCCGATGCTCAGCAGGTTCAGCAGGACCGCCTTGAGCGGTACGAGGACCGAGCGGAAGACCAGCATCAGCAGCAGGAACGACATCGCCAGCACGGCGGCGACGAAGAGCGGCAGGCGTTGGCTGGTGCGTTGGCCCACGTCGGACAGGCTCGCGGCGGCGCCGCCCACGTGGGCCCTGGCCGGGCCGTGTCCGATCGCCTCGGGCAGCACGTCGGTGCGCAGCCGGGCGATGGTGTCGGCCGTGGCCTCGTCCTGAGGGCTGGTGGTCGGGAAGACGACGAGGGTCGCGATGCCGGTGGCCCGGTCGATGTGTGTCGGGGCGACGGATGCGATGCCCGGATCCGCCGAGACCGCCCCGACCAGGCGGTCCAGCACCCCCTGGTCTCCGGCGGGGTCCGCGGCGATGACGAGGGGGCCGTTGGTGCCCGGGCCGAACCCCTGGGCGACGAGGTCGTAGGCGCGGCGCTCGGTACGGCTGTGGGGCAGTGAGCCGTCGTCGGGCAGGCCGACGCGCAGGCCGAGCACGGGCAGTGTCGCGGTCAGAAGCAGCGCCGCCGCGCCGACCGCGTACAGGACGGGGTGCCGGCTGACGTGCCCGATCCAGCGCCGCCACCCGGTGGCGTGGTCGGCGCCCGCCACCGGGTTCCGCCGCCGCGCGAGTCGGCCCGGCTTCCTGGTCCGCAAGGCCCGGCTGATCCGGCCGGTGCGGGCCAGGCGTGGGCCGGCAGCGCCGAGGAAGGCCGGCAGCAGCGTCACCGACGCGACGACCATCGTCAGGACGACGATCGAGACGGCGACCCCGCCCACCGTCATGAACGGCACGTTCGCGACCGCCAGGCCGAGGATCGACACGACGACAACGCCGCCGGCGAAGACCACGGGCCGCCCCGCCGTGGCCACCGCGCGCCCCGCCGCCTCGTGGGGTTCGAGCCCGCGCGCGAGGTACTCCCGGTGCCTGGCGAGCACGAACAGCGCGTAGTCGATGCCCACTCCGAGCCCGACCATGCTGCCCAGGACGGGGGCGAAGGTCGGAACGTCCGTCACTCCCGCGAGTAGCGTCATCGTGGCCACGCCGATGGTCAGCCCGAAGACCGCCATGCCGATCGGCAGCGCGGCGGCGACGAGCGAACCGAAGGCCAGAAACAGGATCGCCGCCGCGGCTAGGAGGCCGATCAGTTCGCTCGCGCCGCCGTCGGCGTCGGAGAAGACGTAGAAGAGGTTCCCGCCCATCTCGATGCGCAGGGGCAGTTCGGCGCGCAGCCGGTCGCCGAGATCGACGATGGCGTCGAGGTCTTCGGCCGACAGCCGGCTCTGGTCGGGGTACTGCACCCGTACGACCGCGATCCGCCCGTCGGCCGAGACGAGGCCGGCGCGCGCTGCAGTGTCCCCGCCCGCGTCGAGCGCCCTCGCCGGGTCGCTCGTGCCGAGTACGTGCGGCAGTCGCCGCACCTCGGTCTGGAGCCGCGCGAGAGCGGTGCGCGCTCCGTCGTCGCCGAAGAACGACGCGCCGTCGTCGAGGGGGGTGACGACCACTTGGGCGGTCATCCCCTCCTGGCCGGTGCCCGCCCGCTCGATCAGTTCCGCGGCCCGAGCGGAGTCCAGTCCCGGAGCGGTCATCGAGTCCGCGGTCCGCCCGCCGAAGGCGACAGCGGCGAGGACGGCGAGCGTGGTGGCGAGCAGCCATGTCGCGATCACCCGCCAGGGATGGCGGGCTGCGCCAACGCCCAGACGCAACAGGGCTTTCGAGAGCATCGGGGTCCTCCAACCACCTCGTCGGCCGTCCTTGTGCGGCCGCCGGATCCGAGGCTCGTCGCCACGGCGCCGCGCGGCATCGGCCCGCGGGCCGCGGATCCGTCGACCTCAGGGCGGAGCAAGACCCCGTCCTTTCGGCCGATGCGGACCGCGCCACAGTCCCTAGGCTGAGAACCGTGCTCCGAGACGACGTGCGAACCCTGTGGACCGAACCCCGGCCACCCGACGTGCCCGCCCGGGTGTGGCGGGACTGGGCGCTGCTCGCCGCGGGTCTGGGCGGTGCGGTGCTGGAGGCGGCCCTGCGCGAGGACGTCGTGTGGCGGCCGGTGGCGGTGGTGTTCACCGTATGGCTGTGCCTGCTGCCCCTGTGGCGGCGGACCCGCCCGCTGGCGACGGTGACGCTGGCGTTCGGCTCGGTGACCGGGCTTCAGCTGGCCACGCTCGTCGCCGCACCGCGCGAGCCCGTGGGCCTGTACACCGGCGCGGTCGTACTCGTGCTGGTGTACGCGCTGCCCCGGTGGGGGTCGGGACGCGAGATCGTGCTGGGCGGCGCGGTGATCCTCGCGGCCGGCGCTCTGTGTTCCGTCACCGACGGGACCGCGATCGTCGAACAGGTCGTGGGCTTCGTGTTCCTTCTGCTGCCCGGCGTGATCGGGGCCGCCGTACGGTTCCGGGGGACCGCTCGCGAGCGGCAGTTGGAGCAGGTGCGCTCCCGCGAGCGCGAGCAGCTCGCCCGGGAACTGCACGACACGGTGGCCCATCACGTGTCGGCCATGGTGATCATCGCGCAGGCGGGCCGGGTGCTCGCGGACACCGACCCGTCCGCCGCCGTCGAAGCGCTGGAGGGGCTGGAGGAGGAGGGAGCGCGCACGTTGGAGGAAATGCGCGCCATGGTCGCCACGCTGCGCGACCGCGGGGTGGGCGCGGAACTGGCGCCGCCTGCGGGAGTCGCGGATCTGGAACGCCTGGTGCGCACTCCGCGTGGCCGCCTCAAGGTCGACCTGCGGCTCGACGGCGAACTGGACGCGCTGCCACCGGCCGTGGACGCGGCCGTCTACCGGATCGTGCAGGAGTCGGTGACCAACGCGCTGCGTCACGCGGTCGACGCGACCGAACTCGTCGTCCGGGTCGCCGCCGAACGGCACACGGTGAGCGTGAGCGTGCGCGACAACGGCCGACGCACCGGCCGGGGCCGCGACGGATACGGACTGACCGGACTGCGCGAGCGCGCGACCCTGCTCGGCGGCATGCTGCGAGCCGGCCCGGGTATCGACCGGGGCTGGCACGTCGAAGCCGAACTTCCGAGAGCGAGGAGCGAGAGCGGTGTCCATTCGCGTGCTCGTCGCTGACGACCAGACGATCGTCCGCACCGGGTTGCGGATCATGCTGAACGCCCAGCCCGGTATCGAGGTGGTCGGCGAGGCCGCCGACGGGCGGGAAGCGGTGCGTCTGGCCCGCGAACTGCGCCCCGACGTCTGCCTGTTCGACATCCGCATGCCCGAGCTGGACGGGCTGGAGGCCACCCGGCTGGTCGCCGGCCCGGGTATCGACGACCCGTTGGCCGTGGTCGTCATCACCACGTTCGACCTCGACGAGTACGTCTACGGCGCCCTGCGCGCCGGTGCCCGCGGATTCCTCCTCAAGGACACGGGACCGGACCTGCTGGCCCAGGCCGTACGGTCGGCGTCCGACGGCGAGGCGCTCATCGCGCCCAGCGTCACCGTCCGTCTGCTCCAGACATTCGCGGACCTGCCCGCCGGCCGGCCCGTGGCCCAGCCGGTCTCCCCCGTCACCGCCCGCGAGGAGCAGGTGCTGCTCGCCGTCGCCCGCGGGCTGACCAACACCGAGGTCGCCGACGCACTGCACATCAGCCTCAGCACGGTGAAGACGCACCTGGCCAGCCTGATGGCCAAACTCGGGGCCCGCAACCGGGTCGAGATCGCGATGTGGGCGTACGAAACACGCCGTATTCTCCCGATGAGTTGAGCCGGGAGGATTGGGCTCCTGGCGCCGCTGAGACCGGCAGGCGGAAGCGAGGCAGATCCAGGCCGCATCGGCGTCTCGTGAGCAGACGCGAAGGAAGGCTGCCGGCGCACGGCTGATCGCCGGCCGTGCGCCGGGAGCCGCCCGAGAGGCAGCCCGCCCACGCCCTGGCCGACACAAAATACCGAACGGCGAGGCTGGGGTGGCCTGCCGGTGACGGCTGCTTCACTGGGGCCATGACCCGACCCCGCCAGGAGATGGACCATGCCGTCAGCTCTCTGTCGAGCAGCGCGGAGCACAAGCAGGCCGAGGCTGTGAACACCCTGGTACGCATCGTGCGGGGTGACGCCGCCCGTCGGGCGCAGGCCCTCACCGCACTCGATGCCTTCGCTGCCAGCCACCGCGGTCGCGCCAGCTACCGGTCCCAGCCGGTCCAGGATGCCCGTACCGTGGTGCACTCGTTCGACGCCAAACGCGCGGCGCGTGCCACCGCCGCCGTCGAGGCCACCGCGGTCATCGTGCTGACCGCGTCGTCCGCGATCGGCTACGCGCTCGACGGCAACGTCCTCATCCGGTTTCTGGTCAGCCTGGGGACCGTGGCCGCGGCGCTGGCAGTCGCCGGCACCACCCGGCGCTTCTGGCAGCCGTATGTCGGGGCGTGGACGATGCTCGCCCCACGAGTCCGCTATGCCCGCGCCCTGACGGTCCTGATCCTCTCCGTGTTCCTCGAACGCACAGCCCGCTCCGTACCCGGCCCCCTCACCGATCTCCTGGTGTTCGGCGCGGGAACCTGCCTGATGGCCTGGCTGCTGTGGATCCGGCAGCCGAGCACCCGTCGGCTCCGGTAGCACGGTCGCGCGGCCGACGAGGTGAGCCGTCGGCGCAGGGCCGGCGGGAGGGCCAGCCGGGCGACGCCTGTCAGGTAGTCGGGGCGACGAATCGCCGTACGAAGGTGAGCGCGGTGTCGGCGACCTCGCGCCAACCGTCGTCGATCGTCAGGGCATGGCCCCGGCCGGGCATTTCGGTGATCTCGGTCGCGGCGTGCTCGTTCTGCGCCTGCCTCTTGTAGGAGGCGTTCGCGATGACCCAGGGGACGGTGTGGTCCTTCTCGCCGGAGATGATCAGCAGGGGGCCTCGGTCTGCGGCGGTGGTGTCCACCTTGACCTCGGTCCAGGGGTTGAGGTTGGCTGCCGCGGCCTGGAACAGGGGCTCACCGGGGGCGGGAACGGCGAAGGTGTCGTACAGCTCGCGCGCCTCCTCCTCGCTGACGGCGTTGGCGAAGGAGTAGCGGAACTGCTCGTACGTCAGCGGTACGGCGCGGTGGTAGTTGGCGGGGTTGCCCAGGACCGCGCTCGCCGCGCGCAGGGAGGACAGCGGGAGCGGCAGGACTCCGCGGAACGGGGCCGGGTCGATGGCGACGGATGCCTGCGACAGCCCCCGTCCGGCGGTGATCTGGGTGATCAGGCCGCCGAAGGAATGGCCGACGACGACGGGCTTCCTCTCCAACTTGCCTATCAGGTCGCAGAAGTGGTCGGCGACCTGCCCGACACTCTTGCCGGCGAACACCTCCGGGTGGGCGTTGGCTTCCTCGACCGTCTCCGGGTCGTCGGGCCAGCCGGGCAGGACCGGGGCGAAGCCGGCTTCCTCGAAAACGGCGGCCCAGCGGTCCCAACTGGTGGGCAGCAGCCACAGACCATGAATGAACACGGCGGGAATGCGGCCGGAGGCGTTCGCCTGCTCGATCTGGGCGAGGTCACGGACGTAGGAAGCGCCGGACGGCCGAGGCGTAATCCGCTCCCTTGCTGCTATTTCGCCCTGGCAGGACAATGAGGGCCCCTGTCCCAACCCCGCCCAGGAGCCATTCGTAAGATCACTCGAATGAGCGCAGAGGTGAGAGAACCGGGCAGGGTCGAGCAGAAGTGGGGCTTCGGCATGGCGCCGATCAAGCCCAACGTGCAGGCCGAACGCACCAGGGCTGCACTGACCACGCTGGAGACGCTGGCCAACGGCCGTACCGGGGCTCTCGGACGGCTGGACGACCTGTCCGTGATCAAGGGGCTGTACACGCGCACCTACAAGAAGGACCAGTGGGACTGGTTCACGGTCTGGAGCCAACTCGGCTTTCCGGCCTACCGGACAGCGCGGGCGGCATCCGGTGAACTTCTCGCGCTCCGCCGGGCGATACAAGCCTGCGAAAGCACCGAGACGGCCCGGCTCATCGCCTCACTGAGCGGTCGAGGGCTGGTTGAAACCCTCCAGCGCTTCGTCGCGGGAACGCCGCTGCGCAAGCCGGGCCACGGTTTCATCTACGTGCTGTCGACCCGCGAGACGCCCGGCATCCTGAAGGTGGGCTACACGGACAGGGACATCGCCACTCGTGCGCGGGAGATCAATGCCTCGACCGGCGTACCGATCCCGTACGGGGCGCGCGGGGCCTGGATGGTTCCGCATGCCCGCCACGTCGAATCCGAGGTCCACGCGCTGCTCGCGGAGTACCGGCTGCGTAAGGACCGTGAGTTCTTCCGCGTGGAATTCGGTGAGGCGGCCCGGCTGATCGACGCCTACGTCGGTGCCATGCCGAGCGGTTGATGAAGACTGCCGGGTGACGTGCTTCTACAGCTTGCCGTCGGCTGTTGCGCTGGAAGAGGGGGCGTGCGCGTCGAGTGCCGCGTTGATGGCGGCCAGGTGGTGGGAGACCGGGCCGAAGGAGATCAGGCCGCTGCCGGCCCCGGCGTACTCGGCTTCGGCAGCGGTGAGTTCCTCTCGGGCGCGGCGCAGGACCGGCACATGCCCGACTGCCCCGGCGGCGCGGGCGAGTACGCACCAGAGCGCCTCCTGGAGGTGGTCGTGCGGTGGCCGGGGCACCGTCGCGAGTGCCTTGTGGGCCTGTTCGGTGGCGCCCGAGGCGGCGAGGAGCAGGGGGTCGAGCCAGGGCCGGTAGGGGCCGGCGTCGAGGTGGGCGAAGTCGCCGGGGTCGGGCAGAGCGTCTTCGCGCATGATCGGGACCAGGGCGACCAGCGCGGCGGCTCCCCGCGTGAGGCCGGGCATGCCGCAGTCCGCGGTGTCCGCCAGAACCTGGAGGTAAGGGGTGCGGGCTGCCGCCCAGCCCTCGGCCTCGCAGATGCGCAGGGCCCGGTACCAGGCGGTGAACACCCCTGCCAGGGGGCGTTCGTTGCGGTGCGCGAGCCGGTCGATCTCCTCGGCCTCGGTGTCGGCTGCCGTGAAGTCGCCCAGGCCGGCGAGCGCTTGGAGGCGGACGATGCGGCCCAGCACCTCGTGTTCGGGGAGTTGGTGGTCGACGGCGAGCCGGGCCAGTTCGGCGCCGAGCGCGTCACGACGGGCCGCCGACCCGCAGTCGCCGAAGGACTGCATGAAGGCTGCGTTGAGTGCGAACGCGAGCAGGGCGGGGTCGCCGAGGCGCCGGGCGAGCCGGACGGCCTCCTCGGAGGCGCCCGCGGCACGTCGCCGCCACGGTTCGGCGGCGGGTGCGTCGGCGGGTGCGTCGGCGGCCCGGGCGAGCGGCGCGTCGGCGGCGGCGTCGCCCCGTGACTCGACGGCCACGACCGACAGCAGCCGGCCGCGCAGCGCCGCCGGTCCGTCGGGGCCGAGCCTGGCGGCGGCGCGGGCGGCGGCCCGGGACAGCTCACCTGCGGCTTCGGGGTCGTCGGCGCGGGTCCACACCGCCGGGACGTCGTAGGAGCCGATGATCCGGGCGGCGAGTTCGGTGTCGCCGGTCGTCTCGGCCGCAGCGACCAGGTCCCGGCGGTGCCGGCCGGCCTCCACCAGTCCGTCGGCTCCTGTCACCGCGAGGTCGCGCAGCAGGCCGGCGGTGGCGTGCAGCCGGGCCCGCGACCGGGCGGGCACCGAGCGGTCCCAGGAGGCCGCCGCCCGGTTCCAGATGCTGTCGGCCGTCCCGGCCGGTTCGGCCGCCGAGTCCTCCGTACCGCTGAGGATGCGTGCCTCGGTCCGCGCCAGGGCGCGCCCGCCGCGTCCCCCGGCGAGGGCGTCGCCCGCCTGGGCCAGCGCCTCCAGGGCCTCGCCGCGCCGCCCGGCGCGATCCAATGCGGTGGCCAGCAGCACCCAGCCGTCCTCCCGGCCGGGGTGCGCGGCGACATGCGCCCGCAGATCGGCGACGGCGTCCCGAGCGGCGCCGGTCGCCAGCAGGGCGTCCGCGCGCCGCTCCACCGTGTCGAGGCGCAGGGCCTCCAGGCGGGCGCGTTCGGCGGAGGCCCACGCCGCCGCGGGGAAGTCGGCCAGCACAGACCCCCGCCAGAGGGCGAGCGCCTCGTCCCACAGGGCGACGGCCGCTTGGGGCGGCGCCTCGGCGGCCCGCGCGATGGTGTCCTCGAACCGCCAGGCGTCGACCGCGTCGCGTCCGGCGCGCAGGGCGTAGCCGGGACCGTCCGTGACGAGCAGGCGGGACGGGGTCCGTGGAAGGCGGCCCGGTTCCAGTGCCCGCCGCAGGGCCGCCACGAAGGTGCGGACCGAACCCACCGCACCCGCCGGCGGTTCGCCCTCCCACAGATCCGCCACCAGCCGGGCGACCGGCACCACCCGGCCCCGCGCCACCAGCAGTCGCCCGAGCACCTCCCGATGGCGGGGTGCGCCGAGCGGGAGCGACGAACCGTCGGCGTCCCGGGCGACCACCGGCCCCAGCAGTCCGAACTCCACGCCCACCGCAGGGTCCCTTCACGGGCGGCGCCGTCGGGCGTGCCGCATGTCCACTCATCGATCGCTGATCCGGGGCTCGCAACCTTGGTGCCGTCCCCGGATCACCGGGGCCGCCGAGGCCGAAAGCCCGGAAACGTCCACTCTGCCACGAAGCACCGGAGTCACGTTGACCACCCTGAACATCCCCGGTTTCACCGAGCACCGCGTCCGCGTCGACGACGGCGTCACTCTGACCGCCGCCGTCGGTGGCACGGGCACCCCGGTCGTCCTGCTGCACGGATTCCCGCAGACCCACCTGATGTGGCGGCACGTCGCCGAGGACCTCGCCGCCGACAACACCGTGATCTGCCCCGACCTCCGCGGCTACGGCGCCAGCGACAAGCCCGCCGAGACCGGGCCGGACGTCTACTCCAAGCGCACCATGGGCCGTGACGTCGTGCGTCTGGCCGCCGGGCTCGGACACGACCGCTTCACCCTCGCCGGCCACGACCGCGGCGCCCTGGTCGCCTTCCGCGCCGCCATGGACCACCCGGACGCCGTGGCCGGCGCCCTCTTCCTCGACGTCCTGCCCACGCTCGACATGTGGGACGCGCTGCGCGGCGTGAACGGCGCCGTCGGTTTCCACCTCTACCTGATGGCTCAGGCCCCCGGCCTGCCCGAGGAAATGATCCAGGGGGCCGCCGACAGCTTCTTCGGCTACTTCCTCGACGCCTGGACCAAGGACCCGGACGCCATCCCCTCCGACGTCCGCGCCCACTACCTCGCCGCCTCCGCGGCGGCCGTGCCCTCGATCGTCGCCGACTACCGGGCCTCGGCCGGTGCGGACGTGGACCACGACGCCATCGACCGCGAGGCCGGCAACAAGCTGGCCATGCCGGTCACCGTCCTCCAACAGGACTGGGGCGCGGCGCTCGGCTACCACGCTCAGGGCCTGTGGAGTGCCTGGAGCGGGGACCTTCGCCACCGCACCGTCACCTGCGGCCACTTCATGGCCGAGGAGGACCCCGAGCTGATCGCCGACGAGATCCGGGCTCTCGCCGACCGCTGACCGGCGACCCACCGATGCCGCACCCCATGCGCCGCCGTGAGCCCGTACAGCGGGAGAGGAGCCCTCTGGAGGGAGGAGGGGGTACGCCACCTCAGGCCACGGCTTTCCATGCCGTCATCAGCGCGTCGGCTCACCTGCCCGGCTCGGGTACGGCGATGCAGTACGAGCCTGTGCCGGTGATCCCCTCGCGCGTGCCGGGCAGGACGCAGTAGCCGTCCGGGTGGGCACCCCATGGGTTGGTGCCCACGACGACGTCGGTGCGGCCGTCGAAGTCGGTGTCCAGGAGTGCGAGGTGCCATGCGCTGAAGGACGTTCCTTCCAGCGGCACGCCGGGCAGGGCGTGGTGGACCGACTGGGCGCCCGGAGCGGTCAGCTTCCCTGCTCCGTCGCCCTTCAGCACCACGACCCGCCCGGCGCGCTGCTGCTTGCCCACCCTCGCGTACGGGTCGCCCACCGCCACGTCGAGGTTCCCGTCGCCGTCGACGTCACCGACCGCGACGGACGAGGCGAAACCGGAGCCGGTCCGCGGACCGGGCACCGCGGATGACTTCTGGTCGACGGTCCTGATCCGGTCCGGATCCGGTCCGGCGGCGCTGCCGAGAACCACCTTCACCGAGCCCGTACCGGACCAGTCGCCGAAGACCATGTCGTCGTAACCGTCGCTGTTCAGATCGCCCGTCTCGATCTCGCGGCCGACGTTGTCCGGACGATCCCCGCTCTCCCCCTTGCGCACGGTGACCGGCGCCTTCAGACCAGCTGAACTCCCCCTGAGGAACAGCAGGAGGGCGTCGCCGGGTTCGCCGTCGTGGTCCACTGAGGCCACAGCGAGCAGGTCGGTGAAACCGTCACCGTCGACATCCCCGGCCGCGATGTCATACGTCTTCCAGTACTCCTCCTCCGCCTCCTGCACCGCGTGCTCGCCGGTGTCCAGGTGGATCCGCTCCGTGCGGGCCGCGCCGCCGGTGCGGGTGAGGGGCCCGTAGGCGATCCACCCTTCCGCGGCGACGTCCTGACGACCGTCGCCGTCGAAGTCGCCGACGACGAGCTGTCCTGTCAGTGCCTCGCTCATTCCTGCGACGAGGACGGTGCCGCCCGACAGACCTTCCGGTCCGCCCCACACCACGCTCGCCCGGCCGGCAGCGCCCACCACCAGGTCCGTGTAGCCGTCGTCATCGAAGTCCCACCACACGCAACCGCCGCCGAAGTATTCGTGAGCGCCCGCACGACCGGGCACTCCGGCCGAGTCCTCGGTGATGACCTGCGTCTTCGGAGTCCGGCCGGGTTCGGGCCCGTAAGCCACGGCAACATATCCGGCCTGATTCAGCCCATCGACTCTGCCGTCCTGGTCCGGCATGACCAGATCTCCCCGACCATCGCCATCGAAGTCGGGAGCCCGGTGCACGGCAGTGACGGACGCGCTGTCCCGCAGCAGCGCGGGCAGCACCAGAAGCCCTCCCAGGGCCAGGGCCACCGCGGCCGCCACCGCGATGGTCCACCTCGCTGGACTCACCGACAGACTCCTTCACACCAGTGCTCACGGGAAGGGCGGGCGTTCATGGTCAGGCCCGCCGCTGCGGATGTGACCGCCGGGTGACAAGGATGGTTGCCCACAGGGGCGGAACGGAACTCACCATGCAACGCTCAGGGGTTGGCAAAGGTGAACCGCTCCGGGCGCGGTACGGAACAGGGCATTCAATTCATATCGCCACGTTCTTCCGTGCCAAGGGCCCGTGGATGTGACGTTCTTCCTTGCGCCGTCGCGTCAGCCTCGTGAGGCTCTCCTGGAACACGCGTCCGAAAGAACCGCGTCAAGAACTGTTATCCGGGGTCCACCCAGCGATCTCCCAGGTATCGGACAGCATCGTTCGGCGTCGAGGACAGGGAAGCTTGTGATGAGTACAGAGCCCACGAGGGAGCTCGCGGCACTGGTGACGGCCGCCCGGAGTGGCGACCCGGAGGCCCAGGACGCCCTGGTCGGCGCGTACCTTCCGCTGGTCTACAACATCGTGGGGCGGGCGCTGAACGGCTCCGTCGACGTCGACGACGTGGTCCAGGAGACCATGATGCGCGCCCTCGACTCACTCGACGGCCTGCGGACTCCCGAAAGCTTCCGCTCCTGGCTCGTGGCGATCGCGATGAACCAGGTCCGGACGCACTGGCACACCCGGCAGAGCGCCCCGGGCGGTGTGGAGGAGGCCACGGAATTGGCGGACCCCGGCGCCGACTTCGTCGATCTGACCATGGTCCAGTTGCAGTTGTCCGGGCAGCGCCAGGAGGCGGCGCGTGCCACCCGCTGGCTGGAGCCCGACGACCGGGGCCTGCTGTCACTGTGGTGGCTGGAGTGCGCCGGCGAGCTGACCCGGACCGAGGTGGCCGCGGCGCTGGAACTGTCGCCGCAGCACACGGCGGTGCGGGTGCAGCGGATGAAGGCGCAGTTGGAGGCGGCCCGGGTGGTCGTGCGGGCGCTGGACGCGCGCCCGCGCTGCGAGGAGCTGCACGACCTGCTCGCGCCGTGGGACGGTCGACCCTCGGCACTGTGGCGCAAGCGAATAGCCCGGCACGCCCGGGAATGTGGGCGTTGTTCCGGTATGTGGAGCGGGTTGATGCCCGCCGAAGGGCTCCTGGCCGGCCTCGCGTTGGTCGCCGCGACGCCACTGCTGCTGGAGCGGGTGCTGTCCGCCGCCGACCGGATGGCTCCGGCCGGGTCGGCCTTGGCGGTGAGCGCCTCGGGTGAACACGGCGGCGCCGGGGCCGGGCGTCGCGCCCCGGGCGGACGGGGCGTCTCCCGCGTGCAAGCGCGCCGCAATAGACGCAACCGACGCCGGGCCGCCGCAGGTGCGGTCGTCGCGGCCTGCGTGGCGGGCGGCGGCTTGTGGTACTTCGGCTCGGACCCCGGCACCGGGACGGAGGAGCCTGCGACGGCCACCGGCGCCGGCGCGCCCGTCCCGGAACTCTCGGAGTCCGGTCCCCTCAAGACCTCGGCGCCGCCGTCGGAGTCCCCCTCTCCGTCGGTCTCGGCCTCGAAGAAGGCGAAGCCCTCCAGCTCCCCCAAAGCGACCGAGAAGTCGACGCCAACTCCTAGCCCGACCCCGAAGCCGACCCGGACCGCGTCCAGCACGCCCCAGGCGCAGTCAGCCCCCACCGGCACCGTCGGACAGGTCGTCGCGCTGGTGAACGAGGAGCGGGCGAGCGCCGGCTGCGGCCCGCTCGCGGCGGACTCCCTGCTGAACCAGGCCGCGCTCGGTCACTCCCAGGACATGGCCGCCCGCGACTTCTTCGACCACACGAGCCCCGACGGCACCGACCCCGGTCAGCGCATCACGGCGGCCGGCTACCGCTGGTCCACCTACGGCGAGAACATCGCGAAGGGCCAGCAGACCCCGGCCGCCGTGATGGACTCCTGGATGAACAGCCCCGGCCACCGCGCGAACATCCTCAACTGCTCGTTCAAAGACATCGGCATCGGCATGCACGACGGCCCCGGCGGCCCCTGGTGGACCCAGGCCTTCGGCGCCAAGCTGTAGGAACCCGCCGGGCACTCCTCTTCATCTACGCCCTGGATCAGGCCTGCAGATCCGCTCCCAGGAAACGGCTCAGCACGAGCGCCCCCTTGCCGAGTTCGCCCGAAGCACCTCGCTTCTGGATTGGCGCCTCACGAAGACGTTCGCGGGCGCTGGTGGGCGAGGCACTGCGGTGGGATGTCGAGTCGACGTGCGCGGCCTGCGAGTTCGCCCTGGCCGTTTGTGGCGGTGACCTGACGGCGGAATTGCGTGGCCGAATGCTCTCCGAGCACGGGCGGGCAAGCCTACGGGTAGCTCCGACGACGAGGAACGCCGCCATCATGCGGGTGCTGCGAGCGGAACTCGGCATCGGTCTGGACGGTGTCCGGGCCGTCCTGGAGCAGGTCTTGACCGGGCAGTACTCAGGGACCCTGCCCGAGATGGAACGCCTGGCGCGCAGGCTGCGGGCGTCAGGCATCGAAGCAGCCGCTGCACGGACAGTGGATTGAGTCAGCCGCCCCCGCCCTCCACCGGGTCTCCAGAGATCCCCCAACCCCCCTCCAGCCCGGTCGACCAAGTTGATGTGCGGCACTCCAAGGTCCGATCGCGAGGAGGCAGCGCGTATGTCCGGTTCCTTACTGGACCGCACCGGTAGAGCCGGTGCGGTGGGGGTGGCCGCCGAGGTGGCCGCCCGGCATGCCGTGCAGGCGGACATCGCGCGGCGGCTGCCCGGTGAGGTGGTGGAGGCGCTGGTCGCGGCGGGGTTCGTGCGGCACTTCGTGCCGACCCGCTGGGGCGGCCGGGCCGGTGGGTTCGGGGAGTTGCTGGAGTCGGTGGCCACGGTGGGCGAGGGCTGTACCTCGGCCGCGTGGATCGCCGCCGTCGCCTCCGGTGCCGGCCGGATGGGGGTCTGCCTGCCGGAGGAGGGACAGCGCGAGCTGTGGGCCGCCGGGGCCGACACCGTCGTCGTGGGAGCGCTCAACCCCACGGGGCGGGCGACCGCCGTACCGGGCGGCTGGCGGCTGCGCGGGCAGTGGTCGCTCGTCAGCGGGGTGGACTTCGCCGAGTGGGCGCTGATCTGCGCGCTGACGGCCGAAGGCGACCAGGAGGTCGCCCGGTTCTTCGCCGTGCCTCGCGGCGCCTACCGCGTCGCCGACACCTGGTTCAACGTCGGTATGTGTGCGACGGGCAGCAACACCCTGGTCGTCGACGACGTGTTCGTCCCCGAGCACCGGTCCGTCACACGGGACGCCATCTGGCAGGGGCGGGCCGTCGGCTCCGACGCCGACTGCCACACCGCACCCCTGCGGGCGATCAGCGGCACCCTGTTCGCCGCCCCCGCGCTCGGTGCGGCACGTGCCGCGGTACGGGCCTGGTCGGCGCGCATGTCGGGCCGGGGCGGTCCGTCGACGCACGCCGTGCTGGCCCGCGCCGAGGGCGAGATCGAGAGCGCGGCGCTGCTGCTGCGCCGGGTGGCGCGCTCGGGTGACGAGGGGCGGGCCGGCGCCGACGGCGCGCGGGGGCCGAGGGACTGCGCGCTGGCCGCGGAGTTCCTGGTCGACGCGGTGGAGCGGCTGTTCCGCTCGGCCGGATCCGGCGCGCAGGCCCAGGACGATCCGCTTCAGCGGATCTGGCGGGATGTGCACTGCGTGGCGAGCCATGTCGCCCTGCGCTTCGAGACCGCGGGCGGCGCGTACGGCAGTCAGCTGCTGGGGACTCCGCCGGCAGCCACGAGGACGACCTGACCCACTACCACGACCGGCACATCCAGAGGAGAAGGTGACTGAGGTGCAAGGAGAGACCGCTCCGCCCGCGACGGCACGACCCGCGTTCGCCGATCCCGAACTCTACGCCGAGATAACCCAGTTCTACGCCTGGCACATGTGCCTGATGGACGACGGCGAGCCGGACGCCTGGGCCGACGCGTACACCGAGGACGCCGTGTTCGAGGAGCCGGGGCGCACCGACGCACTGTACGGCCGGGAGGCCATCAGAGCCTCGATCACCAAGCGCGTCGCGGAACTCGCCGCGGCGGGCACCGTGATGCGGCACTGGGTGAACAGCCTGGTCGTCGCGGAGCAGCCGGACGGAACCGTACACGCGCGGTACTACTCGCTGGCGATGCGGGCACCGCGCGGGCAGCGGCCGGACATCTTCGGGCATGTGATCTGCCGCGACGTTCTGGTGCGGGAGGGCGGTCACTGGCTGGTGCGCCACCGCAACGTCGGCATCGAAGCGTTGGAGAGCTGAATCCGCGGCAGGACCGACAGGAGTGGGCATGCGTATCGGAATCGTCTTTTTCCCGACCGTGGGGCCGGGCGACAAACCTGCCGACCAGTATTTCGACGAATGCCTTCGGCTCGTCGATCTGGCGGAAGAGCTGGGCTACGACCACGTCAAGATAGTGGAGCACTACTTCTTCACGTACGGCGGATACAGTCCTGACGCCACGACCTTTCTCGCCGCCGCGGCCGGCCGGACCCGGCGGGTACGGCTGGGCACCAGTGCCACCATTCCGGCGTTCCAACACCCGGTGAAGCTGGCCGGGAAACTCGCGATGCTGGACAACCTCTCCCAGGGGCGTCTGGACGCGGCTTTCGGCCGGGCTTTCCTGCCCGACGAGTTCGAGGCGTTCGGTATTCCGATCGATGAAAGCCGCCGCCGTTTCACCGAGAATGTGGCGGCCATTCAGAAGCTGTGGTCGGAGGAGAACGTGGTGTGGGAGGGGGAGTTCCACCGGTTCGGCCCGGTGACGCTGCTGCCCCGGCCGGTGCAGCGGCCGCATCCGCCCGTCTTCGTGACCACCGCGCAGAGCCTGGACTCCGTCGCCGACGCCGCCCGGCTCGGCCACCATCTCCAGACGGTGCCGAACGCCATGTCCCGCGAGGGGCTTCAGGAGCGGCTGAGCCTGTTCCGCGCGGAGTGGGCGGGGGCCGGGGAGCCCCGGATCCACCTGAGCTATCCGACCGTGGTGAGCGAGGACGCCGAGTGGGCGCGGAAGGCGGGGCGGACGGACGACGAGGCCAACACGGCGTCGTTCCGGGCCGCGGTCGACTCCTGGCGCCATGTGTCGAGCACGGCGTATCCCGGGTACAGCAAGCTCGCGGAGAAGCTGGCGAAGGGCTCCGACTTCGACGCCAAGGTGGCCGAGAACAAGCTGCTGGTCGGCACGCCGGACAGCGTCCGGGGCCAACTCGAGACGCTCGCCGAGTGGTACGGCGACGACCTCACCCTCAGTCTGGGCGTCCACTCGGGTCATCTGTCCTACGAGGACGCCGCGACCACACTGCGCCTGCTGGCCGAGCAGGTGCTGCCGGGGCTGTTCCCGCTGCGGGCAGCCTGACCGGGGGTGCCGTCCCGGGCCCGGCGGGGCTGTCCGGGACGGCACCCCTGATGCCTGTCCACAACACCCGGACGCCACGACACCAAGGCACCCGGGCACCCGGGCACCCGGCGCCCCCCGGGCACCCGGCAGCGGCGCCCCCGACGCCGAATGGCCGGGGGCGCGCCGGCGGACCGTCACACACCCAGCGCCGCGCGGTCGAGCAGCGGCTCCCACCAGGCCGGGTTGTCCCGGTACCAGGCGACGGTGGCCGCCAGCCCCTCCGCGAAGGAGGTACCGGGCCGGTAGCCGAGTTCCTCCTTGATCTTGTCGATGCCGAGGGAGTACCGGCGGTCGTGCCCCTTGCGGTCCTCGACCATGCGCACCCGGTCCCAGTCCGCTCCGCAGGCACCCAGCAGCAGGCCGGTCAGCTCGCGGTTGGTCAGCTCGGTGCCGCCGCCGATGTGGTAGACCTCGCCGGGCCGGCCGCCCCGCAGCACCAGTTCGATGCCCGCGCAGTGGTCGTCGACGTGCAGCCAGTCGCGTACGTTGCCGCCGTCGCCGTACAGCGGGACGTCCTGCCCGGCCAGCAGCCGGGTCACGAAGAGGGGGATGACCTTCTCCGGGAACTGGTACGGGCCGTAGTTGTTGGAGCAGCGGGTCACCACGACGTCGAGGCCGTGGGTGCGGTGGTAGGCGAGCGCCAGCAGGTCCGAGCCGGCCTTGCTCGCGGCGTAGGGGGAACGGGGTGCCAGGGGCTGTTCCTCGCTCCAGGAGCCGGTCGGGATGGAGCCGTACACCTCGTCGGTGGAGACGTGCACGAAGCGGCCGAGGCCGTGGGTGTGGGCGGCGTCGAGGAGGACGCCGGTGCCGGTCACGTTCGTCGTGACGAAGGGCAGCGCCCCGTGGATGGAGCGGTCGACGTGGGACTCGGCGGCGAAGTGGACCACCGCGTCGTGGCCGGGCAGTACGGAGTTCACCAGTTCCGTGTCCCGGATGTCACCCTCGACGAAAGTGAACCGGGGATGGTCCGCTATCGGCCGGAGATTGGTGAGTGTTCCCGAGTAGGTGAGCGCGTCCAGTACAGTGACTTTCGGTTCCGGGATCTTCGGATATCGTCCCGAGAGCAGATTGCGCACGAAATGGGAGCCGATGAATCCGGCGCCGCCGGTCACGAGAATCCTCATGACCGCAGAGACTGGAACCATCGGCTCAATATGCGGTGGTGTCGTGCTCGCGAGGCAGTTGAATTCAACTGTGCCCGGGTGTACCGCGGAAGTGCCTTGCGCCTATGCTGCCGAACATGCGCGGCATTCTTCTCGCCGGTGGCACGGGGTCGCGTTTACGGCCCCTCACCCAGGCGGTCTCCAAGCAGCTCATGCCAGTGTTCAACAAACCGATGATCTACTACCCGTTGAGCACCCTCATCAATGCCGGTGTCCGGGAGATCCTGGTCATCACGACGCCCCATGAGCAGGACCAGTTCCAGCGGCTCCTCGGCGACGGATCGCAGTGGGGGCTCCGGCTGGAGTACCTCGCCCAGGAACGCCCCGAGGGCATCGCCCAGGCGTTCCTGCTCGGTGCCGACTTCATCGGCGAGGACCCGGTCGCCCTGATCCTGGGCGACAACATCTTCCACGGGGTCGGTCTGGGAACGCAGTTGCGGTCCCGGCGGAACATCAAGGGCGGCTGGATCTTCGCCCACCAGGTCAAGGACCCCACCGCTTACGGCGTGATCGAGTTCGACGAGCAGGGCCGGGTGACCTCGATCGAGGAGAAGCCCGAGCGTCCCAAGTCCCCCTACGCGGTGCCGGGCCTGTACTTCTACGACAACGAGGTCGTGGACATCGCCCGCAAGCTCACCCCGTCCGCGCGGGGCGAGTTGGAGATATCCGACGTCAACGCGGAGTACATCAGGCGCGGTCAACTTCAGGTCACCGTGCTGGACCGGGGCACCGCCTGGCTGGACACCGGCACGTTCACCTCGCTGATGCAGGCCGGTGAGTTCGTCCGGGTCCTGGAGACACGGCAGCGGCTGATGATCGGCTGTGTGGAGGAGGCGGCCTGGCGTGCCGGGCTCATCGACGACGCCCAGCTCGCCCGTCTCGCCGAGCCGCTGATGCAGAGCGGGTACGGCCCGTACCTGCTCGAACTCCTCGATCCGTCCGCCCGGTTCGGCGCCGACCTGGCCGCCGCACCGTCCGCCCGGTTCAGCGCCGCCGTGGCCGCCGCGACGCCTGCCACAGCCGACCAGTAGGAGCCACAGGAGGCGCCGTGCAGATTCGAGCTCTGTCGATCGAGGGCCTGTGGGAGGTGACTCCCCGCCAGCACCCGGACAGCCGCGGCCGGTTCATGGAGTGGTACCGCTTCGACCACCTCGCCGAGGCGGTGGGACACCCATTGGAACTCCAGCAGGCGAACCTCGCGGTCTCCTCCCTCGGGGTGGTGCGCGGCATCCACTACGCCGATGTACCGCCCGGACAGGCCAAGTTCGTCACCTGCCCCTCGGGTGCGGTGCTCGACGTGATCGTCGACCTGCGGGAGGGATCGCCGACCTTCGGGAAGTGGGAGGCGGTCCGGCTGGACAGCAACATGCACAAGGCGGTGTACATCTCCGAGGGCCTGGGGCACGGCTACTGCGCGCTGACCGACTCGGCCACCGTCGCCTATCTGTGCTCCGCGGTCTACGCCCCCGAGCGGGAGCGGGCCGTGCACCCGATGGACACCGACCTGGCGATCGAGTGGCCGGCCCTGGGCGAGCCGCGGCTGTCCGAGCGCGACTCGACCGCGCCGACCGTCAAACAGCTCGCCGAGGACGGGCTGCTCCCGGACTACGACGCCTGCCGGCGCTTCACGGCGGGCCTGGACGCGAAGTCCGCCGCGTCAGGGGGAGATGCCGTATGAGCGCGCCCGCGAGCACCGCGCCCGGTGAGGTGCACGAGGTGGAGCACCGTGCCGAGGTCGCCGCGCCGGCGGCCCTGGTCTACGGGCTGCTCTCCGATGTCGCCCACGGGCCGCGGCTGTTCCCCAACATCGCGCACATGGAACGGTTCTCGGGCGACGGCACCACCGAACGCGTGGGCGTCTGGCTGATGTCGGGCGACCGGGTGTTCCCCTGGGTGGCGCTGCGGGTGCTGCGACCGGCGGAACTGCGGATCGACTACCGGCAGGAGACCACTCAGGCGCCGGTCGCCGACATGGGCGGCTCCTGGGTCGTGGAGCCGCGCTCGGAACGGACCTGCCTGGTGCGGCTGTTGCACGACTGCCGGCCGGCCTCGACCGACCCCGCCGTCCTGAAGTTCATCGCCGAGACCCTGGACCGCAACAGCACCGCCGAACTGGCCGCGCTGAAGGAGGCGGCCGAACGGGAGGCCGCCGACGAGCGGCTGGTGGTGCCGATCGAGGACACCGCGAGGATCGACGGATCGGTCGAGGACGTCTACGAGTTCCTGTCCGACGCGGCCGCCTGGCCCGAGCGCATCCCCCACATCGTGTCGGTGGCGGCGCGGGAGGGCGGCGACGGCGTACAGCTGCTGGACTGGGTCACCCACACCGAGCGGGGTGTGGACCACCCCTCCAAGGTCGTCCGGGTGTGCTTCCCCTCGGAGCGGATCGTCTACCGGCATCTGCTGCTGCCGCCGCTGGCCGCCGTGCACACCGGCGCGTACACCGTGACGGCCGACGGCGACGGAACCCTCGTATCGTCCCGGCACACCGTGGTCCTCTCCCCGTCCGGCATCGCGAGCGTGCTCGGCGAGGGGGCGGACGTGGTCGCGGCCGGGGACTTCACCCGGCGGGCACTGAGCACCAGCAGCACCGAAGTCCTGGCGCGGGCGAAGGAGTTCGCGGAGCGCCGGCGGCGCGGCGGGTGACGAGACCGCCCGCGACGGCCGCGCGCACAGGGAGGGCACCGGCATTCGCTGCCGGTGCCCTCCCCGCCGTGCCGCTGTCAGCCGACGGCGAGGACCACCTTGCCGCGCACATGGCCGCCCTCGACCTCACGGTGGGCCTGCGCGGCGGCCGTGAGCGGGTGGACGGCGGCGACGGGCAACTCCAGTTCACCGCCGGCGGCGAGGCCGGCCAGTTCGGCGAGGATCTCCGTGGAGCGGGAGCCCCGCAGCCGGAGGATGCCGTGTTCGTCGGCCGCCCGCTGGTCCACGGTGGTGCCGATCCGGGTGCGGTCGGCGACGAGTTCCAGCGACGCGTCCACCGCGGGCCCGCCGACCGCGTCGAGGACGACGTCCACACCGTCCGGGGCCAGTGCCCGCACCCTCTCGACCAGGCCCGCTCCGTACACGACCGGTTCGGCGCCGAGGGAGCGCAGGTAGGCGTGGTTGCGTTCGCTCGCCGTACCGATGACCCGTGCGCCCAGACGCCGGGCCAGCTGCACGGCGACGGTGCCGACGCCGCCGGCCGCCGCGTGCACCAGCAGGGTCTCGCCGGAGGCGACCTTCAGCTCCTGAAGCGCGTTGCAGGCGGTCTGGCCGACGGCCGACAGGGCGCCGGCCACCTCCCAGGACAGGGCGGCCGGTTTGGCGGCGACCGAGCCGGCCGGGACCGTCAGGACCTCGGTGTAGGCCGCCATCGCGGTGAAGCCGAGCACCTCGTCGCCCACGGCGAAGGCGGTGACGTCCGCTCCGACCTGGTCGATCACGCCCGCGAACTCGTTGCCGAGGCGCTGCGGGAACGTCACCGCGACCGTGCCCGCGAAGTCGCCGCGCCGCAGCTTCACATCGACGGGGTTGACGCCGGCCGCGCGGACGCGGACGCGGACCTCGCCGGGGCCCGCGTCCGGTTCGTCGATCTCCAGCGGGCTGAGCTTCTCGGGGCCGCCGTAGGCGGAGAACGCAATTGCCGTGGCCATGCGGATTTTCCTCCCGTTACCGGTCCGGGCCGGGTTCCCGTCAGGTTGCCGAAGGCGCCCGGAGCGCTGATGCACTGCTCAACCACCCTACGATGCTTGGCAGTTGAGGGGCTCAAGGATGCGTCTCACCCAGCGGGAGAGAACCATGGCTGAAAATGACAAGCTGGACGCGGGGCTGGTGAAACTCGGCGCGATCATTGTGTGTGGCGCGTTTCTTTCGGCGATGGACGCGACCATCGTGTCGGTGTCCCTGGACAGCGTCGGCCGTGAGTTCTCCGCGCCGCTCTCCTCGCTCCAGTGGGTCGCCGCGGGGTATCTGCTCGCCCTCGCCATGGTCGTACCGGTGACGGGCTGGGCCGCGGAGCGCTTCGGCGCGCGGCGGATGTGGCTGTTCGCGCTCTCGCTGTTCGTCGGGGCCTCGGTGCTGTGCGGCGCGGCCTGGTCGGTGGAGAGCCTGATCGCCTTCCGGCTGCTCCAGGGCCTGGGCGGCGGACTCATTCCGCCGCTCGCCCAGATCCTGCTGGTGCGGGCCGCCGGACCGCAGCGCATCGGGCGGGTGATGACGATGGTCAGCGTGCCCACCCAGCTCGCGCCGATCGTCGGGCCGAGCGTGGGCGGCCTGCTCATTCACGACCTGGGCTGGCGGTGGATCTACTACATCAATCTGCCCCTCGGGGCCGTCGCCCTCCTCTTCGCCTGGCTGGCCCTGGAGAAGGACAGCCCCGCGCCCGGCGAAACCCCCCGCCTCGACGTGTTGGGCCTGCTGCTGCTCTCCCCCGGCCTGACCGTGCTGCTGTACGGGCTGTCCGTGGTCGAGGAGTCCCCGGACGGCTTCGGCTCCACCAAGGTGCTGGCCTGCGTCGGTGGCGGACTGGTGCTGCTCGCGGTGTTCGTCGCCCGGGCGCTGGGCCGAAGGGACCGGCCCGCGGTCGTCGATCTGCGGCTGTTCGGCAACCGGGCGTTCGCCCTCTCCTCCGGGCTGCTGTTCCTGCTCGGCGCCACCCTCTTCGGCGCCATGTTCCTGCTGCCGCTGTACTACCAGCAGGTGCAGGGCCACGACGCGCTCCAGGCGGGGCTCCTGCTCGCCCCGCAGGGCGCCGGCACGGTGATCGCGCTCGCCCTCGCGGGCACCCTGGTGGACCGTCTGGGCCCCCGCTACATCGTGCTGTCGGGCATCGCGCTGACCATCCTGGGCACCCTCGCCTTCACCTCGGCGGATCCGGGCACCAGTGACGCCCTGCTGACCGGCTCGCTCGTGCTGCGCGGCCTCGGTCTGGGCGCCGTCGCCACCCCGCTGACCGCCACCGCGTACCGCTCGCTCACCAAGGACGCCGTGCCCCGGGCCGCCTCCGCGCTCGTCATCGTCCAGCGCATCGGCGGTTCTCTGGGCACGGCCGCCCTCGCCGTACTCCTCCAGGGACAGCTGGGCGGGCGGGCGGAGGGCGGCGCCGAGCCGTCCCCGGCGGTGCTCGCCGACGCGTTCAACACGACGTTCTGGTGGACCGCCGGGCTGTGCGCGCTGGGCCTGATCCCGGCGATGTTCCTGCCGGGCCGCCCCCGCCAGGACGCGGAACCGGACGCGCCGGAGAGCGACGAGGGTTCAAGTGCCGCGTCAGCGGATTTCGAGCGGAGGCCGTAAAGCTGCGCCTCGCACGGCTCATTTTCGAGCCTTCACCACAAGGAGCAGCCGCCATGTCCGCAGCAACCGTCACCTCTCCCCGAACCCGCCGCCGCGTCCTGCGCTCGCTGGCCGTCACCGTGCTGGCCGTTCCGTCGCTGCTCATGGCCGCCGGCGCCGCCGAGGCGGACACCACTGCGGCCAAGCGCTACTCGGCGGTGGGCACCTGGTCCGCCCAGGTGATCACCTCGATACCCAGCTCCGGCACGACCAGCTTCGTGTTCCTCGCCGACGGGACGATGGGCAACGCCACCGACACCTGGTACTGCACGGGCCGGACCACGTTCTCGTACGACATCGCGCACCCCCACAAGGACTCCACCGGCACCGTCGACGGCTCGGTCGTGGGGCACCAGGACGCGGTGCTGAGCGACAACGACCACTGGACCTCGCACGGGGTGTCCAAGGTCCTCGACCTCCAGGGCAACGTGGTGAGCACCTTCACCGTGGACGTCGTCGCCACCCGGACCTCGTAACCCCCGACCCCGACACCGTGCCCCGAGAGTCGCGCTCCGGCCCTCCTCGGGGCACCGGTCGTTCCGATCGACGAACGGAGTCCCCACCATGCGCGTGCTGTTCGCCTCTCCCCCCGCCCTGGGTCATCTCTTCCCGGTCATCCCGCTCGCGTGGGCGCTGCGTTCCGCGGGCCACGAGGTGCTCGTCGCCTCGTCGGACACGGCGGTGGACGCGGCCGTGAAGGCGGGCCTGCCCGTCGTCGACGTCTCCCCCGGCACCGACTTCGACCAGGTCTTCGGCGGCGGACCCCAACTCGCCCCGAACCGGCTGGCGCAGCAGATGAAGGCGCGCGGGCAGGCGATCGTCAAGGCGGGGGGCGCCACCACACCGGCGGTGCTGGAGCGCTTCGCGACCGTGTGCGACCTCATGGCGGACGGCACGCTGGCCGTCGCCGAGGAGTGGCGGCCCGATCTGGTCGTGCACGGCCGGCTCCAGGGCGCGGGGCTGCTCGCCGCGCGGCGGCTGGGGGTGCCGGCGGTGGAGCACGGGTTCGGGATGCTGCGCGAGGGCGGCTTCGCGCAGGGCTTCCTGCCGTACCTGGCGCCCTCCTTCGAACGTCACGGCGTGCCGGTGGAGCTGCCGGCCTCGGCGGTGCTGCATGTCGCCCCGCCGAGCCTGATGCGCGGCGAGGGCGGCGGCTGGAACATGCGGTACGTGCCCTACAACGCCGGCGGTGAACTGCCCGGCTGGCTCACGGCCCCCCGCACGCGAGCCAGGATCGCGGTCTCCCTGGGCACCATCGTGCCGAGGATGCTGGGCACCGGCGGGCTGGAGAAGCTGCTGCGGGCCGCCGCCGAGACCGACGCCGACTTCGTCGTCACGGGCATGAGCGAGCAGGACCTGCCGCTGGTGCCGGAGAACGTGCGGGTGGTGCGCTGGCTGCCGCTGAACGCGCT
The DNA here is from genome assembly GCF_040653275.1 of Streptomyces sp. NPDC048002. Classification (NCBI taxonomy): domain Bacteria; kingdom Bacillati; phylum Actinomycetota; class Actinomycetes; order Kitasatosporales; family Streptomycetaceae; genus Streptomyces; species Streptomyces sp. NPDC048002. The sequence goes on along the minus strand of NZ_JBEZNL010000004.1, from coordinate 291,308 downwards.
GCTGGAGCGGTGCGACGCCACCGTGCACCACGGCGGTTCGGGTTCCACGCTGACCGCGCTCACCTTCGGCATGCCCCAACTGCTGCTGCCGCACGGGGCGGACAACTTCATGAACGCGGATGTCATCGACCGGGCGGGCCTGGGGCTGGCCGTCGACCCGCACGAGGTCACCACGGACACCCTGGCCCGCGTGCTGACGGACGAGAGCCTGCGGGCCGCGGCCCGGCGGGTGGCCGCCGAGGTCGGCGAGCAGCCCTCTCCCGCCGCCATGGTCGGTGAACTGGAGGCGTTCGCCGCAGCGTGACCGGTGCGGGTCACGGGCGCGACAGAGCCGGCATCGGGGATCCGATGCCGGCTCTTGTCCGCTCAGAGGTTGTGGATGCCGCCGTCCACCAGCAGCACCACACCCGTGGAGTAGGCCGCGCCGGCCAGCGAGAGCACGGCCTCGGCGACATCCTCGGGTGTGCCGATCCGGCGCAGCGGGGCGCCCGCGGTGACGGCCTCGCGCGGGCCGGTGAAGTCCGCGGTCCAGGGGGTGTCGATGAGTCCGGGGGCCACCGCGTTGACCCGCACGTCCGGCCCGGCCACGTTGGCGAGCAGCCGCGTCAGATGGTTGATGGCCGCCTTGCTGACGGCGTACGGGATCGAGCTTCCCGTCGGTTTGACGCCGGCGATCGACGAGATGTTGACGATGGCTCCGCCGCCGTCGGCCTTGAGGTGGGGCATGGCCGCCACGCTCATCTGCCAGGTGCCCACGACGTTGACGTCCAGGATCTCGCGCCACACCGCGGGCGAGGCCGCGGCGAGGTCGGCGTGCGGGATGAGGCGGGTGGCGCCCGCGTTGTTGACCAGCAGGTCGAGCCGGCCGAGCCGCTCGACCACGGTGGCGACGATCACGGCCGCCTGCTCCTCGACCGCGATGTCGCCCTGCACATAGACGGCACCGGCCAGCGAGTCGGCGAGTTCCTTGCCCTCCTTGGGCGAGTTGCGGGAGTTGACCGCGACCCGGTAGCCCGCGGCGGCCAGGGTCCGGGCGGTCGCCGCGCCTATGCCCGATGTCGAACCGGTCACCAGGGCGACCCGCTGCGTTGCCATGTGCGCCTCCTTCAGGGGTATGGGAAGTGGGTTCAGACCGTGCCGTCGTGGGTGACCCGCCGGTACCGGACGAGCCAGCCGCCCTCGGAGGGGACCAGCGTGTCCTCGGCGTACGTGCTGGCCGTGATGCGCGGCGGTACGACCGCGCCGCGCTCGGTGGCCAGGGAGACGGCGTAGTAGCGGGTGCGTACGACGCCCTCGTCGTCCTGCGGGTCCACTTCGAGCATGCCCAGCCAGTGGCGCCGGGTGATGCCGTCGGCGACGATCTGGTCCACCCGCTTCTGGGAGGCCGCGGCGATGTCCACGCGGCCCTTCAGCGGTGCGGCGACGTTCTGGTCGAAGACGCCGTCCTCGGTGAACGTGTCCGCCCACTCCTGGACGGCGCCGTGGTCCAGCAGCCGCATCTGTCGTGCGTAGAACTGCTGGATCCGCTGGTACAGGCCGCCCTCCGGGGCCTGGTCCGGCACGGCCGCGGCTTCGGTCATCGGACTCGTCCCCTCGTCTCGTCGGCGCGCGGATGCCTCCGCGTCCGGGCAGAGACTGACAGCGGTCTCTTGAGGTGGACTCGATTCATCGCACAGCGGGTGCCACGACGCTTCCCTCCAGGACAAGCCACCTCCGGAGGGAGACATCTGATGAGGCTCGACGGAAGGGTCGCGGTCGTCACGGGCGGCACCAAGGGACTCGGCCGGCGGATCGTCGAGGCGTTCGTGCGCGAGGGCTGCAAGGTCGTCGCCGCCGGCCGGGACAAGAGCGCCGGCGCGGACCTCGTGGAGGGCGGCGGCGACGTGATCGTCCACGAGACGGATGTACGGGACGCCGAGTCGGTGGACGACCTGATGCGCACCGCCGCCGAGTACTTCGGCCACCTGGACATCGTGGTCGCCAATGCCGGGGTCAGCCGGCCGGGACCGGCCGCGCAGCTCGATCCGGGGGACTTCTCGGACACCATGGCCACGAACCTCGGCGGGGTCTTCCACTGCACCCGCTCCGCGGTGCCGTACCTGGAGCGCAGCGAGTTCGGCGGGCGGATCGTCAACCTGTCCTCGGCGCTGGCCAGCCGGGTCGCCCCGGGCGCGTCCGCCTACGCGGCGAGCAAGGCGGCGGTGGAGATGTTCACCAGGGTGACCGCGGTCGAGCTCGCGCCACGCGGCATCACCGTCAACGCGCTGTGCCCGGGTCTGATCGACGAGGGGATGACCCGCTCGATCCGGGACAACGAGAAGGTGTGGGCGGTGTACGGGCCGAAGCTGGCGACGGGGCGGCTCGGCACCCCGGACGAGGTGACCGCCGCCGCGGTGTTCCTCGCGGGGGCGGAGAGCTCCTATGTGAACGGGCACGTGCTGGAGGTGAACGGCGGGCTCAACTGGTAGCCGGCCCGCGCGGGAAACGCACACCGGCCGACGCTTCGGCGCCGGCCGGTGTGCGGATCAGGCGCTTGCCGCCCTGGCGGCCGAGAACGCCGCGTTGACGACGGCGAGGTAGGCGCGGGGCGTCTCGGCGTCGGCGACCGCGTCCTCGTCGATCGAGAGACCGTGCTCCCGCTCGATCCGGCCGGTGGTCTGGAGCACCGCGAGCGAGTCGTAACCGAGTTCGACGAACGGCTTGTCCAGTACGTCTCCGTCCAGGTTGACCGTCTCGTCCTCTCCCGCACACTCGCGCAGCAGACCGGTCAGATCGTCGAGGGTGAGTTCCGTCGGCATGATGTCTCCTTCTCCTGGGAGGGTTGGCATCCGCGTTCGCGCAGTCGAACCGGATTCGGTGCAGGTGCGGCTGTGCGGCGGTGCGGCTGTATGGCTGTGCGGGAGTTCGGTGGGGCTCTGTCAGCCCCGGTCGCGGCTCCGTCAGGCCCGGGTGAGGTTCCGTCAGCCCCGGACGCGGCTCCGGTCAGCCCTTGTCGCGCACCACCATCGCCGCGTTGAACCCGCCCCGGCCGCGGGCCAGCACCAGTGCGGTGCGCACGGCGGCCGGACGGGGCCGCTCGGTCACCAGGTCGATGGGAAGCCCGGGGCCGGGTCCGTCGACGTTGACGGTCGGCGGGATCACCTGGTCGCGCATCGAGAGCAGGGCCGCCGCAAGGTCGAGCGAGGCCGCACCCGAGGAGAGCCGTCCGGTCATGGTCTTCGGCGCGGTGACCGGGACGCCGTACGGGCCGAACAGCTCGGCGAGCGCCTGGGCCTCAGCGCGGTCCGCGGCCTCGACACCGGCGGCGTCGGCGAACACCACGTCCACCTCGGCGGCGGTCACCCGCGCGTCCCGCAGGGCGAGTTCGGCGGCGTCACGCAGCCGCGAAGGGCCGCCCGATCCCGGCGCCGGGTCGAAGGTGGCCGCGTACCCGGCGATCCTCCCGTACACCTCGGCACCCCGTTCACGGGCCGTCGCCGCGTCCTCCACGACCAGCAGGGCGCCGCCCTCACCGGCGACATGTCCCGAGGCGTCGGCGGAGAACGGGAGGTAGGCGCGGGCCGGGTCGGCGACGGTGCTCATCCGTCCGTCGGCGAGCTGGGCGGCCCAACCCCAGGGGCACAGCGCGGACTCGACGCCGCCGGTGACCACGAGACTGATCCCCTTGCGCAGTTGCCGACGGGCCTGGGCCACCGCGTCGAGCCCGCCCGCCTGCTCGGTGACCAGCACACCGCTGGGGCCGCGCAACCCGTGCCGGATGGAGATCTGGCCGGTGTTGACCGCGTAGAACCAGGCGAACGACTGGTACGCGCTGACGTACCGCCCGCCCTGGCTCCACAGCGCCTGCAACTCCCGCTGCCCGAACTCGAATCCGCCCGCCGAGCTGGCGGTGACCACGCCGGCGGCGTAGTCGGGCAGGGCGGCGGGGTCGACGCCGGCGTGGGCGAGGGCCTCGTCCGCCACGGCGAGCGCCAGCCGGGTCACCTGGTCGGTCTGCGGCATCAGCCGCCCGGGGATGTGGTCGGAGGGTTCAAAACCCCTGACCTCCCCGGCGAGGCGGACCGGGTACTGGCCGGCGTCGAAGCGGCTGATCTCCCGGATGCCGCTCTCGCCGCGCAGGGTCGCGCTCCACCACTCCTCCCGCCCGAAGCCGTTGGGCGCGGCCACGCCGATCCCGGTGACGACAGGGACCGAGGGGGTGCTGTCGCCGGGGTCCGGCTGCGGGCGGGACCGCGGGTCGGCCACCTGTCCGGCGCGGGCTGTCATCGTGCGTCTCCCTTCTCGGGACGGATGAGGACCATCGCGCTCTGGAAGCCGCCGAAGCCGCTGCCCACGCTGAGCACGGCGTCGGTGCGCTGCTCACGGGCCGTCAGGGGCGTGTAGTCGAGGTCGCAGGCCGGGTCGGGGGTGTGCAGGTTCGCGGTGGGCGGGATGACGTTGTGCTCGATGGCGAGAGCGCTGGCCGCGACCTCCAGGGAGCCGATCGCACCGAGCGAGTGCCCGATCATCGACTTGATGGAGCTGACCGGTACGTCGTAGGCGTGGCTGCCCAGGCTGCGCTTGAAGGCGGCCGTCTCGTGCCGGTCGTTCTGCTTGGTGCCCGAACCGTGGGCGTTGACGTAGTCGACGGCGGTGGCGTCCAGGCGCGCCTCGTCGAGAGCGACCCGGATCGCCTCGGCCATTTCCCGGCCGTCCGAGGTGAGACCGGTCATGTGGTAGGCGTTGCAGCGGGTGGCGAACCCGGCGATCTCCGCGTAGATGTGCGCGCCGCGCCGCCGGGCCCGGTCCAGGTCCTCCAGCACCAGTACGGCGGAGCCCTCGCCGAGCACGAAGCCGTTGCGGGAGCCGTCGAACGGCCTGGAGGCGGTCTCCGGTTCGTCGTTGCGCGGCGAGGTGGCTTTGATGGCGTCGAAGCACGCCATGGTGATCGGGGAGATGGGTGCCTCGGTGGCACCCGCGATCATCACGTCCGCGCTGCCCTCCCGGATCAGTTCGACGGCGTGCCCGATGGAGTCGAGTCCGGAGGTGCAGCCCGTGGACACCACCGACACCGGTCCCTGGGCGCCGGTGCGCCACGCGACCTCAGCGGCCATGGAGGACGGCACGAAGTAGTCGAAGAGGTGCGGTACCGCGAGGGTGTGGTCCACCTGCCAGGCGCTGCCGCCCTGGCTGACGACGTTGTACTCGGCGTCCAGTCCCATCGTGCAGCCGACCGCGCTGCCGAGGGTCACGCCCGTACGCACCGGGTCCAGGTCCCCTTCGAGGCCGCTGTCGCGCACCGCCTCCCGGGCGCCGACCAGGGCGAACTGGGCGGCGCGGTCGAGGCGTTCGGCCTCCTCGGGGCCGAAGCCGTGCTCCAGCGGGTCGAAGTCGGCCTCGGCGGCGATCCGGGACCTGAACTGGGAGGCGTCGAAGAAGGAGATGGACCGGGTGGCGGTCCGCCCGGAGGTGATCAGCGACCAGAACTCCTTTGTTCCCACCCCTCCCGGAGCGACCACACCGATACCGGTGATGGCGACACGACGGTTCATCGGCTGCCCTTCATGAGTGGTTGCGCGGGTAAGAGAAACGTCCGGCCGAGCGGGTCGTGGAGACGCCGCACGACCCGGCACGCCCTGCCCAGCAGTGCGGGCAGGGCCCGGCCCCGTACGAACTGGTGGTCCCCGGTGACGGTCCGCCCGGCGTGGAAACCGGCCGCCCACGCCCGCCACCCGGCCATCACCTCGGGACCGGCGATCGGGTCCTCGGTGCCCGCGACGGTCAGCAGCGGCGCGGTCAGGGGCCCGTCGGCGGCCCCGCGCAGCTCACGGGCGAGTCGCAGGTCGTCGCGGATGACACCGAGAGCGGTGCGCTCCCAGATGCCGCCGCGCGGGGTGTCCGCGTCCACCGCGCCGAACGTCCGCAGCACGTCGAGCAGCCGGTCGTCGGGCAGCTCGCAGGCGTCGGCGAGCGCGGAGTGGGCGTCGGGCGGCGGACAGGCCCCGACCACGACGAGCGCGGGCCCGGGACGGCCCGCCTTCTCCAGGGACCGGGCCAGCGTGTAGGCGATCAGCCCGCCCAGACTGTGCCCGTACAGGACGTACGGCTCCCCGGCGGCCGGCAGGTCGTACCGGTCCAGGTCGGCGAGGAGCGCCCGCACGTCGGTGACCCGGTGTTCCCGGCGCCGGACGCCGCGTCCCGGGAGCAGGACGGGCACCGGCCGCACCGAGTCGCCCAGCAGTTCGGGCCAGGCGCCGAACGCGGAGGTGCCCGCGCCGGCGTGCGGGAAGCAGTACAGCTTCATGTCTGCCGCCGCCGGGCGAGGAGGTGTCACCGTGCCTGTCGTGCTCCGGGAAGTTCGGGTCATCGCCGCCCCTTGAGTCGTCGAGGTGGCGGTCAGTCTGGGAAGACCAACTCGATGACAAATGGAGCGGCAGTGGTGCCCGGCCGCAGCCGCGCAGCGGGTGCCCGTGCCTCGGCCGGTCCCTGAGGGTCCTTCAAGCACGGTTCCAGATGGGGCTGTGAGCATCGCGGCGTCGTTCGGACCTTCCGGAGCACCGTCAGGAGGATGTATGTCGGAGCAGGAGTCACGGACCGCCGTGGTGACCGGCGCCACCAGCGGGATCGGCCTCGCCACCACCCGTCTGCTGGCAGAACGGGGCTACCGGGTCTTCATCTGCGCGCGCACCGAGGACAGCGTGCTGCGTACCGTCAAGGAGCTGCGCGACGAGGGCCTCGACGTGGACGGCGTGCCGTGCGACGTGCGGTCCACCACGGACGTGGAGCGTTTCGTGAGCGCCGCCGTCGACCGCTACGGCCCGGTCGACGTCCTGGTCAACAACGCCGGCCGCAGCGGCGGCGGGGTCACCGCAGACCTCACCGACGAGCTGTGGCTCGACGTCATCAACACCAATCTCAACAGTGTGTTCCTGATGACGCGTGCGGTCCTGACCACGGGCGGGATGCGGCACAAGAGCTGGGGCCGCATCGTGAACATCGCCTCGACCGCCGGGAAGCAGGGCGTGGTGCTCGGCGCCCCCTACTCGGCCTCCAAGCACGGTGTCGTCGGCTTCACCAAGGCGCTCGGCAACGAACTGGCGCCCACCGGGATCACCGTCAACGCGGTCTGCCCCGGCTATGTGGAGACGCCCATGGCCCAGCGGGTGCGCTCGGGCTACGCGTCCGCCTACGACACCACGGAGGAGCAGATCCTCCAGAAGTTCCAGGCCAAGATTCCGCTCGGCCGGTACTCCACTCCGGAGGAGGTCGCGGGGCTCGTCGGCTACCTGGTCACCGACGCCGCCGCCTCCATGACCGCGCAGGCGCTCAATGTCTGCGGCGGGCTGGGCAACTTCTGACCGGGCACCTTCTGACCGGGCGACTCTGACCGGGCGACTTCCGACCCTCCCGGCCCGCCCGCGCCGACCGGCGGCCCGCGACCGACCCCACGCTGACCGGCACCCCTCGGCCCGTCCGTCGAGGACCGGCAGCTCCTGACCCCGTCGAACGTCGAAACGAGGTAGCACCGATATGACCGAACGCGAGGTCGAGCACGAGATCACCATCGATGCCCCGGCCGCCGAGGTGTACCGGCTGATCGCCGATGTGGAGAACTGGCCGCTGATCTTCCCGCCCTCCGTGCACGTCGAACGCGTGGAGCACGCGGGCGACGAGGAGCGGATCCAGATCTGGGCCACGGCCAACGGCACCGCGAAGAACTGGACCTCACGCCGGGTCCTGGACCCCGAGGCGCTGCGCATCACCTTCCGCCAGGAGGTGTCGGCGCCGCCCGTGGCCGCGATGGGCGGCACCTGGATCGCCGAGGCGCTCGCGCCGAACCGCACCAGGGTGCGGCTGCTGCACGACTACCGGGCCGTCGACGACGACCCCGAGGGCCTGGAGTGGATCGACAAGGCCGTGGACCGCAACAGCCGGTCGGAGCTGGCGGCGCTCAAAACGAGCGTGGAGCTGGCCACCGGCACCCCGGACCTCATGCTGTCCTTCGAGGACACCGTCGAGATCAACGGCTCGGCCAAGGACGTCTACGACTTCATCAACGAGGCCGACCAGTGGCAGGAGCGCCTCCCCCACGTCGCCTCGGTGGATCTGCGCGAGGAGACCCCGGGCCTCCAGGTCCTGCGGATGGACACCCTGACCAAGGACGGTTCGTCCCACACCACCGAGTCGGTCCGCGTGTGCTTCCCGCATCACCGCATCGTCTACAAGCAGACCACGCTGCCCGCCCTGATGGCCCTGCACACCGGGTGCTGGCGGCTGGAGGAGGACGACCGGGGCGTCACCACCGCCACCTCCCAGCACACGGTGATCGTCAACACCGAGAACATCCACGCGATCCTCGGCGAGAGCGCCGGTGTCCCCGAGGCCCGGACCTTCCTGCGCAACGCCCTCGGCACCAACAGCCGCGCCACCCTGGGCCACGCCCAGGTGTACGCGGAGTCCAGGGCGCGGCAGTGACGAGGCCGCTTGAGGACACGGCCGCCTTCGAGCAGTGGTTCGCCGAACGACGCGCGGTGAACCACTACCGGGTGACACCGGTCCCCCTCGACCAGCTCAACGGCTGGCGGTTCGACTCCTCCACCGGGAACCTCGCGCACCACAGCGGGGGCTTCTTCACGGTGGAGGGGATCGAGGCGTCCCTGGGCGAGAACGTCGGCACCTGGACACAGCCGATCATCATCCAGGACGAGATCGGCATCCTGGGCATCCTGGTCAAGCGGTTCGGCGGCACACCGTACTGCCTGATGCAGGCGAAGATGGAGCCGGGCAACGTCAACACGCTCCAGCTGTCGCCCACGGTCCAGGCGACCCGCTCCAACTACACGCGCGTGCACCGAGGCAGCGCGGTCCCGTACCTGGAGTACTTCGTGGACCGCCGGCAGGGTCGGCGGGTCTTCGACGCCCTCCAGTCGGAGCAGGGCTCCTGGTTCCTCGCCAAACGCAACCGGAACGTGATCGTGGAGGTCCCGGAGGACACCGAGGTCCCCGAGCGGGACAACTTCCGCTGGGTGAACCTCTCCCTCCTCAAGGACCTGCTGCGGATCGACAACGTCGTCAACATGGACTCCAGGACCGTCCTGTCCGGGCTGCCGTTCCTGTACGACGAGCCGGACCGGGGCGGCCCCGCACCGCACTCGACGGCTGAGATCCTCAGCTGGTTCACCGAGGCGCGCAGCAACCACGTACTGGAGCGCCGGCGCATTCCCCTGAACCAGGTCAAGGGGTGGAGCCGGGGCCCGGACCGCATCGAGCACGAACGAGGGGCCTTCTTCACGGTGCTCGGGGTCGACGTGGAGGCCAGCAGTCGCGAGGTGGCCCGCTGGTCGCAGCCACTGCTCGCGCCCGTGGACCAGGGCGTGGTCGCGTTCCTGGGCCGCCGCTCGGGTCCGGAGGAGGACTGGCAACTGCTCGTGCACGCCCAGAGCGAGGCGGGCACCTCGGACGTGGTCGAGATGTCGCCGACCGTGAACTGCGTCCCCGGCAACTACGCGCACCTGCCGGAACCGCAGCGCCCGCCCTTCCTCGACCAGGTGCTGTCCGCGCCGCCGGAGCGCGTCCACTTCGACACCGTGCTCTCCGAGGAGGGCGGCCGGTTCCACCACGCGGAGAACCGCTATCTCCTCGTCGAGGTCCCGGAGGACTTCCCGGACCGGGTACCGGAGGACTACATCTGGATGACCCGCCGCCAGCTGACCGAGTTCGTCCGCTACGGCAATCACGTGAACGTGGTCGCACGCTCGCTGCTCGCCTGCCTCACGGACTAGGGGATCCCGGATGCCCGCCACCAACGCCGACACAGGCCCCGGGCTGGATCACGGCCCCGACCCGGTGGGTCTGGGGGTTATGGGCTGCGCGGACATCGCGGTCCGCAAGATCCTGCCCGCACTGGCCGGGGCACCCGGCTGCGGGCTCCGCCTGACCACCCTCGCGAGCCGCAGCCCCGAAAAGGCCAAGGAGACGGCCGCGCGTTTCGGCGCGCGTGCGGTCACCGGATACGCGGAACTGCTGGCCGATCCCGAGGTCGAGGCGGTGTACATCCCCCTGCCGCCCGCCCTGCGCGCGCCCTGGGTGCGGGCGGCGCTCGAAGCGGGCAAGCATGTGCTCGCGGAGAAGCCGCTGACCACCGACCCGGCACTGACGGCCGCCCTCGCGGCGCTCGCCGGGTCGGCCGGGCTGGTGCTGATGGAGAACTACATGTTCGTCCACCACACCCAGCACCGGTACGTACGGGATCTCGTGACCGACGGCACGATCGGCGAACTGCGCTCGTTCCAGGCGGCGTTCACCATCCCCCCGCGCCCGGACGCCGACCACCGGCTCGACCCCGGCCTCGGCGGCGGGGCCCTGCTGGACGGTGCCGGCTACCCGGTGCGGGCCGCCCAGTACTTCCTCGGCGACGACCTCACGGTGCTCGGCGCCGACCTGCGGCTCCACCCCGACCATGACGTCGACATAGCGGGCGCCGCACTACTGCGGAACGCCGACGGGATCACCGCCCAGATCACCTTCGGCATGGAGCACTTCTACACCTCGCGCTACCAACTCCTCGGCAGCACCGGGCAGATCACCGTCGAGCACGCGTACAGCACTCCCCCGGACCACCGGCCCGTGATCCGTATCGACCACCAGAACCACCAGGAGCTGCGCACCCGCCCGGCGGACAACCAGTGCGTGAACACCCTCACCAGATTCGCCGACCGAGTCCGCACGGACGCCACGGACGGCAGCGCGACGAGCGTCGCGCAGGCCAGGATCATCGAGGCGATCCGCCGAACAGCGACTCCGGTGGCCAAGAACCGCTGACCAACCGTCGGTGCACTCCGGCGCCTACCGGTGCTTTGCCCGGCCGCCCAGGTCGTGCGCCTCTCTGCCGGAGGCCGCGTCCCGGATTCTGCTTCTGTCGGAAGCTTCGGAAACCGAGAGCGCCCAGTACCCGTGCAGTACCGACGCATAGGACTCGCCGGCGCACACGATCCGTGCAGGGAAGTCATTTGCGGAGCATGAACAGGTCCGACCCTGATCGGCGCGATCGAAGTAGTCCAGAACGCCCCCTGTGCATCTCCGCTGTCACTACCTGACCATCGCCGTCGACGGCCTCACCGACGGTGGAACCGCACTCCAGGCCGCTGCCTCCCGCCCGTCCCTGGGCTGCGCCAAGTCCGGCGGCCCCGCAAAGCCGTCGTTCCGCCGTATCGGGCGATGTCAGTGGTGGCAGGCAGGATGGCCCACATGACGACACACGCAGTTGCGATCATGGATGCGGCCGCCTACGCGCAGGCGGTCGAGGACGCCGTGAAGGCGTCCGCCGCCTACTATGCGGGTGGGACGTCGGCCTTGGACGATGACGCCTACGACCGGCTGGTGCGCGGCATCGCCGCGTGGGAGGACGCACATCCCGATCAGGTGCTGCCCGGCTCTCCGTCGGGGAAGGTCGCTGGCGGGGCCGTGGTGGGCGATGTCCCGCACACGGTGGCGATGTTGAGTCTGGACAACGTGTTCTCGCCGGAGGAGTTCACCGCCTGGACCGCGTCGCTCGCCCGGCGCGTCGGCCATGACGTCGTACGGTTCAGCGTCGAGCCGAAGCTGGACGGTCTCGCGGTCGCCGCCCGTTACGCCGACGGCCGCCTGAGACAGCTGATCACTCGTGGGGACGGGACGGCGGGGGAGGACGTCTCGCACGCGATCGGCACCATCGAGGGCCTGCCGGACCAGCTCGCCGAGCCGGTGACCTTGGAGGTCCGCGGTGAAATCCTCATGACGACCGCTCAGTTCGAGCACGCCAACGAGGTGCGCACCGCGCACGGCGGGCAGCCGTTCGCCAACCCGCGCGGCGCCTCGGCGGGCACCCTGCGCGCCAAGGAGCGCGCCTACACCGTGCCGATGACCTTCTTCGGCTACGGCCTGCTGCCCCTGCCCGGCACCGAGACATCGCTCGCCGAGCGGCTGAGCGAACTCGCGCACAGCGACCTGATGGCCCAGGCCGCCGCGTACGGGGTGAACACCACCGCCACCACCGCGGTACCCGGCATCACCGCCGACACCGTCGAGGAGGTGCTGACCCGGGTGCGGGAGATCGCCGCCCTGCGGGCGGAACTGCCGTTCGGGATCGACGGGATCGTCATCAAGGCCGACCTGGCCGCCGACCAGCGGACGGCGGGATCGGGTTCGCGCGCTCCGCGCTGGGCGATCGCCTACAAGCTGCCTGCCGTCGAGAAGATCACCCGGCTGCTGGAGGTGGAGTGGAACGTGGGCCGTACCGGGATCATCGCCCCGCGTGCCGTCCTGGAGCCGGTCGAGATCGACGGCGCCACCATCACGTACGCCACCCTCCACAACCCTGCCGACATCACCCGTCGCGACCTGCGCCTGGGCGACCACGTCATGGTCCACCGGGCCGGCGACGTCATCCCCCGGATCGAAGCCCCCGTGGCCCACCTGCGCACCGGCGACGAACAGCCCGTCGCCTTCCCCGAGACGTGCCCGCGCTGCGGGGCCGGCATCGACACCAGCGAGCAGCGCTGGCGCTGCGAGAACGGCCGCAACTGCCACCTGGTGGCCGCCCTTTCCTACGCTGCCGGCCGCGACCAGCTCGACATCGAGGGCCTCGGCCACACCCGCGTCGTCCAACTCGTCGACGCCGGCCTGGTCGCCGACCTCGCCGACCTGTTCACCCTGACCCGCGAGCAGTTGCTGGGTCTGGAGCGGATGGGCGCCACCAGCACCGACAACCTCCTCGCCGCCCTCACCGCGGCCAAGGGCCAGCCGCTGTCGCGGGTGCTGTGCGCGCTCGGTATCCGCGGCACGGGCCGCTCGATGTCCCGCCGTATCGCCCGGCACTTCGCCGACATGGACCACGTCCGGGCCGCGGACGCGGAAGCGATGCAGCAGGTCGAGGGCATCGGCACCGAGAAGGCCCCCTCGATCGTCGCCGAACTCGCCGAACTCGCCCCGCTGATCGACAAACTCGCCGCCGCCGGGGTGAACATGACGGAGCCCGGCGCCACCCCGCCCACCTCGTCCGACGCCACCGCCAGCGACAGCGACAGCGACAGCGACAGCGACAGCGACAGCGACAGCGACAGCGACAGCGACAGCGACAGCGACAGCGACGAGGACGCCGAGGGTGCGGGTCGACCGCTGGCCGGGATGACCGTGGTCGTCACCGGCGCGATGACCGGCCCCCTGGAGAAGCTCAGCCGCAACCAGATGAACGAGCTCATCGAGAAGGCCGGCGGCCGCTCGTCCTCCAGCGTCTCGAAGAAGACCACGCTCGTGGTCGCCGGAGACGGTGCGGGGTCCAAGCGGGCCAAGGCCGAGGACCTCGGCATCCGCCTGGCCACCCCCGACGAGTTCGCCGGCATGGTCGCCGACTACCTCGACTAGGCTCTCCCGCCACGGGTCAGGTGGCCACGCCGGCCCATCGTCCGGTGACGGCTCACTGGATCAGCCCGCACACGCAGGCAGGGTCTCCTGGCGGCTCGGGGGTATGCCCTCAAGTGCCCGTCTCCAGGAGGCACTGCTGTCGGTCCGATGACCGTCCTCTCGACATCACGCGGGCTCGCGGGCGTCCCGCGTCCGGGACCGTGCCCGAACGCCTCACGGCCATCGGCCGGGTGTGGTTCGCTGCTCCAGTGACCGAGGACCTGGAGATCATCACATTCGAATCCGCCGAGGCGTTTCAGGCATGGCTGGGTGAGAACCACGCCGCCTCGCCGGGCATCTGGCTCAAGCTGCGCAAGAAGGGCCCCGGCATCGTCGCCTTGGACTACGCCCAGGCGCTCGACGTGGCGCTCTGCTACGGCTGGATCGACGGCCAGAAGGCGAAGTTCGACGACCACTGGTGGTTGCAGCGGTTCACCCCGCGCACGCGGCGCAGCAAATGGTCCAAGGTCAACCGGGGCAAAGTGGCCGCGCTCATCGAGCAGGGCCGGATGCGTCCGCCGGGGCAGGCCGAGATCGACCGGGCCAAGGCGGACGGCCGCTGGGAGGCCGCCTACGACAGTGCGAGGACCGCTACCGTGCCCGAGGACCTCGCCGCGGCCCTGGCAGCCGACCCGGCCGCGACGGAGTTCTTCGAGAAACTGGACCGGCAGAACCGCTTCGCGATCCTCCACCGGATCCATGACGCCAAGAGGCCCGAGACCCGGGCACGCCGGATCGAAAAGTACGTGACCATGCTCGCCAGGGGCGAGAAGCTCTACCCGTAGTCACGGAAAATCGGGCGTCTGACGGTGCGTTGCCCCGCCTGGGCACGATGTACGAGAGCTGCCGATGCCTCGCTGCAGATCACCCCGGCCGTCCACCGGCTGGGGTGTCTGTGGGCGGTTCACGGTGGTGCCGTCAGGGTTCCGCCCGAAGGCGGCCTCCAGAACGGCAGGGAGGTCTTCCCCGGAGACCCCGTCGTTCGGATTCCCCCTGGCCCCTCGGGCGGGACGCTCCCCCGAGCCCGGTGCGGACCTGGTCGACCGCACTGCTGCGGCTCGCCACTCCCCGCACGCTCGCCCGCCGCAGCACCCGTCACGGCGTCGGTCCGTCACCGCCCCGGCGGCGGCGCGGTGCTCTCGCGCAGGACCAGGCGGGTGGGGACGAGGGTCGTGCCGTATGTGGCGTCGCCCTGGCGCATCTTGCGCAGTACGGCCTGGACGCACAGTCGGCCGACCTCGGCGAAGTCCTGGTGGACGGTGGTGAGTGGCGGCTGGAAGGACGCCGACTCCGCGACATCGTCGAATCCCACAACGCTGACGTCTTCGGGGACGCGCCGGCCGCGTTGGTGCAGGGCGCGCAGGAGGCCGAGGGCCATCTGGTCGTTGGCGGCGAACACGGCCGTGCAGTCGGGCTGTTCGGCGAGTTCGAGGCCGGCGAGATAGCCGGAGTCGGCGGACCAGTCGCCGCGGATGAGTTCGGGGGTGGGGCGCCCGGCCTGGGTGAGGACGGCGCGCCAGGCGTCGGCGCGGCGCTGGGCGGCGAAGGAGTCCGCGGGTCCGGCGAGATGCCAGACGGTCTCGTGGCCGAGGCCGAGCAGGTGCTCCACGGCCGTGCGGCTGCCGCCGGCCTGGTCGGTGTCGACGACCGTGTAGTGGTCGCCGGCGTCGGAGTCGACGACGAGGACCTGGACGTGGGGCGGCAGCATGATGGTCGCGGCGTCCAGGAGGTGGACCTCCATGATGACGATCACCGCGTCCACGGCCAGCTCCTCCAGGCGGGAGAACGCGCCGCTGACCTCGTCCTGGGTGGGCACGGCGACCGGGAGCAGGGTGACCGCGTACCCCTCGGCGGCGGCGGAGGTGGCGATGGCCTCCAGGGTGCGGACGTTGCCGGTGCTGGAGAGCGAGAAGGTGATCACGCCGATGGTGCGGAACTCCCCGCGCTTGAGGGCGCGGGCGGCGCTGTTGGGCCGGTAGCCGAGTTCCCTCATGGCGTCGAGCACCAGGCGGCGGGTCTCCTCGTTCACCCCCGCGTAACCGTTGGAGACCCGGGAGACGGTCTGGGAGGAGACCCCCGCGCGCTGTGCCACATCGGCCATGGAGACGGAGGCGCGGGCCCGCCCCCGTCGTCCGGGCGTGTCTCTGTCGGCCATCCCCACGGTTGCCCCACCTCTCCAGCCGTCTTCGCCACGGCGTTCCCAGAAGACCCTTGACCGTCGTTAACAGCGCAGTGTAGACATGCCGCCATCAGATGTTTACGTAAACATAACAGCTCCGGGGCGACCTTCGAGCGGTACATGTTTACGCAAACATCTGATGGCGGTGACGCGCCGGATTCCTCCGTCCGCGCCACCGCCGGTTCCGGAACCGCACGAGCGAGGAACGACATGACGACGCTGCAACACCCGGCGGCCGCAGAGCCCAGGCCGGCGCCCCCTCCGGCGCGCAGAGACCGCCGCTCCTGGACGGGGTGGGGTTTCATCGGTCCCTTCGTGGCCGTGTTCGCCCTCGTCTTCCTCGCCCCGATCGTGTACTCGATCTACCTGAGCCTCTTCCGCGACCAGCTCATCGGCGGCACCACCTTCGTCGGCCTGGACAACTACACGCAGGCCCTCAAGGACAAGCAGTTCTGGGACTCGCTGGGCCGCGTCACGCTGTTCCTCCTGGTCCAGGTGCCGATCATGCTCGGCATCGCCCTGCTGGCGGCCCTGGCGCTGGACAGCGGGCGGCTCTACGGCAAGAGCTTCTTCCGCATCACGATCTTCCTGCCGTACGCCGTGCCCGCCGTGGTCGCCACCCTGATGTGGGGCTTCATGTACGGCACCAAGTACGGCCTGGTCGGCGACCTCAACGAGGCCTTCGGCGTCACCCTGCCCGACCCGCTCTCCCCCGACCTGGTGCTGGCCTCCATCGGCAACATCGTGACCTGGGAGTTCGTCGGCTACAACATGCTGATCTTCTACTCGGCGCTGCGGGTCATCCCGCACTCCCTCTACGAGGCGGCGGAGATCGACGGAGCCGGGCAGTGGCGGGTCATCACCGCGATCAAGCTCCCCGCGATCCGGGGCGCCCTCGTCATCGCGACCATCTTCTCGATCATCGGCAGCTTCCAGCTCTTCAACGAGCCGAGCATCCTGCGCCCGCTGGCCCGCAACGCCATCACCACGGACTACACGCCGAACTTCTACACCTACTCGCTGTCCTTCAACGGCCAGCAGCACAACTACTCCGCGACGGTGGCCATCATCATGGGCGTGATCACCATGGTGATCGCCTACATCGTGCAGCTTCGCGGCATGCGCAAGGGAGCCTGACCGATGAGCAGCCCTGCCTCGACGGCCTCCTCGGCCACGCCCGCGAACGTCGGCAAGCGCGCACCCCGTCTGCGCGGCAAGCGGGCCGACTCCCCGACCCGCCCCCGTCGCAGCGTCCTGCTGACGGTGCTGGCCTCGCTGATCGTCCTGTACACCGTGGTGCCGCTGATCTGGCTCGTCATCAACGCCACCAAGACCCAGGCCGGCCTCGGCGCCTCCAACGGACTGTGGTTCGCCGACGACTTCGCGCTGTGGGACAACATCCGCGACACGTTCACCTACGACGACGGGGTGTTCGGCCGCTGGCTCCTCAACACCCTGCTGTACGTGGTCCTCGGCGCCGGCGGCGCGACCCTGCTGGCCGTGCTCGGCGGATACGCGCTGGCGAAGTTCGACTTCCCCGGCAAGCGCGGCATCTTCGCCCTGGTCATCGGAGCCGTCGCCGTCCCCGGTACGGCGCTGGCGGTGCCCACCTTCCTGATGTTCAGCAAGATGGGCCTGACCGACACCCCCTGGGCGGTGATCATCCCCTCGCTGGTGTCGCCGTTCGGCCTCTACCTGATGTGGGTCTTCGCCTCGGAGGCCATCCCCACCGAACTGCTGGAGGCCGCCCGGATCGACGGAGCGGGCGAGGCGCGCACCTTCTTCACCGTCGTACTGCCGCTGCTCGCCCCCGGCATCGTCACCGTGCTGCTGTTCACCACGGTCGCCACCTGGAACAACTACTTCCTGCCGCTGATCATGCTCAAGGACCCGGACTGGTACCCGCTCACCCTGGGCCTGTCCGCCTGGAACTCGCAGGCGGAGACCATCGGCGGCGACGTGATCTTCAACCTGGTGATCACCGGATCGCTGCTCACCATCGTGCCGCTGATCGCCGCGTTCCTGCTGCTCCAGAGGTACTGGCAGTCGGGTCTCGCCGCCGGAAGCGTCAAGGAGTGACCTTGCGGCCCCTGCGCCGCCCCACGACCCCACCCGCACCCGGCCCCGGCCCGGGTGACGTACTCCCCCACCCTCACCTGTCCCACCCACGAAGAAGTGGAAGCACCGTCATGCGCAGAAAGACCAGCCGCGTGCTGCGCGGCATCGCCCTCCTCGCCACCGTCGCCCTCGGCGCCACCGCCTGCGGCGGCTCCGACGACGACGCCGCCACCAAGGACGTCTCCGCCTCCGACATCCAGGCCGCCCTCAAGAAGGGCGGGGACATCACGGTGTGGGCCTGGGAGCCCACCCTGAAGACGGTCGCCGCCGACTTCCAGAAGAAGTACCCCAAGGTCAAGATCAACCTGGTCAGCGAGCGGTCCGGTGACAAGCACTACACCGCGCTGTCCAACGCGATCTCGGCCGGCAAGGGCGTGCCGGACGTCGCCCAGGTCGAGTACTTCGCGCTCGGTCAGTACTCCCTCACCAAGGGCCTCGCCGACCTCGCCCCCTACGGCGCGGACCAGCTCGCCTCGAAGTACACCGCCGGTCCGTGGAACGCGGTGAGCGAGGGCGACGCGGTCTACGGCCTGCCCATGGACTCCGGCCCGATGGCGCTGTTCTACAACAAGAAGGTCTTCGACAAGTACAAGATCGCCGTCCCCACCACCTGGGACGAGTACCTGGACGCCGCGCGCAAGCTGCACAAGGCCGACCCGAAGGTCTACATCGCCAACGACGCCGGTGACGCCGGCTTCACCACCAGCATGCTGTGGCAGGCCGGTTCCCGTCCCTA
This sequence comes from Streptomyces sp. NPDC048002, assembly GCF_040653275.1. Classification (NCBI taxonomy): domain Bacteria; kingdom Bacillati; phylum Actinomycetota; class Actinomycetes; order Kitasatosporales; family Streptomycetaceae; genus Streptomyces; species Streptomyces sp. NPDC048002. The sequence goes on along the minus strand of NZ_JBEZNL010000004.1, from coordinate 272,856 downwards.
CCAGGTCGACGGCACCAATGTGAAGATCGACTTCGAGGACGCCGGCGCCAAGAAGTTCGAGGCCGTCTGGCAGAAGCTGATCGACGAGAAGCTCCTCGCGCCGATCAACGGCTGGACCGACGACTGGTACAAGGGCCTGGGCGACGGCAGCATCGCCACCCTGGCCACCGGTGCCTGGATGCCCGCCAACTTCGTCACCGGTGTCCCGGACGCCGCGGGCGACTGGCGCGCGGCCGCCCTGCCGGCCTGGACCGCGGGCGACAAGGCCAGCGCGGAGAACGGCGGCAGCTCCCTGGCGCTGCCCGCGCTCGGCCAGAACAAGGAACTCGCCTACGCCTTCGTCGAGTACGCCAACTCCGGTGACGGTGTCGCCACCCGCGTGAAGGAAGGCGCCTTCCCGGCGACCAAGGCGGAACTGGAGTCCACCGAGTTCCAGAGCACCAAGTTCGACTACTTCGGCGGACAGGAGGCGAACAAGATCTTCGCCGAGTCGGCCGCCAACGTCGCCGACAACTGGTCCTACCTGCCCTTCCAGCCGTACGCCAACTCGATCTTCAACGACACGGTCGGCAAGGCCTACGTCTCGGACACCACGCTCGCCGACGGCCTGAAGGCCTGGCAGGACGCCTCGGTCAAGTACGGCGAGGAGCAGGGCTTCACCGTCGAGAAGTAGCTCTCGACCAGCGGTACCTCAACGCCGGGTGGCGCGGCCCGCCGGCCGCGCCACCCCCGTGCACCCCTTCGGAAGGAACGCCATGATCTCCACCCTCCAGTCCCGCATGCTCCGCGGGGCGGACGGTGACCCCGCTCCCCGTCTGGCCTTCGGCGCCGACTACAACCCCGAGCAGTGGCCCCGGGACGTATGGGACGAGGACATCCGGCTGATGCGGGAGGCCGGCGTCACCGTCGTCTCCGTGGGGATCTTCTCCTGGGCACGCATCCAACCGGACGCGGACACCTGGGACTTCGGCTGGCTCGACGAGGTCATGGACCTGCTGCACGCCGGCGGCATCGGCGTCGACCTCGCCACCGCGACCGCCTCCCCGCCGCCGTGGCTGTCCACGGCCCACCCCGAGATCCTCCCCGTCACCGCGACCGGCGAGATCCTCTCGCCCGGCGCCCGCCAGCACTGGCGGCCCACCTCCCCCGTCTTCCGCGCCCACGCGCTGCGCCTGGTCCGCGAGATCGCCACCCGGTACAAGGACCACCCGGCGCTCGTCGCCTGGCACGTCTCCAACGAGCTGGGCTGCCACAACGTCTACGACTACTCCGACGACGCGGCCCACGCCTTCCGCACCTGGCTGCGCGCCCGCTACGGAACGCTCGACGCCCTCAACCACGCCTGGGGCACGGCGTTCTGGTCGCAGCGCTACAGCGACTGGGAGCAGATCCTGCCGCCGCGGCTGGCGGCCTCGCACCCCAACCCGACCCAGCAGCTGGACTTCAAGCGCTTCTCCTCGGACGCGCTCAAGGACTACCTGATCGCCGAGCGGGACCTCCTGCGCCAGATCACGCCCGGCATCCCCGTCACCACCAACTTCATGGTGATGGGCAACACCAAGGGCATGAACTACCCCGACTGGGCCGGGGAGATCGACTTCGTCGCCAACGACCACTACGTCCACCCCGGCCCGCAGGACCGCGACGAGCTGTCCTTCTCGGCCAACCTGACCAGCGGTATCGCGCTCGGCAAGCCGTGGTTCCTGATGGAGCACTCCACCAGCGCCGTCAACTGGCAGCCGGTCAACGTGCCCAAGCGCCCCGGCGACCTCGCCCGGGACGCCCTGCTGCACGTGGCGCACGGCGCGGACGCGGTCTGCTACTTCCAGTGGCGCCAGTCCGCCGCGGGCGCCGAGAAGTACCACTCGGCGATGGTCCCGCACGCCGGCGCCGACAGCGACGTCTTCCGCGCGGTGGCCGCGCTCGGCGCCACCCTCAAGGCCCTTGCCCCGGTGGCCGGTTCGGAGCGGGAGGCGGCCTGTGTCGGCATCCTCTACGACTGGGACTCCTGGTGGGCCAGCGAGCAGGACTCGCACCCCACCGAGCTGCTCGACTACCGGCAGGAGGCGCTCGACTGGTACTCGGCGCTCCTCGCGCTGGGCATCCGCGCCGACCTGATCACCACCCGCAACGACCTCTCCCGCCACCAGGTGGTCGTGGCGCCCGTGCTGCACGTCGTCCCCGCCGAACTGGCCAAGGAGCTGACGCGCTACACCGAGCAGGGCGGCCATCTGATCACCACCTACTTCTCCGGGATCGTCGACGAGAACGACCGCGTGTGGCTCGGGGGTTACCCGGGCGCCCTGCGCGATCTGCTGGGCATCCGCATCGAGGAGTTCGCGCCGCTGCTCGCCGGAACCGGTGTGGAACTCGACGACTCCTCCACGGGCACCGTGTGGACCGACCGGATCACCGCGACCGACCCGGAGACCGAGGTCCTCGTCCGTTACGCGAGCGGCGAGCAGGCCGGACTCCCGGCGGTCACCCGCCGTGCCACGGGCACCGGTTCGGCGTCCTACGTCTCCACCCGCCTCGGTGTCGACGGGCTGACGCGGCTGCTGCCGCGGCTGCTGGAGCCGGCCGGGGTGCACAGCGAACTCCCCGCCCCACTGCGGGGATCGGTGGAGCTGACCGTGCGGCGCGGGGCCGGGGAGCGGTTCCTGTTCCTGGTCAACCGCACCGACGCGAGCGTCCCGGTGACCGGCCTCGCCGGTGACGTCCTGATCGGCACGACCGGCCAGGACGGTGCCCTCGTTCTCGGCCCCCGGGAGGTCGCCGTCCTGCGGCAGCCGGCCGGCTGATCGAAGGCACGACCCCTCGGCGCACAACTGAACACCCACGACTCCTCGGCGCGGCCCCGGCCGCGCCGAGGGCCATCCCCTCGCTCCGGCACGGTGCGAGGGGCCCACCACCGCGACCGCACCGCAGTTGGGAGCATTGATGGCACGCCGTACCCGCAACAGACGCACCTTGTCAGCCGCCGCGCTGACCGCCCTGGCCACCGGGGCCGCTCTTCTCACCGTCCCCGTCCAGGCGCACGCCGAGTCCGCCGTCACGGTGACGCCGGACCCCTCGTACGCGCACGAGGAGTTCGAGGGCTGGGGCACCAGCCTGGTCTGGTTCGCCAACGCGACCGGTGACTATCCCCCCGCCATCCGGGAGAAGCTCGCCAGGCTCCTCTTCGGGGACGACGGTCTCGCCCTCAACATCGCCCGCTACAACATAGGCGGCGGCAACGCCCCGGACGTGACGGACTATCTGCGGGCCGGCGGTGCCGTCGAGGGCTGGTGGAACGCTCCCGAGGGCACCACCCGCGAGGACACCGACTGGTGGAGCGCCGACGACAAGGCGGACTGGAACAAGGAGGCGGACGCCACGCAGCGCTGGTGGGTGGACCGCATCAAGAACGACATCGACCACTGGGAGACCTTCAGCAACTCCCCGCCCTGGTTCATGACCGTCAGCGGCTATGTCTCCGGCGGCTTCAACTCCTCGGCCGACCAGCTCAAGACCGAGTCGGTCGACGACTTCGCCGCCTATCTCGCGGGCGCGACGCGGCTGTTGGAGAAGTCCGAGGGCATCGAGGTCGACACGATCGACCCGTTCAACGAGCCCAACACGAACTACTGGGGCACCACCCTCGGCGCTAACGGCGAGCCCGTCGGCGGCCGGCAGGAGGGCGCCCACATCGGCCCGGCGCTCCAGCAGCAGGTGCTCGCCGCGCTTCCCGCGGCACTGAAGAAGGCCAAGGTCAAGGCCGACATCTCGGCGATGGACGAGACCAACCCGAGCACGTTCGCGACGAACTGGAACTCCTACTCCCAGGAGATCAAGGACGTCGTCGACCAGATGAACGTCCACACCTACGGCACCGGGCAGCGCACCACCGTCCGCGATCTGGCCAAGGCCGCCGACAAGCCGCTGTGGATGAGCGAGGTCGAGGGCGACTGGGGCGACGGGCAGAGCTTCACCGACATGCGTCCGGGCCTCGGCCTCGCCCAGCGCATCGTCGACGACCTGCGCGAACTGGAGCCCACGGCCTGGGTGTTCTGGCAGCCGGTCGAGGACTACGACAACATGAAGCCGGGCGGCGAGTCGGCGAAGGGCGGCAACTGGGGTTCCATCCAGCTCCCGTTCAGCTGCACCTCCACGGACACCCTGGAGACCTGCCCGATCTACACGAACACCAAGTTCGACACGGCGCGGAACTTCACCCACTTCATCAAGCCCGGCGACCGGCTGATCCAGGTGGACGACACCTCCAGCGCCGCCGCGGTGACGAAGGACGGCAAGGGCGCCTCGCTCGTCCACGTCAACTCCACCACGGAGGCGCGGACGGTCACCCTCGACCTGTCCAAGTTCCGCACGATCAAGCGGGACGCGACCGTCACCCCGACCGTGACCAGCGCCGACGGCAAGCTCCAGCGCCAGGCACCGGTGAGGGTCGTCGACGGCAGGGCGACGTACACGGTCCCGGCCCAGTCGGTGACGTCGTTCGCCGTCAAGGGCGTCTCCGGTGTGGCGAAGGACGCCGGCCTGTTCAGCAAGGGCCACTCCTACACGCTGACCGGTGTGCAGAGCGGCAAGGCGGTCACGGTCGCCGCGAACGGCACGAACCTGGTCATCGGCTCGGCCAACGGCACGGTCGCCCAGGAGTGGCGGCTCGACGCCCGCTACGGCAGGACCGGCAACCGCCAGCGGTACGTGTTCGCCAACCCCGCCGAGGGCGAGCGGCTCGCGGTACGGGACAACGTGCCCGTGGTGGAGCCCGACACCGGGGAGCGGGACCCGGCGACCGAGTGGATCCTGTCGTCGACCGGTGACGGCACCTGGACCCTGGTCAACGTGGCCACCGGACGACTGCTGGAAGTCGGCGGCCAGGCCACCGGCGAGGGTGCGGCGGTCACGACCTGGCAGGCCAACTCCGGTTCCAACCAGCGCTGGCGGATCACGGACGTGACGGCCTCCTAGGCCCGCCCGTACGACGTCGTGATGGACGCCGTCTGTCCGGACCCGCCCGCGAGGCGGATCCGGACAGACGGTCGACCGCTTAGAAGGTGACGTTCCAGGAGTCGATCCGGCCGGTGTCGCCGCCGGCGTTGTCGTTGACCCGGAGCTTCCAGGTGCCGCTCGCGACCTCGGAGGAGGCGTTGACGGTGTAGACCTGGCTGATGTTGTCGGTGCTGCCGCCCGAGCGGTTGTGGACCGTGTAGACGGTGCCGTCCGGGGCGATCAGGTCGACCTTCAGGTCCCCGATGTAGGTGTGCACGATGTTCACACCGACCTTGAGGGTCGCCGGGGCGTTGCCGGTCACGCCGCTGACGGTGATCGGGCTCTCCACGGTCGTGTTGTCACCGATGGCGAAGTCCGCGGTGTTCTCGAAGTACCTGCCGGGCGGCGGGGTGCTGCCGACGGCCTTGAGGGCGTCGACCTGCCCCTCGCCGAAGAACCCGTTCTTGGCCGTGGTGCCCTTGCACCGGCTGTCCGACGGGCAGGCGACGTCGTTGGCCTGGGTGGCCAGCTTGTCACGCAACTGTGCGGGCGTGATGCCGGGGTTGGTGCTGGCCAGCAGCGCCGCCACACCGGCGACATGCGGCGAGGCCATCGAAGTACCGCTCTTCGAGCCGTACTTGCCGCCCGGCAGGGTGCTGTAGACGCCGGTGGAGTCTCCGCCCGGCGCCGTGACGTCGATGACGTTCAGGCCGTAGTTGGAGTACGAGGCCTTCGCGGTGGTGCCCATCGCCGAGACCGTGACGACGCCCGGCAGCTCGGTCGGGATGTCCAGGCAGGCGTTGGTGATGGTGCGGGTGACCGGCGTCGAGTCGTTCGGACTCTCCGTGTCGGTCGTCTTGTTCGCCAGGTCGAGGTTGGAGTTGCCGGCCGCAGCGACCTGGAGCGAGCCCTTGCCCTCCGCGTACTCCTGGGCGCGCCTGACGCCCTCGATGATCGCGGCCTGGTCGACGTTGTCCGGGCAGTTGAACTGCCAAGGGTCGGTGTAGTAGCTGTTGTTGGTGACCTTGAAGCCGTGGTCACCGGCCCACATGAAGCCGCAGACGGTGTTCTCGGCGAAGAAGAGCGAGCTGCCGGGCTCGGCGATGCGCACCGAGGAGATCTTCACGCCCGGGGCCACGCCGATGACACCCTTGCCGTTCTTGGCGGCCGCGACCGTACCGGCCACGTGCGTGCCGTGGGTGCCGACGTCGCGCCAGGCACCCGTACGGGTGTCCGGCTTTCCGTACGCGCAGGACGCGGAGTCCGCGGCGTTGAAGTTCGGCGCCAGGTCCTGGTGCTGGTCGTCCACACCGGTGTCGAGGATGCCGACCTTGACGGAGGCGGAGCCGGTGGTGACGGCCCAGGCCTGGTCGGCCTTGATCTGGGTCATGTCGGCGCGGACCGGCTCGCCCGAAGGGGTCGTGGACTGGGCCGGGTTGGCGGGCAGCGCCGGGTTGTAGGCGTCCGCCGGCACGTCGGAGGTGCGGGTGGCGCCGACCTGCTGGACCCCGTTCACGCCGCGCATCGTGGCGGCGAAGGAGGCGGAAGCGGAGTGGGCGGTGATGACACCGATCGCGTCGTAGTACTGGAAGACCGTTCCGCCGTTGGCGGTCACCGCGTCGCGGACCGCCGTGGTGTCACCCGGCGCCGTGATCACCAGGTAGGCGCGGGTCCCGGCGACCCAGGCCGCGCTCTGGGAGGCGGGGGCCGCCGCGGGGGCGGGTGCGGCGGCGCCGGACGGGGAGACGGGGGCGGTGTCGGCGAGCGCGACGGGAGCCGCCAGAGTGAGCGCGGCGCCGAGGGTGGCAGCCAGCACGAGGGCACGGCGAGGTCGGCTGGATCTGTGGGGTATCAATGCGTCCTCCGAAGACCCGGTGGTCAGGCCGGGTCGTACGAAACAAGTGATGGACGCAAGATGTCATGCACGCGGCCAGTTACGGAAGTGCCTTTTGCAGCCAGGGAGTTCGTTTATCGGTGGCCGAATACCGACTATAGGCACAAGCGCGGAGAATGCGGTGGGCCGACCGAGGGAGGCGGCTGGCTCCGTCCCGCCTTCCGGGCGGCGGCGGCTCAGCCTTCCGGTACGACCGTGGGCCCCTCGACGGGGACGCCGAGCCGTTCGGCGACCGAGGTCAGGGCGGCCCCGAGCGGGAGCGTGATCCGGGTGGCGGCGAGGGCGTCGCCCCGGGTCGGGTCCCGGTTGACGATGAGTACGGGGATGTCGGCCTGAGCGGCCTGGCGGACGAAGCGGAGCCCCGACATCACCGTCAGTGAGGAACCCAGGACCACCAGCGAGGCCGCCTCCCCGACCAGCCGACGGCAGTGCTCGATCCGCCGCACGGGCACGTTCTCGCCGAAGAACACCACGTCCGGCTTCAGGACGCCCCCGCAGTCCGCACAAGGCACGACACGGAACCCGGCGACCTGTTCGTCGGTGAGGTCGGCGTCACCGTCCGGATTGAGCCCCGCCGCCACCGGCGCGAACCCCGCGTTGGCCTCCTCCAGCCGTACGGCCAGATCGGCGCGGGCGGTGACGGCGTCGCAGGACAGGCACCTGACCCGGTCCAGACCTCCGTGCAGCTCCACGACCCCCTCGCTGCCCGCAGCCTGGTGCAGACCGTCCACGTTCTGCGTGACGACCCCCGACAGCAGCCCGTGCCGGGCGAAGGAGGCCACGGCCAGATGGCCCGCATTGGGACGGGCCCGGCCGAAGGTCCGCCACCCGAGGTGCCCCCGCGCCCAGTACCGCCGCCGGGCCCGCGCGCTGGTGGTGAAGTCCTGGTACGTCATCGGGGTGTGGCGGGTCAGACTCCCGCCCTCGCCCCGGTAGGCGGGGATACCGGACTCGGTCGAGATCCCCGCGCCGCTGAGCACCAGCGCCCCGCCCGCGCCCAGCACGTCGGCCAACGGCTTCAGATCCGTGCTGCCCGGCGGCAGATCCGCGGGCGGGGTCCAGTGCAGAGTGGGACGGGTGCGCATGACTGCCAGGGTACGAAACCGACGCCGGTCCGCGACGGGACCGCGCGAGCCCGCCCTGGCCGGTCCGTGCGTGGCCCGACCGATGATTCTTCCGCGCCGCGCCGGTCTGTAAGCCGACGCCGAGTACCGACTCCCGGAAGGCTGACGCCATGCGGAAACTGACCTTCGCGATGAACCTAAGCCTGGACGGCTACGTCGCCGCCCCCGGGGGCGACCTCGGCTGGAGCATGCCGAGCGACGAGCTGTTCCAGTGGTGGTCCGACCGGGTTCACTCCACGAGCCTCGCGCTGTACGGGCGCAAGCTGTGGGAGGGCATGAGCTCGCACTGGCCGACCGCCGACCGACAGCCCGGTGCCTCACGCGCGGCGATCGAGTACGCCGGCCGCTGGCGGGACATGCCCAAGGTGGTGTTCTCCGCCACGCCCCTCACGGTCGGCTGGAACGCCCGCCTGGTCACCGGCGACGCGATCACCGAGATCACCCGGCTCAAAGCCGGCGACGGCGGCCCCATGGACATCGGCGGCGCCACACTCGCCGCGGCCGCCATGCGGGCGGGCCTGATCGACGAGTACGTGACCGTGACCCACCCGGTCCTCATCGGCGGCGGCACACCCTTCTTCACCACCCTGGACACCTGGGTCAACCTGACCCTGGCGGAAACCCGGCGGTTTCCCAACGGCGTGCTGATGACCCGGTACGAAACCCAGCCCTGAGCGCAACGCCCGCCCGTCACGAACCCCGGCCACCCGGGAATCCCGCGGCGCTCTGCCTCGCTCTGATCGAGCGGCCTTCTCGTACCTACCGAACCGGCGCGTCAGAGCCGTCAGGGGCGGTGTCGAACAGCGGGTCGAGCGGTTCGTTCTCGTAGCCGATGACGAGGCACGCAGCGGCGGCCGGTCCCCGGGCAAGCTCTGCGAGCCGGGCCAGGGCAGCCGCTTCGGAGGGCAGTTCGTCCGGGTCGAGTCCGAGCGCCCTGGCCGCGAGGTCGCGGCGCTCGTCGAGGTCGGGGATGTCCTGCCGGTACTCGTCGGCGACCGCACGGAGTTCTCGGGCCGTTCGTCCGGGAGCGTCGCGCCACCACGGTGTCACCAGGCACAGCCGGATCAGCTCCGGGAGTCCGACGGCGAGGAGTCCGGCTTCGCCGTCAAGGCTGATGTACACCACGGGGCGCTCCTCGCCGCCCTCTCCGACGAAGCAGTACGCGTCGCCCGAGCCCGCCCGCGCAAACTGCTCCAGCCGGGCCCCGGAAGCGAGCCGCACGCCGTCCTCCAGCAGGTGATCGGCCGGACTGGTCGCATCCAGGTCCGCGATACCGGCGAAGAAGGCGACCACGCGCTCGTCGCCGGCCACGAGGGGCAGCAATCCGCCGGGGCGAGCCAGTGCGCCCGCCGGCAGGTCCGATCCGTTCATTCGGCCACCGTAGCCGGGCCGTCCGACGCCGCTACGGACCGGCCACCGCCGGGAGGTCCCACTTCGCCGCAACCAGAGCCGACCCAGCCCCCCACACACACACGGACGCCACCCCCGGACACGTCCCTGCCAGCGCAATCGCGCAAAACTGACATAGCATCACCGAAATGCCCGAAGCGGCTCCGAACCTTCACTTCGCGGTGCGTGCCGCCCGGCGTGGCAGTGCAGTGCGCGGTCCTCGAAGTGGCGGACCGTCCTTCCGTGTCGGTGCGCCGGACGACGGCTGTCACTGTCTTGACTGGAACCTGTCAATGTTTCGACAATTGCCCGTACCCCCACACCCTTTGGAGGTCCGTTGACTCACGGTCCGTCCCGCCGCACCACGCTGCTGGCGGCCGCCGCCGGCGCGTTCACCCTGCCCGCCATCTGTTCCGCGCCCGCGCAAGCCGCCAACCCCCTCCCACCCGGAGGCCGTGAACTCCCCCTCGTCACGAACTCCCGCCACCCCGGCGCCATCCACGGCCCCGAAGCCGCGCACGTCGCCCACACCGAACCCCTGAACGCGACCGTGAACTGCGCCCTGGACCAGGGAGGACGCAGCTGATGGCCACGTTCGTCACCCGCTCCCAATGGGGCGCCAGGGCGCCCCTGAGCGTCAGCAACAACATCACCCCGGGCCAGGGCGGTGTGGTCGTCCATCACGTCGACGCCGTGAAGGTCGCCAAGGCCTCGCACGCCGACTGCGCCGCCCAGGTGCGCGGCATCCAGAACTTCCACATGGACTCCAACGGCTGGTCGGACATCGCCTACAGCCACCTCGCCTGCGTCCACGGCTACCTCTTCCAGGGCCGCGGCGAATACGTCCGCACCGCCGCCCAGGGCACCACCCAGGGCAACGACGACTGGTACGCCGTCTGCGCGCTGACCGGCGGCACCGCGAGCAGCTACGACACCATCACCACCGGACTCGTCGACGCGATCCGTCTCGGCGTCAACCGCCTGCGCGTGTCGGGCGGCGCCGCGCCCGCCCTCACCGGCCACCGCGACCACCACGCGACCGCCTGCCCCGGCAACCTGTACGCCAGAGTGCTCAGCGGCGAGGTCAACCCCGGCGGCGGTCCCCTCCCCCACCCCGGCGTCAACTTCCGCCAGCCGCCGACCTTCGTGCACGCCAGCGTGGCGACCTGGCAGTACCGGATGAACAGCGCGCACGGCTACGCCCTCACGGTGGACGGCCAGTACGGGCCGGGATCCGACACCGCCTGCCGCAGCTTCCAGTCGAGCAGGGGACTGACCGTGGACGGCATCGTCGGGCCGGCCACCTGGGGAGCCACGTTCGCCTAGAGCCGACGACGGCCCGCCGCCCTCCACCACGTACGCCCGCAGCCGGCGAACTCCACAAGGGGACCATCGACATGCGCCCACCTCGCGTACTGACAACCCTGGCGGCGGGCCTCGGCCTGCTCCTCGCTGCGCTCACCGCGCCGCCCGCCCACGCCCGCGCCGACGACAGCGCGACGCCGCCCCAGTGGCGCAGCTACTGGGTGGACGCCTTCAACCCGGGCATCTACACACCCACCCAGGTCACGGCGCTGGTCGAGGACGCGCTGGACCTCAACGCCAACGTCCTGATCGTGCAGACGGCCCGGCGCTACGACTGCTTCTGCAACAACGCCCTGTACCCGCGCACCGATGCCGCCATCGCCCCGGCGCCCTACGACCCGCTGGCCGAAGTGGTCCGGCAGGGGCACGCGGCGGGCCTCCAGGTGCACGCCTGGGTCAACGTCAACACCATGTGGAACAGCAGCACCCCGCCCCGCTCCCCCGACCATGTCTTCAACCAGCACGGCCCGAGCGCCACCGGAGCCGACCGCTGGCTCAACAAGAAGGCCAACGGCCAGGAACTGGTCGGCGCCAACGCCTACGTGGACCCAGGCCATCCGGCCGCCGTCGACTACATCGTCCGCGGCGTCCAGAGCATCGTGCGCAACTACGACGTGGACGGCGTCAACCTCGACTACATCCGCTACCCGGACGGCAGTTCCACCACCACCCACAGCGACTGGGGCTACAACGCCGTGTCCGTGGCCCGCTTCCAGCAGGCAACGGGCCGGACGGACGTACCCCTGCCCTCCGACGCCGCCTGGAGCGACTGGCGGCGCGGCCAGGTCACCCAACTGGTGCGCAGGATCTACCTCGGAGTCTGGGAGGTCGACCCGCGGGCCCGCCTGTCCATGGACGCGATCACCTACGGCCACGGGCCCCAGGCGGTCGGCGGCTGGCAGGCCACGCGCACGTACTCCGAGGTCCTTCAGGACTGGGCGGGATGGCTGGACGAGGGAATCATGGACACCGCGGTGACCATGAACTACAAGCGCAACTGGAATCCGGACCAGGCGCGGATGTTCTCCGAGTGGTCCGAGTTCCTGACCGACCACCAGGGCGAGCGGCAGGCCGTCAACGGACCCGCCCTCTACCTGAACGGCGTCGAGGACTCGCTCAGCCAGGTCAAGGAGGCGCTGAGCCCCAGCGCGGCGGGCAACACCGCGGCCGGCTGGAGCGGCTACTCGTACGCCACCCCCAGCAAGGACGTGGCGGCAGGCGGCCTGGAGGCCGAGCGCGCCAAGCTCGTGCAGGCGCTCACGACGGGCGAGGACGCGCCGTTCGGAGACGAGGCGGCGGTGCCCGGCATGCCGTGGAAGACGGCACCCCGGGACGGGCACGTGACCGGCAGGCTCCAGCTCCGCGGCGGCGGCCCGCTGGACCAGGTACCGGTCACCCTCACCCCGCTCACCGGCCCCGGCCCCGGCCCCGGCCCGAAGGTCACCCGGCTCAGCGACGGCTCGGGCTGGTTCGGCTTCGCCCATGTGGAACCCGGTCTGTATCTCCTCAGCCTCTCCCTGCCGGAGGGCGTCATCGGCGTCCCGAAGACCGTGGTGAGGGTGACGAAAGGCAGCATCGCCACATCGACTTTCCCGCCGTTCCTGGCCATGCCATGACGCCCGCGGCGCGCGACCGCCAAGCGTCTATCCGGTGGACCCCCTCGCACTCTTGCTCCTGCTCGTGCTCGTGCTGCCGGAGTTGCCCGTGCTGCTCCGACGGGGCTTGGCGGGGCTGTTCTTCCGTCCCGCGGTCTTGCCGGTGCCCGCGGTCTTCCCGGTGCCCGCGGGCGTCCGCGAAGACGCCGTACGGGTCGGTGCGGTGGGCCACTTGAACTCGATCTCCAGCTCGATCTCCCCATCGCCGATCTCGACCTCCACCTCACTGCGAAGGTCGTCGGGTACCCGCAGGCTCAACGTTCCGGAGCCGAGATCCAGCTGCGCCTCCCCGCCTTCCCTCAGCGCGTCCGCGAGTGCCGTGAGCTGGTCGGCCGCCTCAAGTCTTGACAGCGAACGCTTCTGCTCGAACTTGAGGTCCTTCATGAGGGTCTCCGATCCGCCCGAAAGTATGGATAACGCCCATTCTGGCGCCATGTCCGGGATCGGACATCCTCATGGTGGGGCACAGCGCCGAACGGCTCGCTCCGGACGCGTCAGCGCGGGTCAGCCGGGTCGTCCCGAGTCCACGTGAAGGCAGCCAAGACGCTGCTTCCGGGTTGAGAGTCCCGCGGGCCCGACGGCGCGTCCGCGCCATCCGGATCGCTTCCCAGCGACTCCCGGAAGGGGCCGAGCCGCAGCAGGCGCCCCACGACCCACGCGGCCGCGAAGACCGCCGTGAGAATCACCGCGGCAAGCAGCACGAGCGTCACGGTCATCACGACCCCGAGCGAGACCGTGGAGTGCGTGATTCCGGGAACATCGGCGCAGGCGCAGGCGAACACGGATGCACTCTGCCCGGTTCAGGGCCCTGGGCGCGCCGAATGATCAGTCCGTGACGAAGGCGTGCCGGTTCCGTGTCCTGCCCACGGCTTCACTCCGGGGCGATCCGAAACTCGTACTCGGGACGGTCCCACGGAACGGCGGGCGGGTTCGCCGGCGAGGTCCCGGTCCGTACCGCACCCACGCGGTGGTAGAAGTCCGCCGCGGGAGGGTGCGACACGACCTTGACGCGGTCGATCCCGGCGGCACGTGCCTCGGACCTCATGTGCGCGACGAGCATCCGCCCGATGCCCCGGCCCTGGGCCTCGTCGGCGACGAACAGCAGGTCGAGTTCCGGTGGAACGAGGACGAGCGAGTAGAACCCGAGGACCCGGCTCCCCTGCCCGTCGTCGCCCACGGCAACGAAGACGCGGTGAGCCTCGATGTAGTCGGGGCCGACACGGTAGCCCGCGACCGCCGCTGAATATCCGCCCGCGTAGGCGCCTGAACCACGCACAAGCCTCCCGAGCCGCTTGGCGTCCCGCGCGACGGCTCTCCGAATCGCGACCGGCGGGCCGGTCGGGGAAGTGCGTGAACCCATCCCCAGAGTATTTCGCACCCGGGTGACACCTCCCGCCGACGGGGGCCGCGGGCTGCGGTCGGCGGCGGCGTGGTCGTGGGAGTGCGCCGGATCCACGGGTGCGGCTCTTACCATCGGGCCATGCGTGATGAAGCGGTTACGGAGGGTTCTCTGTGGGGGCGTCGGCCCCCGGTGCTGTCTCCGCTCAGGGAGCATCTGCGCGACACCTTCTGGTTCGCCCCGGTCGCCGCCATGGCGGCCGTGTTCGTCGTCTGGGTGGTGGCGCAGGAGTGCGACGCGCTGATCGTCGAGGCGCTCAAGGAGGACGGGGCCTACGAGGAGATCGAGGAGCTGGCGCGCTTCGCGGACGACGCCAAGAGTGTGGTCAGTACCGTCAGCTCGGCGATGATGACCTTCATCGGTGTGGTCTTCAGCATCTCGCTCGTCGCGGTGCAGATGGCCAGCGGGCAGTTCACACCCCGCGTGGTGCGGCTCTTCGTCCACAGCCGGATCACCAAGGCGACCTTCGGGGTCTTCCTCGCCACCTTCGTGCTGACCCTCCTCGTCCTGACCTCGTACGACAGCACGCCGGACCCCGCCGCGCTGGTCTCCGTTCCGCTGGTGCAGTCGGTCCTCACCCTGGTCATGGTCGCGCTGAGCCTGCTGCTGTTCGTGCTGTACGTGAATGCCACCCTTCGGCTGATGCGGATCAGCCACGTCATCGCGCGGATCGCCGCCGAGTCCCTGCGGGCGGCCACCTGGGTGCCCGGACCGGACAGCGGCACGGTCCCTCTCGACTTCGGCCCGGTCACCGCCCGGGTCCTGTACGAGGGACGGGCCGGTGTCCTCCGGGACGTGCACGTCGCCCGGCTCGTCAGGGTGGCCCGGCGGCACGGGGTGGTCCTGCGCCTGATCCCCCGCGTCGGCGACTTCGTGGTCCCCGGCACTCCTGTCCTCGCCGTCCACGGCGGACCGGCGCCCCCTCGCGCGGCACTGCGCCGCGTCCTGTCGGTGGGCGTGGAGCGCACCTACCACCAGGATCTCGGGTTCGGGCTGCGCCAGCTCTCCGACATCGCGCTGCGCGCCCTGTCCGCGGGGATCAACGACCCCACCACCGCGGTCCAGGCCCTGGACCGGGTAGTCCAGCTCCTGGCCGCACTCGGCCGACGGCCCCTCGACGCCGCCCTCCACCTCGACCGGGCCGGAACCGTACGCCTGGTCCAGCCCGTGCCGACCTGGACCGCACTCGTCGACCTCGGCTTCACCGAAGTCCGCGGATGCGCCACCGGAAGCCCGCAGGTCACCCGCCGTGTCCTCGCCGGTCTCGACGACCTGCTGCTCCTGGTCCCGCCCGAACGGCGCGAGCCACTGGCGCGCCATCGCGAACTGCTCTGCCAGGCCGTCAGTTGCCAAGCACCCACCTCGGCCGACCGCTCCTTCGCGCTCCGGCCCGACCGGCAGGGAATCGGCTGAACCCCAGCGACGCGCAGCCAGGCTCAACTCCCTATGCTCCGAGGCGGCGAACTCGCGACTTCCCCGAAAGGCAGCCCCGGCATGGCGACTCCCCGCGTCCTGGTCGTTCGGAACTCACCGGGCAGCGGCATCGGACGCCTTCGGTCCTGGCTGCACGACGAGGGGTTGACCGTTGTCGAGAGGGAGGGCGCCGATGCTCCTGGCACTCCCGCCGGGTACGACGGCATCGTCCTCCTCGGCGGTGGCTTCCTGCCCGACGACGACATCCGCCATCCTTGGCTTCCGCGCGAGCGTGGTCTCGCTCGCCGGGCGGTCGAGGACGGGACTCCTCTGCTGGGCATCTGCCTGGGCGCTCAGTTGCTGGCGGCCGTCACCGGCGGCACGGTCGAGGGCGGCTTCGGTTCACCGGAGCGCGGGAGCTGTCAGGTCGGGCTGCTGCCGGAGGCGGACGGTGATCGGCTCATGCGCGGACTGCCCAGTTCGTTCCCGGTGATACAGAACCATCGGGACCAGATCACCCGTCTGCCCGAGGCCGCTGTCCGTCTCGCCGAGAGCGACGTCTGTCAGGTGCAGGCGTTCCGTGTCGGCGCGCGTGCGTGGGGTGTCCAGTTCCATCCGGAGGCCGACGCGGGCCGCCTCGCCCGGTGGGACGAGGCGGCCCTCGCGGAAGAGGGCCTGAATCGCACGGCGCTCGAAGCCGAAGCCCGGCGGGCGGAACCGGAGGCGGTCCGCGCCGCCCGGCGCCTGACCGCCAACCTCGCCGCCGTCATCCACGACTTCGCGGCCGTCCGACCCACGGCCGTCGACGGGCGCGATGGTCAAGGCCTTGGGCGCAGGTAGGCCGTCGGGGCGCCCGGACCGTCACTTCGGCGCGGGCTCCGTCGATCCCCTGCTCACGAAGTGGGCGACCGGTGACCAGCGGTCGCGGTCGGGGCGGCCGTCGATGAGGTCGAGTGCCGCCTCGGCGACGAGGGCGCCGTACTCGTGGACGTCCACGGTCATCGGGGTCAGCGGCGGGGAGGCAAGTCGGCACAGGGTGGAGTCGTCCCAGGCGATCAGTGAGAGATCGCCGGGAACCGACGCCGCGTTCGCCGGTGAGGCTGGGAAAGGAGTCCCGCAGGGTGCGGGTGTAGGGGTGTCCCGGCTGCCGATGGATCTTCCCCGCGTCCTCGTACTCGACGATCTCGCCGTGCCTGGACGTGGACTGACCCGACTGTGCGGGGCGCGGGGATGCCCCGAGGCACTGGCCGGGCCGGCCGCCGTGGCCGCCCAGGCCCGCGCCGACCTCAGACTGTCCCGCGAGGCGGGACTGACTCAGGCGCCGGGCGGGCAACGCCGCTCGGTGGCGGCGGACTTCGCCGCGGTCGCGCGGGCGGCCCACCCTGTCGTCGTACGCCTGTCGGACCGGCCGCCATCGCGCCCGCCCTGGCTCGGCCGCCATGGTCCTCCAGAGAGAACTGGTGCCGCTGCGCCGGCCGAGCCTGCCCGTCCCGGGCTCGCTGGGCGAGCAGGAACGCGAGGCGGCGGTCGTCCTGCACGCGACGGGGGAATCCGGCTGAGGCCGTTTACCGAAGCGCGGACGTGAGCACGGCGCGAGTCGCCGAAACACTCGCGCCCGGCGCGGGTAGCGTGCGGCCGGACGACGCGGTCCGACGCGCTCAGGACGGCCGCCGGTTCGCGTGCTCGTGCGCCGAAGCGTCGACCGAGCGGACAAGTGGAGCACCCCACAGCCGACGTACACGCCGTACGGGCAGGTCAGACGACCTCTCACCCCGATCCAAGCGTCCTCACAGGCAGCTCACGGCAGTTCGCGCCACGGTGGTGGGGCACACATCGCAGCGATTCATTGGAGACACTTGTGGGTCAAGTCCCCGACGCCGATCAGACACCTCAAGGCCCCGCGTACGAAGGCCGGCTCCTCGCCCGCCCGCACGACGAGGTCGTGGACCAGGGTGCCGGTTTCGATGCCAGGACCCTGCTGACCCGTCGCCGCATGCTGGGCATGGTCGGCGCCGGAGTGAGTTCCTTCGCGCTCGCCGCCTGCTCCTCGGACGATTCCAGTACGAGCGGCACGGGGTCCACACCGAGCACCTCGGCCGGCTCCGGTACCTCCGAGGGAGAGATCCCGGAGGAGACCAACGGGCCCTACCCGGCCGACGGCACCAACGACGTCAACATCCTTGAGCGGTCGGGCATCGTGCGCAGCGACATCACGTCGAGCCTCGACGGCGGAACGACCGTTGAGGGCGTACCGCTCACTCTCACATTCAACGTCACCGACATGGCCGATGACGACGCCCCCTTCGAGGGCGTGGCCGTGTACGCGTGGCAGTGCGATGCGCAGGGCCTGTACTCGATGTACTCCGAGGGCGTCGAGAACGAGACCTACCTGCGCGGTGTCCAGATCGCCGACGCCGACGGTTCGGTGACCTTCAAGACCATCGTCCCGGGCTGCTACACCGGCCGTTGGACGCACATCCACTTCGAGGTCTACCCGAGCTCCGACTCCGCGACCAACGTCAGCAGCGCCATCGCGACGTCCCAGCTCGCCTTCCCGCCCGCGATGCTCGCCAAGGTCTACGCCCTCGACACCTACTCCGGATCCACGGAGAACCTCGCCGGTGTCGGCACCAAGGTCTCCGACGACGGCATCTTCGGCGACGGTGACTGGAAGCTCCAGGTGCCCGAGGTCTCGGGCAATGTCACCGACGGCTACACCGCCGAGCTGACCTTCGGCGTGGACACCGGCACCGAGCCCACACAGGGAGGCGGCGGGGGCGGTCAGCCGCCCGGCGACGGGCAGCAGCCGGGCGGCACCCCGCCGTCCGGGGCGCCTTCCCCCGCTGCGAGCAACTGATCGCCACGCGTCGCGGCGCTTGGCGTTCGTAGGGAGCCGGACCGGGCCGGTGCGCGAGGAAGGTGGCCTCGCGCACCGGCCCGTCGGCGTTCGCGGGCCGCGGTCCCGGAGACCGGCGACCCGAGTCCGGCCCGCGCGCCCGGCCGGACGCGGAGCGCAGCACGATCCGCGCATGCCAGACCCTTCACGCACCCCTGTGACACAGCTCACTCATCAGAGTGCAAAATTTGCTTGATGCAATGATGGATTCGGCTGCCGCGCCCGTACTTCCTGACACCTCGCCCCCTCACGTCAGGACGTCACATGCCCCTCGCCCGCAACACGATCGGCACCGTCTTCGTGGGCGGCGCGCTCGTGCTCACGCTCTCGGCGCTCGCCTATCCCGCCATGCTCGGCCTCGACAACGCCACGACCGACACCTCGCGCATCATCGCCAACACCCAGTGGGGGCCGCTGACCGAGGCGGACCGCGACTTCGTGGTCAAGGTGCGGTCCGCCGGACTGTGGGAGTACCCCCTGGGCGAGATGGCGCTCCAGCGCGGCACCACGGACGAGATGAAGGAGGCCGGCAAGCACCTGATCGTCGGACACGCGGGACTCGACGACATGTGCCGCAAGATCGCGCCCGAACTCAACATCAGACTGCCCAACCAGGCATCGCCCCAGCAGCAGCAGTTCGTGGCAACCGTCGACTCCAAGAACGGCATCGAGTTCGACACCACCGCCGTGAACATCATGCGTGTCACGCACGGTCAGATCTTCCCCGCCATCGCCAAGATCCGCGCCTCGACCGAGAACACCCTCGTACGTCAGCTCGCCGACCTGGCCAACGACACCGTGCTGGACCACATCACGGTCCTGGAGAAGACCGGACTGGTCAACTACCAGCAGGTCAACTTCCAGCAGACCAGCCCACCCAAGCTCCCCAAGGAACAGCTCACCCCGCCCCCGCCGCCGGGCGACGCCCCGGTCGTCGTCCTCACCCCGCGACCGGATCTGGGCGTCAGGACCAGCTCACCCACCCCGTCCCCGTCCCCGTCGGCGGGCTGAGCGTCAGGAACGGCCCGCGGTGTGCGTCATTCGGCAGGAACGCACCACCGCCAGCAGACACGTCGCGACCAGGGCGGCGGCCCAGCCCGCCGGGGCGGCCAGCGGGGCCCATACGGTCGGCTCCGTCACCACACCGCGCGGCAGCACGTGCCCGTCCGGGTCGTGCACCACGGCCAGGGCGTCGCCCGGTCGCGTCGTCTGCCCGCAGCCGCGCCAGATCCGGACTCTCAGCGGGATTCCGTCCCGGTCTGACACCGAGCACAGGAAACCCCCGGGGGTGGCCGGAGTTCCTCGGTCGACGGACATCACGACCACGGGCTCCACCCGCCCGCGCTCCGCGAGCACCACCCCCGCGGCCGCCTGCGGAGCGGCGAGGGCGAGGCACACCCCGAGCACGGCGGCGATGCCCACCAGGGCGCGGCCGGCGCGGATCGCGGCCAGGTAGACGGCGAGCGCGGCGGCGCAGACCAGTCCGGCCTCGCCGTCCGCCAGGGCCGGCAGCCCGTACCACGCTCCACCGACAGCCGTCCCGACGACGGCCGCCGCGCACAGGATTCCGGCCAGGAGTCCCTTCCCGACCAGCCGCCAGGGCGGGCGGCCGACGAATTCCGCCGGCCCCCACACCGACGCGCGCAGATGGGTCAGCAGATGCGGCTGCGCAGCGGGCAGGGGTTGGCGCGTCCAGCGCATGCGCGACTCCACCTCCTGCCCTGTCTCCGTGTCCGGTGTCGGCATCCTGCCGCTCCGGGCAGCAGGGGGCACTGCCTCGGACCGGACAGACACGGACCGGCCGACCTGCCGGGGTCCGGCAGTCGCGCCGCACCCTGCCGCCACCCTTGCATTATGCAAAATGGCAGACGGGCGGAGAAAGCCTGCCTCGGACCTGGCCTCCCCGGCAGGCGCCAGGCTTCAGGCGCCAGGCTTCAGGCGCCAGACCTCAGGCGCCAGGCGTCACGCGCCGTCCTTCACGCTTCGGGCACCGATGCCGCGTCCATCGCCCAGCCCAAGGGGTGCGGTTCCGCGTCATCCAGTGCGGGCGCGGGCGGCTCGCCCCCTGCTTCGTTGAAGGCGGCGAGAGCACCGATCAGCGCCGCCCGCTGCTCGGGGGCCATCCGCTCGACGATCGAGGCGATCTCGACACGGCGCCGGGCGGTGACGTTCTCCACGGTCCGTCGCCCCTCCTCCGTGAGACGCAGCAGGGTCTCGCGACGGTTGGCCGGGTTGGTCTGCCGGTCGGCGAGTCCGCCGGCGATCAGCCGGTCGACCATGCGCATCGCGGTGGACGGGGCGACACCGAGCAATTCGGCGAGTGCGACCAGTTTCGTGGCTCCCCGGCTGTGCAGGACGACGAGCATCCGGAACTGCGGAAGGGTCACTCTTTCCTCGACCTCGGCGAGGGAGCGGGCGGACACCGCCACGAGCAGCCGCGAGGCGGTCAGCACCGCCCGGGTCACCGCATCGACATCATCCATGGCCCCCGCCGGGGGCGTGCGCTCCGCCATGGATCATTTCTACCGTGCCGAAGAGGCTCCCCCTCACGGGATGGGAACAGCTTTTCCCTCCTCATGACGGTGGTACCGCAGCAGAAGCATCGCGGCGTCGTCCCGAGGCGGTCCGTCGGCGTGGTGCGCGAGGTCGGCCCGGAGCGACTCAAGGGCGCGGTGCGCGTCGGGCTCCTTGAGCAGGTGGGCGCGCTCTCCCAAGGGGTAGAAGTTCCCGTGCTGGTCACGGGCCTCCGTGACACCGTCGGTGTACAGCAGCAGTTGCTCCCCCGGCGCGAACGGCACCCGGAACGGCTGCGGGCTGCCCGCATCGTGTGCTCCCAGCCCGAGCGGGAGGGCGTAGGCGGGCGGCTCGGGGAAGTGGACGGTGCCGTCCCGGCGTACGAGCATGGGCGCGGGATGCCCGCAGTTCAGCAGAACCGCCTCGTGGTCGCCGCCGATCTCGGCCAGGATCGCGGTGACGAACTTCTCCCCTTCCAGTTCGCGGGCGACGCTGCGCTCCAGCCGCTCCCCCAGGCCCACGAGTTCCGGCTCGTCGTACGCGGCCTCCCGGAAGGCTCCCAGCACCACGGCCGCAGTCTCCACCGCGGCCAGCCCCTTGCCCTGCACATCGCCGACGATCACCCGGACCCCGTGCGGTGAGGCCACCACCTCGTACAGGTCGCCACCGATGCGCGCCTCGGCGACGGCCGAGGTGTAGGACACCGCCACCTGCAACGGGCCCGCGGTCAGCGGCACCGGCCGCAGCAGCACCCGCTGGGCGACTTCGGCGATCGAGCGCACACTGGCCAGTTCCGCCTCCCTGCGCGAGCGCGTCACGGCCGCCGCGATGCCGACGCCCGTGACTCCGGCCACCGCCGCCATGGCCGTGTAACCGCGGCGACTGTCGAACAGTCCGTCGTACAGTCCGAGCCCCACGCACAGAGCCAGGGCGACGAGGCCGATGACGGCCGTCCGTCGCCAGCCGCCGACCAGGCCGGCGAACGCGGGACCGAGCGACACCAGCGGAAGGAAGCCGACTCCCGGCCCGGCGATCAGGTCCGCGACCGCGACCACAGCCATCACCGCGATGGGCATGCGGGACAGCACCGCGGTGTTCGATGCGGGCGTCTTGTCGGTCATGTGTGCACTCCTGCGGTGTCGAGGCGCTCCAGGGCGCCCCGGGCACGGCGGGCGGTCCCCCAACCTTTAGCCTATGCAAGAGTAGGCTGCGGGAGCCCGCTCGCGGCTTTGGTCCTTTACCCAATCGAGTCCGGGGACCGGCGCATCCGGCCTGTGGAGGGCAGACATGGCACCGAGAGTCACTGCACCCCGACGCCCCCGCCCGCCCTCGGGTTGGCGGCGCCTGGCCCTGCGGGCGCCGATCCACCTCTTCCGGATCGGCTGGGGGCGCCTCTTCGGGAACCGTCTGCTCCTGCTCCATCACGTCGGCCGGGTCTCGGATCTCGACCACCGGGTCGTCCTGGAAGTGGTCTCCCGGGATCCGGGCGACATGAGCTGGATCGTCGCCTCCGGATACGGCCCGCGGGCGGACTGGTACCAGAACCTGCGCCACCAGCCGAAGACGGTGATTCAGGTCGGCAGCCGGATGCACGCGGTCACCGCGCACTTCCTCGCACCGGAGGAGGGGGCGAGGATCATGGCCGACTACGCCCTCCGGCATCCCCGAACCGCCCGCCGCCTGTGCGCCTTCATGGGCCTCGGCACCGACGGCAGCGAAGCGTCGTTCCAGGCGGCCGGCCGGTCGATCCCCTTCGTCCGGCTCGACGACGCCGAGGGATGCCATCGCCCCGAGGGCCGCCAGGGCTGACGGCGAGGTTCGCCTGAACGATCGTCAGCCCGAAAGAGTCCCGGCGAAAGGTGCGGCGCGGCTGAACGTGGAGCATGGCATCAACCACGGACCCGCACGCCGAGTCGGACTTCCGGCAAGTGCCCGTTCACCCCTCCGACAGTTCAACGAAGGGCTCCGCGCCCGCAGGAACGTCCGCATTCGAGGCACGACAGTCGGCCGCCGACGCGCAAGCGTCACCCGAAGCGGAGCTGCACACGGTGCCCCTGGGCCCGAGCGGAACGCCGTTGGTGCGCAGCACCTCGCGGACGTCGAGGATCAGTGGGAAGACCTCGTGATTGCGGTCCTCACCCTGTTCGTCCCACGCCCGCTGTTCGGCTTCGACGGCCATCCGGTCCTCGGCGAACACCCGCTCCGTGAAGCGCCTGATGAACGGCCAGACGAGATGAAGGGCGGCCGCGATCCTGGGCTTCTCGATCATGAGCAGGCCGTAGACGTGGCAGGTGCGCTGCTCGGCGTCCTCGGGGACGTAGGCGACCCAGAGGCGGAAGGCCGGACGGTCGGCGTTCTCCGGTACCAGGTCGAGGGTCTGGTAGGGGTACTCGGTGCGGATGGTCATGACGTCGCTGGAGTCGCTCCCGCCGATGCCCTCCGCCGCCAGCAGGCCGGCACTCCGGTTCCGCTTTCCCCCGGCGTGGGTGAACAGGTACCGGGCCTCCACCGACCGCGCGGTGGTCCGGTATCCCAGCAGCTCGGGGCGGAGCTTGCCGACCACACCCCGGTGCAGGAACTGGTGGTTCATGTCGAGGAGGTTCTCGTGCATGAAGGAGTAGTGGCAGTGAACGGTCCGGGAGTAGGTCATGGTCTTGTACCGCGGCGAACCGAACGCCGGCAGTACGGGCAGGGCGGTGTCGGCCGCCTTGTCGGGGTCGCCGGGGAAGACGAACACCAGGCCGTACGCCTCACGGACCGGATAGGCGCGCACCCCGCGCGGCGGACGGGCGTCGCCCTTGGACAGGTACGGGATCTGCGAGATACGGCCGTCACCGCGGTAGGCCCACGCGTGGTAGCAGCAGCGGAGTGTCTCGCCGTCCACCACGCCCATGCTCAACGGCACCTGCCGGTGGGCGCACCGGTCCTCCAGCGCGTGGACGGTACCGCTCCGGGTGCGGTAGACCGCGATGCGCTCACCGGCGAAGGCGGCTCCCACCACGCGGCCGGCACGCACGCGCCGGGACAACGCGACCGGATACCAGAAGTCCGGGTTCGCCCCGACGCGGCGAAGATCGACCATGCCGGCGCTCCGGACTGTCTCGCCGGGCGCGGAAGTCCCACTGCGCCGGTGCCCGGCGGCAAGGGGCACAGACCCGTCGGGGTCGGACTCAGCCATGCTCACTCCCCCGCGAAGGACGGAAAGGAACTCAGACGGTCACATGTCGTGCTTGGCACAGCCATACGTCGATACGACGGAAGTACCCCAGCCCCTTCATCGTGAAAGCCGCCGCGCTTCCGTGCGCCGTCGGCGCGTCCGTACGAGTGAGGGGGTGGATGCCTGCTGCGGCCCGTCGCGGTCCTCGCCGCCGTAGGCCCCCGCCTGTGGTCGCCCGCTGAATCGAGGTCTCCTAGCGGCGGGTGAGGCGGGTGAAGGTCACCCCGTTGGGGAAGGCCGTGCGCTCGGCGACGTCGAAGGCGGTGGGGTCGAAGGAACCGTCGACCATCGCGACTCCGGTCCCGGCGATGACCGGATACGTCTTGATCAGTAGTTCGTCGATCTCGGGCAGGAGGGTGCCGGCCAGCCTGCCGCCCCCGCAGAGCCAGATGTCCAGGCCGGTGCCCGCCTCGTTCTTGAGTTCACGGACGAGGGCGAGCGGGTCGCCCGGCACGACGGTGACGGCCGGGTCGGTGTCCGGCTTGAGGGTGCTGGACACGACGTACTGGCGCAGGTGCGCGTAGGGGCTGGTGATCCCGTTGTCGAGGGCGGGGCGGTAAGTACCCCGACCCATGACGACGGTGTCGAAACGCCGGTTGGGCGCGTCGGCGACACCGGCAGCCGCGCGGAACGCGGTTGGGATGGTCTCCGGGTACAGCGCGTTGACCCAGGCGGAGTAGGCGGCGGCCTGCTGCGGGTCGCCCTGCGGATAGAAGTCGAACTCGCCGCCGGGGCCGGCGATGCGGCCGTCGAGCGAGATGCCGATGTAGTACACGAGCTTTCGCATGAGCTTTCCCCCACTCATAGTACTCTGCTTGTAGTGGCTAGAACTTAGTACTACATCTGGAGTGGTGTCAATGGCGAGGCGGAACGAACAGCGGCGGGCGGCTCTCGTCGACGCCGCGATCGAAGTACTGGCCAGGGAGGGCGCGCGCGGCCTGACCTTCCGGGCCGTGGACGCCGAGGCCGCCGTGCCCGCCGGCACGGCGTCCAACTACTTCGCCAATCGCGACGACCTCTTCACGCAGGCCGGCGCACGCGTATACGAGCGCCTTCAGCCCGACGAGGCCACGATCGCCCGCCAGCGCACGGCCGGCCGCGACCGGGAGACCTATGTGACGCTGATGCGCGAACTGGTCGGTCGCGTCGCCTCTTTCCGCACCGGATACCTCGCGCTGCTGGAACTTCGCCTCGAAGCCACCCGCCGCCCCGGACTACGCAAGGTCCTCACCGCGCGAGTCCGGGCCGACGTGGACGCCAACGTCGCCTATCACGAAGCGTCCGGTCTGCCCGGCGACGCCACTGCGGTCAAACTGCTCATGCTCACGCTGAACTGGCTGATCGTCGAACAACTCACCCTGCCGGACGTCTTCACGGAGGCAGAGCGCGAACAACTGGTGACGGCAGCGGTCGAACGCATCGTGGCGGCGGAGTAGAAGCCGCGCGACGGCGGGGGTCGGCGTGGTCGGTGCCCCGCAGCCCGGTCGGGGCAGGGGCCGGCCTTACGCAACGCGGCCCCAGCCTGTCCCCCTCTCAACCGACCCCTCAGTCCCGGGCGCGACGTGGTTCATGGCGCCGGCACTCGGACCGGACTTCCTGCAGGAGCGTGGGGTAGTCCTCGCCATAGGTGACCACGGCCGCGTACACGGCATCCAGCGCCGCTTGGAGGGGGTCGGCCGCGGCCGCGTCCGGGACAGCGCGCAGGGCCATGTGGGGCTGGGACATGCGCAGGGACGGGTCCGGCCCGCCCAGCGTGACCTTCAGCGCGTGCAGCGTCCCGTCCTCGGGGGGAGGCGACAGCGCTTCTCCGGAGCTCGCCAGTTTCGCCTCGGCCGCCGCGGGGCCCACGACCCGTGCGGTCGGCGCAGGCCTGGGCGTGACCACCTGCGTGTCGTGGCGGGCGGGCGACGGGAAAGGGGGCCGCTCGGGCGGGATGGGTCGGCCGACGGTCCTTGGGGGGACCCTCGGGTCGGAATCCAGGGCGCGCCACATGTCGGTCCACTCATCGAAGGGTGACGGCAGGGGCCGGCCCTCGGCCAGGGCGACGAGTCCAGCGGAGACCCAGTCGATGTCCGCGAGACCGGCCGCCTCGCAGGCACGGCGCGCGGCCAGCGCGGCGATTGCTCGATGGGCCTCGGGGGCCGCGGCGATGGCGTGGACGAGAGCGGGGTCGAAGGGGAGCAGGCCGCGCACGTTGCCTCGGACATCGCGCAGGGCCCGACTCGGCAACTGTCCGCCCCACTCCCATCGTTCGACGGCGAGTAGGCGTTCCCTCTCGGCAGTTTCCTCGGCGAGGCGGGCCTGGCGTTCGGCTTCGGCGCGTTCGGCCGGGGTGGGAGGGTCTGGTTGCTGACGGGCGTAGTCGTGCCAGTACGCGGCCGTCTTCGACGTCTGTTTCAGGACGGTGTCCCGGGCGGGCGGAGCGGGCCAGAACTGCAGCAGGTAGCAGTCCAGTTGAGGATCCTTGTCCAGCCGGGTGTCCTGTCGGTGTGCCTCGTCCATGCCTCTGGCGCAGTAGCGGACCCGATAGTGGGTCTCTCGCAGGCCGAGTTCCCAGGTCGCTTCGCCTGCCCACTGCGCGAGAACGGTCCGGGCCGATACGGGGTGGAAGGTCACCTCCACGGCCTCTTCCCACGCCGGATCCAACGGCGGTGCCTGGTCGTGCACTTCGACGGTGAAGCCGACATGACCCGTGTGAAGACCGGTGCTCAGCCACAGCGTGCCGGGAATCGCCGCTCCGCACAGCCCGGCGCTCTGTCCCGCGAACGCCTCTGCGAGGTCCGGGCCGAAGCTGTCCGGATCGCTCTCGATGTAGATCTGACCGTAGTGAACATGCACCTCACCTGCGACCGGCCTGCGCACCACTACCCCCACCTCCGTTGCCAGGAACCTGCCGTCCGGCAGCCTATGGCCCGCGTCTGACAACGGCAGTTGGCGTAGCCGTCAGCCGGCGCAAGGACCGCTCCGCAGCCCTACCGAACGGCAGGGCCCTGACGCGTGCCTCGGGTCCGCCCGGCTTACGATGATCTTCGCTTGCGCGGCCGGGGGGCCGGCGATCGGCGGCGGACGCCAGGGGGGTGCCGTCGCGCAGGGGATCGACGACGTATGAAGCTCTTGGGGGGCTCGCAATGTCGGGAAGAAGAGGGTGTGTGGGGGCGCTGGTCGCCCTCACCGTCGTGCTGGGCGGGATCGGGTCGCTCGTGGCCTGGTTCCTGTCGAACGAGGGCTATCTGCCGGGGGACGCGATGCTGCGGTCCTGGGAGGCCCCGGAGGACCGGAAGGTGGAGGCCGGGGCGGGCGACGACAACTGGGTCGTCGGGGATGTGGCCGTCCGCAGCCGCTACGACGCGGTGACCGGATTCGGGCTCACCGACGGGCGCGAGGGCGAGAAGCAGTGGGAGTACGTACCACCGGGCCGGAGCGAGGTCTGCGACACCGCGGAGCACGCGGGAACGGGAGCCGTAATCGTCCTGCTGGGCGGCAGCGGCAGCAACGCCAGCACCGGGCAGCCCGTAGGCACCTGCACGACAGTACTGGCCCTCGACGCCGAGGACGGCCGGGAACTCTGGAAGGAAGAACACGAACCCGGCAAGGACCGGTTCGGCAATGTGCTCGCCATGAACAACCCGACTGTGGACGCGCACGGTGCTCTCGCCGTGGTGGCCCAGGACCGGCGCACGACGGAGCACGACGCGCAGGGCTATCCGGTGCGGAAGACCGGCAAGCCTGGTGACACGGTCCTGCGCGGCCTGGACCTGCGCACCGGCGCACCCCGCTGGACCAGCGAACTGCCCGACCGGTGCGGACCGCAGGAAGTCTCCGTCAGCGACAAGCGCGTTGTCGCCCTCCTCTACTGCGAGGCGGGCGGACGCGACAAACGTGAACTGGCCGAGATGACAGTGGCCGCCTTCGATCCCACCACCGGTGCGCTGAAGTGGAACGTTCCGATCAACGAGCGGCGGCCCCTCGAACCGGGAACGTCCGTCTCCATCGAGGCGGCCGACCCGCTGGTCCTCTCCATCGGGACGTCCGACGAGAACGAGGGCGCGACGGGCCTGTTCGCAGCGTTCGACGACAACGGGCGCCCGCGCCCCACGATCGACTTCGACCGGGGCGACGACGGCATCATCGACGCCAACGGTCCGATGCAGACGGCCGTCGCCGGCGACCGCCTCTACGCACTCGCCGGGTACTGGTACAAGGGCGAACACCACACGGTCTTCGCCTTCGACCTCGCCACCGGCGAGGAGGTCTGGTCGGAGGGAATGGACGATCCCGCGGCCGCGATGACGGCGGACGGCGGGACGGTCAGGGTCCTGTGGAGTGGTCCACCCAGTCCACCGCCATCACCACCCTCATCGAACTCGACGCCGGCAACGGCGACGAGACCGACGAACGCCACTTCCGCGACCCGGTTCCCGGCCCCGTGAGCGGCATGTACGACGTCGACGGTCGGCTCGTCACCGCGGGCCTCGGCGGCGGCACGCCCTTCGCCGCCTGGGAACGCTGGTAGTCGACAGGTCTGAACCCTGTCCCCCGCTGCCGAGGCGGTTCAGCCAGGCGTCCGCGCATGGTGCGGAGCTGAATCGCTGGTGGTCGCCCGGGGTGGCCGGGTGCGCAGGCGGCGCAGCATCCGGGCGTCCTCGAAGCCGACCCGCCGGGCCGCCGATTCCACCGTGGCGCCCTGGGCGATCAGGTGCTCGGCGTGTTCGACGCGGAGTGTCTGCTGGTAGCGCAGTGGGGTCAGGCCGCCGGTGGCGCGGTGGAAGAGCCGGGTGAGGGTGCGTTGGCTGACGCCCGCGCCCGCGGCGAGGTACGCCAGCGGCAGGGTTTCGGTGTAGCGGGCGTCGATGAGGTCCTGGACGCGGTGGACGGCGTCGTCGAGGTGGGAGCGGTGCCGCAGCATGACGCTGTCCTGCGGCTCGTGGCCGTTGCGACGGGCGTAGACGACCATGTCGCGGGCCACCTGGGCGGCCAGAGCGGGACCGTGGCGGACGGCCAGCAGGTGCAGTGCCAGGTCGATGCCGCTGGCGATGCCCGCCGAGGTCACCACGCGGTCGTCGGTGGTGAACAGTACGTCCCGTACGACGACGGCGTGGGGGTGGCGGGCGGCGAGTTCGTCCTGATGGTCGTGGTGCGTGGTGCACCGGCGGCCGTTCAGCAGCCCGGCCCGCCCCAGGGCCTCCGCGCCCGCGCACACACTGGCGACGGTGCCGCCGGCGGCATGGTGATCGCGCAGCCACGCCGACCCGGCGTCGCTCAGCGTCGGCCCTGCCCCGAGGGTCCGCGCCCGCCAACCCGGCACCACGATCAGGTCGTCGGCGTTCAGCGTCGGCCATGTCGTCCCGGCGGTCAGAGGCAGCCCCTGGGCGCTGATCACCCGCTCCCGATCGGCGACGTAGGCGATGCGGTACTCCTGCCCGAAGTCCGCGGCGGTACTGAACGCCTGGGCCGGACCGGCCAGGTCGAGGAGGTGGACTCCGGGCAGCAGGACGAAGACGACGAGGCTCACGGGTGTGAGGGTGCCAGTTCCGACTCCAGTTCGGCCACCGTGGTGATCCGGGCGAACCTGTCGCGCAGGACCGCCTCGGTCCGCTCGATGATCGCCTCGGCCGGGAGATCACCGATCGGGTTGGTGGTCGTGGCGTCGGTGACGAAGACCATCCGGTATCCCAGGTCGCTGCCGACCCGGGTCGTCGTCTCCACGCACTGTTCGGTGCGGATGCCGCACACCACGAGTTCCCGCACGCCCGCCTCGGTCAGCCGCTGTTGCAGGTTGGTGGTGGTGAACGCGTTGTGGGACGTCTTGTACAGGACCGGTTCGCCCGGCTCCGGAGGGGTCAGTTCCGCCAGCGGGCGCACGTGCCCCTGGGCCGGGTCGAACACATCGCCGCTGCCGGGCTCCGCGTGCAGGACCCAGACGACGAGGTCGCCGCCGGCCCGGGCGAGGGCGACGAGCCGGTTCACCGGTTCGGCGATCTTCGGGTCGGCGATCTGCTCCCACAGCGGGCGAGCCCGGAAGGACTCCTGGACATCGATGACGATCAGCGCTCTGCTCATGCCACCCATCATGACCTGCGGCGACGCCCGAACCGAAGACCCGATCCGGGCCGGCACCGGAACGATCCGGTCAGGCGGACTCGCCCCGGTGCGCGCACCAGGGCCACAACCGTCAGTCGCCTCCGACTCATGACGCGGTCACGTTGATGGCGGAGAACGGCTCAGCGGTCGATGGGAAGCACCCGGTCCAAGCCGCTCTCGCGCAGGATCCGTTGGACGGTGGCCTCCAGGGTGCTGGCCGCGTCGACCACGGTCTCCACGGGGTCGGCCAGCAGATCCTTCTCGCGGTACCAGTCGCGCAGGTCGTCGGGGGTGACCTGCGCGAGGTACTCGGCGTCTCCCTTCGTGGCGTGCCGCAGCACCGTCTCCGCGTAGGGGACGTCGAGGTAGTAGCAGCGTGAGACGCCGCGGTGGGAGCGCACCAGGTTCCGGAGCATCGTGCCGTAGCGGTCGGCGTACAGAATTCCCTCCACGACGACGTGGAAGCCGCTGTCCAGCGCGTATCGGGCGGTCAGGTCGATGAGGCCGATGTTCGCAGCCCCGGGCCGGTCGCGCTCGCGCAGCACGTTCCGGCGCAGGTTGTCCTGGCCGACGATCGCGAGATTGCGGCCGAACCGCTCACGCAGTCCGGCCGCGACCGACGACTTGCCCGAGGCACTGTTCCCACGGACCACGATCAACCGGGTGTCCGGCGTCCCGACGGCATCCGGCATGCGCTGCGTCATGTTCGGTCCTCTCGACGCAGACGGAGGCGCTGGGGGGCGCCAGGCGTTCGACGCGGTTCGGGCACGGGCGAGTTGTCGGTCATAGGGTGCAGCCTTCCTTGAAGCCGGCCGTGGCGCCGAGCGTTCAGGTGCTCGGCTGCTTGACGTAAGCCGCCGCTAGGGGGAGGGGGCCGTCGGTAGAGTCGTCGTATCGGCTGGGGTGCGGGGGAGGCACGGATGAGTGACGGGGGCAACGCCGCGGCGATGGACGACTTGGTCGGGTGTGCTGG
The DNA here is from genome assembly GCF_040653275.1 of Streptomyces sp. NPDC048002. Classification (NCBI taxonomy): domain Bacteria; kingdom Bacillati; phylum Actinomycetota; class Actinomycetes; order Kitasatosporales; family Streptomycetaceae; genus Streptomyces; species Streptomyces sp. NPDC048002. The sequence continues at coordinate 241,944 of NZ_JBEZNL010000004.1, read as the reverse complement.
GGACGCCCACCTGGTGACGTTCGTTCCCAACCGGGCTGGCGGCGCGGCCTGTTACGCGTCGGATCTGGCGTCGTATCCCGGTCAGGTGGTGGTCGTCGACGTGGGTGGTGCCGCCTACGCGGCGACCGCGGATCGGCGCAGGGCCATGGGCCACGAGGTGGTCCGGCTCGACCCGTTCGGCGTGGCCGGCGAAGGGACCGACGCGCTGGAGCCCTTCGACCTGTTGGACGGGCTGGAGCATCCGGCGCTGGAGACCGCGTGCCAGGACCTGGCAGCGCTCGTCATCCCCCACGACGTGTTCACCGACCCCTATGACGAGAACGCCTTCTCGCTGCTCGGCGCGGTGATCGCCTATCTGACCGCGGTGCCCGAACGACGCACGCTGGGCGATGTGTACGCCACGTTCCACACGGACGACGTCGTCTACAACCTCGCCGTCGTCCTGGACACGATCGGCAAGAAGATCCCGCGGATGGCCTACACCGAGATCGCGGGCTTCCTTCAGTTCGAGGACGCGGTCCGCGCGCGCATCCTGCTGGGCGTCACAGCACGGCTGAAGTGGTTGGGTGTGCCGCAGATCCTGGCCGCGCTCGGTCCGTCGACCGTCCCGATGGAAAGGCTGCGGGCCGGGGCGCCCGCCACCGTCTACCTGGTCGTGCCCGCCGAGCGGCTGGCCGACCACGGCGCTCTGCTGCGCGTCTGGGTCGGCACGCTGCTGCTCAGCGCGCTGCGCGCCCGCGCCGAGGGCGACGAACAGACCGGGCCCGCGCCCCTGTTCGTCCTCGACCGGTGCTCCGCGCTGGGCCCCTTTCCGCTCCTCGAAGCGCTGCTCGGGACGCGGCCGGGCGCGGGACCCCGGGTCTGGACCTTCTGGCACGACGTGCACCAGCTCCGTACGACCTTTCCGGCGACCTGGCCGGAGATCGTCGCGGGAGCGGGGGCGGTGCAGGTGTTCGGGACGAAGGACGGCGCCGCGGCGGCGGAGGCCGAGGCGCTGGTGGGGCTGCCGGCGGGCGAGGTGGGCTCTCTCGGAGCGACGGAGCAGGTGGTCCGGGTGGGCGGCGACGCCTGTCGAAGGCGCGGTCCGGGGTCGGCTGCATAGCGGGCGCGGCCGGTCAGAGGCTTCTGATCTCCAGGATCGCGCGGTACAGGAGCCGGCCGAGGCTGTCGACGAATTCGACCGACATCTCCGGTGCCTCGTCGTAGTCCAGCATGAGGTAGACGCCACGCAGTCCGGCGGGCCCGGCGGCGGCCTGCCGCAGACCCAGGAGGATCCGGCGGCGGTCGGCCGTCGCGCCCTCCGCCTGCGCGAGGGCGACGAGCAGCCGTGCCGTGGACGCGGCCACGGCCGCGTCCGGGCCGTTCAGCCGGCCGATCAGCTCCGGGATGATGTCTCCGGTGACCTGGCGGAACCGGGCGACCGAGGTGTAGGCGGCCTTCTGTACGAAGGAGACGTCACCCATCGCGGTGCACAGCGCCGCGGAGATGCGACCGGAGACGCGGCGCAGCAGGCCGAGGAGCCGGACCGCTGCCAGGCGCTTGTTCCAGTGGGGTGCCGTCTCCGAGCACTCGGTGAGGATCACCTCCCAGACGTCCGGATCGGCCAGTGCGGTGAAGGCGTGCGGGGCTGCCTGGGCGAGCGCGTTGAGGGCCGTCAGAAGGTGGCCCAGCTCGTCGTCCGTGTCGTCCGCCGGGTTGACGGACTCCACCCACGCCAGGAGCAGGCGCAGTACGTCGTCGTCGCCGCGCAGGGGAGCCGCCGCGGTGTCGGCCGCGGCCCAGTAGCCGGAGTTCTTCGACAGCCCGATCGTGATGTACTGCCCTTCGCCGATCACTTTGAGCCGTTCCATGCAGGAGCCCGCGCTGTCCAGGGCGTCGCCGCCCAACCAGACTCCGGCCTCGACGACGAGTCTCTCGGCTGCTTGCAGACGCTCGTCGGCCCTGTGGTCGGTCACCGCTTTGCGGGCTGCTTTGAGGTAGGCCGCCGGGCCCTCGTGCACGACGCGCAGCGCGCCTCTGACCGTCTCGGGTACGGACGTCACGGCCGCGTGGACCGAGTCCGTCAGCGGCTTCATCACTTCGGGCTGGTTGTACGCGAGCTTGCACAGCGCGGTCAGCAGTGCGCGCTGCCCGGCCGCGGGCATCCGTGGGAGGGCCGCGAGGAGGCGGGGCAGCAGTCCGGCGTCGATCGACTCGATCGACTCGACGATCCACTCGGCGGATCCGCCGCCCCCGGAGGCCAGTTGCTCCAGCCAGGTGTCGATCGCGGTCCCGTCGTCGTGGTGGATGTCGCAGCGCACCCACTCCAGGGAGGACAGCACGACGGGAGGCAGGTCGGTGCGCCGCAGGTGTCCGGCGAGCGTGTCGAGGGAGGCCGCCCCCACCCGCCGCACGGACCAGCGGCGGTCACGGTTCTTGCCGTGCGGTGTGGTGCCGTGCAGGGCCAGGGCGGCCCGCAGCCGGAGGCGATCGGTCGATGTGCCGATCAGCTCGATCACCTTGGAGACGTTCCCGGGTGTCAGGTGCCCGGCCTCCGCCTGTACGAGCGCCGCCCACCGTGCGGCGGCCGGGTCGGAGTCGGTCCAGCGGGAGACGATGGCCCGCGCCGCCCGGTCGGGGCATCGCAGGTGTGCCCAGAGCGGGCCGAGGACGTCTCCGCGGTCCGATTCGACGAGGCGGGTGAGGAGGAGCGCCTCCCTCGGGGTGATCCGGAGGCCTTCCTCGATCGCCGCCTCCAGCAGGCCCGCCACCGCCGCCTGCGGGTCCCGCTCCCGCAGCAGGTCCCAGTTGGCGTCGCCGTCCGTGGGCACGGCTTCCATCGTGATGGCCTCGGCCGCCGTGGCGTTGAGGTAGAGCAGGCCCCACGGAAGGCGTCCGGTCGGCTGTGAGAGCCGGTGTTCCCTCGCGCCGAGGGCGGTGATCCCTGGCGGCAGCCGCCAGGCGAGGGCCCCCTGACCGTAGTGGGCGCGGTAGCGGGCGACGAGCCGCGAGGCACGTTCCGTAGCCAGGTCACGCAGCCACGCGTCGGGGACCGCCTCGACGAGGGTGTCCCCCGTCTCGGCCGGTCCGTAGAACCCACCGAAGACGGCACGTACTTCACGGAGCGCCTGGACCAGTTGCCGGTCGTCGTCGATCTGGCGGAGGGACGCGGTGCAGACCGCGAGCAGTTCGTCCGAGTGGTCGGGGGCGAGCAGCGCCAGCCGGGCCATGGCCCGAGCCCGGTCCGCCGGTTGGACGACCTCGCCCAACTCGTGGCGGAGCCTGCGGTATTCGTACAGCGGCAGGTCGCCGGGGCGCAGGTTCGGTTCGGTCAGGGCGATCACCTCGACGGCGCGCGCCAGGTCCCGCGGGTCGGCGATGCGGGCGAAGGAGTGGGCCACCGCCAGGTCGGCAACCGTGCCGTCCAGGTCGGCGAGGGCGCCCGCCAGCCGCCACAGAGCCCGGAACCGCAGGTAGGGGTCGTGGATGCGGGCGGTGTGCACCATGGCACCGGTGACGGCTGCCTCGGGGCGCACGTCGAACCCTGCGGGGTCGCCCGAGTCCGGGTCGCCCGAGTCCGGGTCGCGCGGGTAGAGGACGCCTGCCAGGATCTCGCGGATCTCGCCCGCGTCGGCGCCTTCGGCGGCGGCCCATCCCTCTCCCCACTTCAGCATCGCGTCGGCGGCGGTCACGCCGGACGACTGGTGGGCGGTGCGCGCCTGGACGAATCCCGAGAGGAACCCGCTGCGGAACGTCCGGTCGCGGAGGCAGCAGACCGCGAGTGTCTCCCAGAGCAGTTCCCGGTGGTCGTCGAGCAGCCGGGTGTAGCGGCCCAGCACGTGGCCCGCCAGCTGACCGAGTTCGTCCGGTGCGGTCAGCAGGCGGTCGAGAGCGGCGAGGTAGCGCTGGACGGGCGTCTCCGCCGGCTGGGTCAGGACCGCCCGTGGCCAGGTGAGCCGGTGTCGAACGGACTCGTTGCGCGGCACCGGCAGGCCCGACCAGCCGCGTGGCAGGCCTCCGGGCCCGGGGAAGGACACGCCCAGGACCGTGCGGCTGCCGGTGCCGGTTCCGGTGCCTGTCAGCGTCTCGGGCGCCAGGCCCGAGAAGGTGTGGCTCCAGTACTCGGCCTCCACCGCGTCGCGGACCCTCTCCGTCGTCGCGTCGACGTACCGGTAGGCCGCGATCCGGTCGCTGACCGGCAGCGGGTCACCGCCTCCGGCGATCCGGCCGTCGATGGCGATGCGCAGCAGATCGAGTTGGTGGTCCTCGGGCGCGTGCCCGGGAATGGTGCGGGCGGCGACCGCCGCCGATCCGACCAGTGGCTCGCGCAGCAGATCCTGCAGCCACCGGAACCGGCTGAGCGCGCCGAGCGCGGTAGGGCGTCGGGCCGGGTCCGCCAGGGCGTCTCGGATCAGGGGAACGACGTCCTCGCCGAGGGCGGCCAGGCCCACGACGGCGTCCGCGCCTCCCGCGGGGTCGCCGGCCCCTTCCCACAGCTCCCGGAACGGCCCTGCCAGCTGCTGGGCGGGCAGGCGGGCGATCAGGTGCCGGCGGAGGGTGCGGCTCAGTCCCGCGTCCGTGAGGTCGTAGACGATGTCGCCGGGTGCGAAGCCGAGCGGCGGCGCCTCCTCCGGGGGGAGCACCGGCAGGCCGGCGGGGACGCCGGTGTGCCGGAACGCCCGCAGTCGCTCCGTCTGCCGGGCGCGCCGGGCCCTGCCCTGGTCCGCCTGGCCGATGCCGCCGTACAGCGCGACCATCAGCCACAGCCAGTCGGTGTCGCCGCGCACGAAGGCCGTCAGCTCGGGCTTGGACTCCAGGAGCCGGCGCATCGGCAGGTGCCGGGCCAGCAGTCGCGGCATGTCGAGGTCGGCCGGCTCCGCACCTCGCGCTTCCTCGGCGGACCTGCCGAGGGCGGAGACGAGCGCCCACCGGACCGGCTGCCGGGCGGCGTCACGGTGGTCCGGGGCGCGGTGGACCTGCTCCAGCAGCGCGTCCGCGGTGACGGTGGTGAACCAGGCGGTGCGCTGCAACACCTGGGCTGCGGCTCCCGCCAGGTCGGGGCCCCCGGCGGACCCCCGAATGGCGTCGGCGAGGGCCTCGACGACCTGTTCCGCCCGCGGTCCGCGGCGCAGCCGGGCGAAGATCGCGCAGATCTCCTCGCGCAGGCCCTCCGCCTGCGCCTGGTCCTGACCGAACGCGTACGACTTCAGCAACTGGCCGACGATCCGGGCGACCGTGTCCTCCGGTGCGTCGCCGAGCCCGGGGAAGGCGTCGACCATCAGCATCGCCGCGCGGGCGATCATCGGATCGCGGTCGTCGCCGGCCAGGACGTCACGCAGCAACTGCGTCCTGGCCTGCGGGCCGCCCCACTCCGCGCTGACCGTCACCAGGCCCAGGGCCATCTTCAACGGCTCCCGCCAGTGCGGGTCGTCGAGCCTCTCGATGATCGTCTCGGCGGCGGCCGCCCCCGCGGCCAGGATGTGCCGGGCGGCGAGGAACTCCTGGAGTGTGCGGTGCGAGAAGGCGTAGTTGTCGTCGGACTCCTCGGCGAGCAGACCGACGTGCTTCTTGATGACCGTCAGCAGGTCGCGGAGCACCCCCTGGAACGCGCGGTCGGAGGGGGACGTGTGCCGCATGCGCGCCAGCGGGGTCGCGATCAGCTCGCCGATCCGGTCGAGACCGACCAGGCCGTTGCCCACCGCGCTGTCCTGCATCTCGGCCGCCAGCGGCTCCAGGGCCGCCAGCAGTTCGTCCCTGGTCAGGGTGTGGGCCTGGCACTCCGGCCGGCTGAGCCAGATGCGCAGCAGCCGTTCCACCACCCGGTCGTACACGCCCGCGAGCTGTTCGGGCAGGCGTCCGTCGGCCCAGTAGACGGTTGCCAGGATGGTCACGTGCAGCGGGTTCGTGGCCAGGGTGCGGATGCCCGGCCGGGCGTCGTCGTAGATCTCGCGTACGAGGTCCTCGGCGACCGGCCGCTGCGGTGCGCCCGGTTTCGACCGCTTGCCGGCGACCGCGGTCCACATCCGTACGAAGTGCTCCACCGCGGGGCGCTCCATCGGCCGGATTCCGAAGTGAACGCAACCGGACCGGATGCTCATCGACCGGTATCCGACATACCTGCTGGTCACGATGACCTGATTGCCGCCGGTGCGCCAGGGCCAGTCGCTCTCCTCGGCGGCGTTGGCGGCAGCGGCCTCCTCGATGAACTTCTGGACCGCCAGGGAGACCGTCCGGCGGTTGCCTTCGGGCAGTTCGTCGAGACCGTCGAGGACGATCACGGCCCGGCCTTCGTCGAGGAAGGTGCGCAGCATGGCGTTGCGGCCGTCCGCGTCCGCGCCGCGGAGGTCGGGGTCGCGCCCGAGGTACTCCGCCAGCGAGAGGGGCGGCTCGTGTGCGCGCTCGCGGCGGGCGAGTTCGTGTGCGAAGTGCGCCAGGCGCAGGAAGACGGGGACGCGCGCGGGCCCCAGGTCGATGAGTCGCCCGGTCGCGTCCGGGCCGGTCGTACCGGGATCCACCCAGGCCACCGGTACCCGCACCGGGTGCCCGACGTCGATGACGACGACGCCCCGCTCCCATGCCTCGGTGTCGCCTCCGGTGGAGAACCGCACTTCGGCGTAGCGGGTGCCGCACTCGTCGCCCGCGGGTGTGTACGCCAGCCGCTCGATCTGGTCGAGGGGGACGGCCTGGCCGGCGGCGGCCGGGGTGCCGGCCAGCGTGAGCGTGCCCCGCTCCGGGAGCGTGTCGATGACGACGGTGCCGGTGGGGTCGCCGTGGCCGGGTCGGAGGAAGTGTCTCCTGGAGAACAGGAAGCGCGTCGCGGCGGCGACGTGGACCCGGACGGCGTCCGGCGGGAGTGCCGGGCCGGACACCGGCGGGACCTCCTGGGCCATCCGGTCGAGCATGCCGCGCGCCAGTTGCAGGGCGAGCCAGCGGCCCAGCGTGCTCTTGCCGCTGCCGGGCTTGCCGAGGATGACCATCCTGCGGTGCGCCCGGAAGGCGTCGGCGATGGTGGCGACCTGGGCGGTGTGCTCCGGGCCGGCCCCTTCTCCCGAGGGCCGGAAGCCGCGGCGGACGATCTCGGCGTCGAGCTTCGTCAGGAGTTCGGGCGCGAGGGCGTCGACGGCCGTCCCCCCGGCCGCCTCGCGCACCTCCGTCGAGTGCAGGTCCGCGATGTGCCCGAGGTCGTAGTCGGTCTCCGGCGCCATCTCCAGGGCTACGTAGATCTTCTCCAGCTCGATGCGCAGCGAGCCGTCGTCCTCGATGCCCTGCAGCTGCAGCCAGTGGAAGCTCTCGACGAGCGTCTCCAGGTATGCGCGGAGCACCTCCCGCGTTCCCCGCCCGGCGGGGACATCGCCGGCGCCGGTGTCGGGGCGGGCGAGGACGTCGGGGAGGTCCGCGGGCGCGGGCAGGGTCGGGAGCAGGGCGCGCAGGCTGGCCAGCAGGGCGGGTTGCAGCGATGTCAGGGCGACGTCGAGCGGCGTGGCGGCGAGGCGGGACAGTCCGTCACCGGGGTGGTGCGCCTTGACGACCCCGACGATCCGGCCCTGTGCCCACACGGCGGCGCCCGACATGGCCTCCCACGGCGACACGTCCGGCGACGGATCGTCGGGCGGCGGACCCACGGTGATCTCCAGGGTCCGCTCACGCGCGTTCGACAGCGGCGCGAGGGTGCCGAACGCCTGGTGGCTGTCGCGGTACCTGCTGCCGTCCGCGTCGGTGCGCAATTTCCAGAGCGGGAATCCGATCATCTGGACGTTGAGGTGTTCCGCCGAGGCTCCCACCCGCCCGAACTGCGGCAACTCGCCGTCGTCGGCGACCGGCGGAATGACGATCAGTGCGATGTCGGTGGTGCCGACCCCGCGCCAGCCGATCGCGGCCACCGCGTGCTCGGTGGGAAGGTTGGCCTCGAAGGAGACCAGCACATCGACGGCGTCCTCCAGCACATGGGCGGCCGTCAGCACGACGCCCGGAGCGACGCGGTAGCCGGAACCGCGCCGGGCTCCCCCGGAGTGGCTGACGATCAGTTCGGCGACGCGGTCCCGGCGCGGGTCACCGTCCGCCATCGGCCTCGGCGCGAGTGACCGCCGGCACGCGCTCGCCCTCGACCTCGGCGCCCGCGATCAGCGGTCGGCGGTTCGGCGCCGACGCCAATCGGGGTTCCAGGGACAGCCTGATGGTGTGGGCCGACGTCGCGGTCACCGCGGCCTCGGCGCCGGCCTCGACGACCCAGAACCTGACCTTGGCGCCGGGCCTGGCCTCCTTCTGCACCTGCACGGAGAGCTCCAGTTCCACCGTGCCGATCTCGAACCGCATGTCGGAGCCGGTCCCGTCGCGCATGGCCTCGGTCAGTTCGCTCCGCAGGTCCTGGAGCAGGTCGGCAAGGCCCACTTTCATCGGACGGCTCCTCGTCGTCGCCTCGCGCTGACGCCGGCCGCCGCGCGGGAACAGTTTTCCCCGCCGCCGACGAAACCACATTCAGCGCTCGCGTACTCACAGAACGCATTGAACCACCCTCAGTAGGGCCTGAGTTGGCAGATCACGGCAAACAGCGGCCGTCCGCCCGGCCGCGGATGTTCCGCGCGGCGTCACTGGCTTCCCGGTGCGTCACGGCGCGGCCGATGAGTTCGCGGCTCCACGCCGGTCCACACTCGTGACACCCCACGAAAGGACACGGCCATGTCGGAGCTTCTCGTCGACTTCATCACCTCCCTCGACGGCTACGCGTCGGGAGAAGGGTGGCCCGGGTTCTGGGGCCTGGAGGGCCCGGAGTACCTCGCCTGGCTCGGTGAGCAGCCCGAGGTCACACACCTGATGGGAGCCAACACCTACCGCCTGATGTCGGGCTTCGCCGCAGGTCAGGTGCCCGAGGGCCAAGACGAGTTCCGGCCGGAGGAGGAGGCGTCCGTGGACGGGCTCACGCGAGCGTCCAAGGTGGTGTTCTCGTCCTCGCTGGAGGAGCCGCTGACCTGGGCCAACACCACGCTCGTCCGTGAGGACGCCGTCGAGACGGTCCGCGCCATGAAGGCGAGCGGCTCGGGGCTCCTCAGCACGATCGGCAGCCTCAGTCTGAGCCGGTCGCTGCTGCGGGCCGGGCTCGTCGACCGCTTCCGGGTCGTGATGTTCCCGGTGATCACCGGGGCCACGGGCGAGGAGCGCATCTACGACGGCTATCCGGACGTCGCCCTCGACATGATCGAGCACCGCACCTTCGACGGGCGTATCCAACTGGTCGAGTACAGGCCCCGGGTGCTGGAGCACCCGCCGCTCCACGTCCCCGAGTGACGTGACGCCGTCCGGCTCCCGGTCCCGGCGTTGCCGACGGGACCGGGAGCCGGTACGGGACCGACCGGGAGCCGGTACGGGACCGGGAGCCGGTACGGGACCGGGAGCCGGTACGGGACCGCTACCGGGGATCAGGCCGCGAGGACTTCCTGCTCCCGCTCCGGCGCCTTGACCTTGGGCTTCTTGTTCGGCAGGGAGAGCCGGACGACCTTGTGCCACGCGGAGAACACCTGCTTGGGCAGCGGTCCGGTGACGTACTCCAGCTCGTACTTCTCGAACAGCGCGCGCACCTTCACCGAGACCTCGGCGTACCGGTTGCTCGGCAGGTCCGGGAAGAGGTGGTGCTCGATCTGGTGCGAGAGGTTGCCGGTCATGAAGTGCATGGCCTTGCTGCCGCTGATGTTCGCCGAGCCCATCATCTGGCGCAGGTACCACTGGCCGCGCGTCTCGCCCTTGATCGAACGGCGCTCGAAGACCTGGACGCCCTCGGGGAAGTGCCCGCACATGATCACCGAGTGGGACCAGAGGTTGCGGACCAGGTTCGCGGTGAACGTGGCGGCCAGCGTGGTGAGGAACGACGGGCCCGACAGCAGCGGGTGGATCACGTAGTCCTTGAGGACCTGCTTACGGATCTTGCGGCCGACGGCCCTGGCCCGGGCACGGAACTCCGGGTTGTTGCGGCGGCGCTTGTGAAGGTTCTTGCCGAGCTCCAGGTCGTACGCCGCGATGCCGTACTCGAAGAAGCAGGCGTTGATGAAGTTCCACAGCGGCTGGCCGAGGTGGAAGGGGTGCCACTTCTGGTCCTCGTCGACGCGCATGATGCCGTAGCCGAGGTCGTTGTCCTTGCCGATCACGTTGGTGTACTTGTGGTGCAGCTCGTTGTGCGAGTGCCTCCACTGGTCGGACGGCGAGACGTGGTCCCACTCCCAGGTGGTGGAGTGGATCTTCGGGTCCCGCATCCAGTCCCACTGGCCGTGCAGGATGTTGTGCCCGATCTCCATGTTGTCCATGATCTTCGCCACGGACAGGCCGGCGGTGCCGATCAGCCACGCGGGCGGGAAGAACGAGAACAGCAGCACGCCCCTGCTGGCCAGCTCCAGCTTGCGCTGCGCCGAGATGACCTTGCGGATGTAGGCCGCGTCCTTCTCACCGCGACTGGCGATCACCTCGTCGCGGATCGCGTCCAGCTCGCGGCCGAGCTCCTCGATCTGCTCCGCGGTCAGGTGGGCGGTGGGGTCGATGGCGGTCAAGGTGCTCCTACCGTTCGATGTCACAGGGGCCCGCGGCGGCGGACACGCAGGTCTGGATGAGGACGCCCGGTTCGGCCTCGGTGATCTCGCCGGTGCGCAGGTCACGGACGGCGCCCGCCTTGAGCGGCGCGACGCAGCCGAAGCAGATGCCCATACGGCAGCCGGAGGGCATGAGCACGCCGGCCTCTTCACCGACGTCCAGCAGCGGCGTGGCGCCGTCCGCGTCGACGGTCCTGCCGGTGGCGCTGAAGGTGACCTCGCCGCCGTCTCCGACGACCACGACGTTGGGACGGAAGCGTTCGGTGTGCAGGCGCTCCGGGATGCCGTGCTCGGACCAGTGCTTCTCGGCGGCGTCGAGCAGGCCCGCGGGGCCGCAGGCCCAGGTCTCGCGCTCGGCCCAGTCGGGCACGAGTTCTTCGAGGCGGGCGATGTCGAGCATGCCGTCCGTGTCGGTGTGCACCTCGGTCAGCCGCAGCTTCTGCTCCGCGACCAGGCCGTGCAGCTCCTCGCGGAAGATCACGTCCTGCGGCCGGGGCGCGGAGTGGATCATGACGGCGTCGTCGAACTCGGTGTCGCGCAGCATGCCCATCACGGGCGTGATGCCGCTGCCGGCCGTCAGGTAGAGCACCTTCGCGGGCTTGACGCGCGGCAGCACGAAGTCACCGGTCGCCTGGTCGAGGTGGATCAGCGTGCCCGGCCGCGCCTCGCGGACCAGGTGATTGCTGACCTTGCCGTCCGGGATCGCCTTCACCGTGATCGTGACGCGTCCGTCCGGGCGGTCGGCCGGTGAGGTGAGCGAGTACGCGCGCCACAGGCGCACTCCGTCGACGTCGATCCCGATCCGCACGTACTGACCGGCCGTGTGGCCGCGCCAGCCCCGTCCCGGTCTGATCACGACGGTCGCGGCGTCCCCCGTCTCGGGGTGCACGGCCTCGATGCGCCCCCGCAGGTCCGCGCCCGCACGCAGCGGGCTGACCAGGTCGAGGTAGTCAGACGGCAGCAGCGGCGTGGTCACCATCTCCAGGAGCTTCCACGCCCTGCTGCGAAGGGCTGTACTCGTCATGGGTTCAGCTTGCTGCGCCTCAGGGCGTAAAGTCCTGACCGAAGGACGTAAAGCTGGTCGGCAAATTTGTTCGCAGGGAATAAAACGTGAGCCATGTGATCCGCAGGGCCAGTGAACTGGACCTCGATGAGACGACGGTCACAGCGCTTCGGGCCGCGCTGAAGACGACCGCCGACGAGGTCGTCCAAGCGATCATCGACGAGGTCCCGCCCTACGCCAACGCCCTCACCGGCCACATGGGCGCCACCATCCGCCGAGCCGTCCGCACGGCCCTGGGCCACTACCTGGACCTCGCGAGCGGGAACGCCACCGGCGTCGAGGGCGGCGACGCGGCCTACGAACTGGGCCGCGGCGAGGTCCGCGACGGCCGCTCCATGGACGCCCTGCTCAGTGCCTACCGCGTCGGTGCCCGCGTGGCCTGGCGCTGCCTGGCGGAAGGGGCCGTACCGGCGGGTCTGCCCGCCGCCGAGGTCGCCAAGTTCGCCGAACTGACCTTCGCCTACATCGACGAGCTCTCCGCCGCGAGCGCCGCGGGCCACGCGGACGAGCTGGCCGCCCGGGGCAGGGACCACGAGCGGCACCTGGAGCACCTCGCGCGCGATCTCCTCGCCGGCGCGCCCGCGGACGTCCTGCTGACCTCCGCCCAGCGGGCCGGCTGGCAGCCGCCGTCCTCGCTGACCGCGGTCCTGCTCCCCGGCGCGCAGGCCCGGCCCGCCTACCGCACGCTCGACCCGAACACCCTCGTCCTCGACGATCTGCCGGACGGCACGGGTGTCCTCCTCGTCCCCGACGCCGACCGATCGCATCTCCTGCGGCAGCTGACGGACCGCACCGCCGTGGTCGGCCCGGCCCGGCCGTGGACCCGGGCGTCCGCCTCGTACGCCCGAGCCGTGCACGCCCGCTCCCTCTCCCCCGACATCCGGGACACCGAGGACCACCTGCCCGAGCTGGTACTCAGCGCCGACGCGGACGCGCTCGCCGACCTGCGCGCCCGCGCCCTCGCACCGCTGCGGGCCCTGCCTGTCGCGACCGCGCGACGACTGGAGGAGACCCTGCGGGCGTGGCTGCTGCACCAGGGCAGGCGGGACGAGGTGGCGGCGGAACTGTTCGTCCACCCCCAGACCGTCCGGTACCGGATGTCGCAACTACGCGAACTGTTCCCGGACCTGGCGTCGCCGCACCGGGTTCTGGAACTGACACTGGCGGTGGCGGTTCGTGGCGGGTGAGGCGTACTTCTACGGGAAAGGCCAGAGCGGGCCCAAGGGGCGCCCGTCCCCCGCCGGCGCGGCAAAGCCCGTGGTGGTCTACAGCTCGGTCTGCTCCCACTCCCACGGCCTGGTGTGGATCTTCTGGAGCAGTTGGGCGAAGGTGGCGCGTTCGTAGTAGAGAGCGGCGTACTCCTGCGGGATCCGCTTGTCGTTGACTTCGACGGTCGGCGTGCCGGGGCCTTCGGGGTCCTCCGCTCCACCGGCTCGCTCATAGGCCTTCTCGGAGGCGGTCACGAACGCGCGGTACTTCATCGACGTCACGGCCTTGTCGAACCGGGGGCCGCGCAGGCCCTCCACATCGTCCGCCAGTTCCAGCAGGTAACCGGTGCTGAAGCCGTCGACGCTCTCCTCCGGTGCCTTGGCGTAGAGCACCTCGTGGAACTCCACGAACTTGCCCTCCTCCAGCGCGGCGCGCAGTGCGTTGACCGCGTTCTTCGACCCGCTGCCATGACGGTCGTCCAGGAAGGAGGCGAGGGTGTACTCGGCTCTGGCCTGCCGGTCGAGCATCGCCTCCCGGAGCGACGGGCCGCCGCCGGTCGTCTCGAACTCCTGGCAGTACGGGCAGCGGGGGTCCTCGTACACGCGGACCGACACCTTCGCGTCAGGGTCACCGACCACGATGGTGGTCCCGTCGGCAGCAAGCTTCTCGGGCAGTTCCTCCGCACTCCCGAACGGCAGTTTCAGTTCCTCCCCCGGCTGCTGTTGGTGTTGTTGCCCGCATGCCGCCAGCATCAGCACCACTACCGCACTCATCACAGCCCACCGGCCCCCACGCACCACGCGCGATCCCCTCCCCATACGAGATGTTCGCGACCCTAGATCATCCCTACGACAACCCCACCAGCAGGGACTCCTCACCGGATCCGGTCGCCGACTACGCTGCTGGAGTTGCTGCACGTGAACGAAGGACGTACATGGCTCGCCCTTACCACCCCGGACCGAAACGATTCGTCTTCGCTGCCGGTGACGGCGAGGAACAGCAGGTGACCGTGGGCGACGCTCAGGAGGCCTACGTGGCGTTCTCCGCGTTCTTCCGGGATCGGCAGAGCGACGCCTACACCATCCGTGACGAACCGGCGGGGCAGCGTCTGATCCTCATGCCGGGGCAAGGCGTGATCTCCCGGGTCGAGGACGGGGTCCGGTCCCGGTCGGAATACCTCCAGGTCGGCAGGGCCAATCGCTACCTCCCGAGCGCGATGCTGTTCTTCGAGAACGGATACGCGGGCCTCGACCACTTCGGCCAGTGGTTCTCCGGCCCGGCCGACCTCGACGCGCCCCCGGAGACGCGCGGTGCCCTCCGCGCCGCCATGTTCACGACGGAGGCAGCAGCGCTCTCGGAGGTCGGCCGGATCTGGGGAGATTCGGGCATCGTGGACCCGAGCGGCCAGTACTACGTCTTCTTCGACTCGCTCGATGCCGACGACGACCCCGCCGAACGAGTCGAACTGCTCGCGCTGATCGCGTTTCTCGGAATGGAGCGGGTCGACGCTCCGGCCGGGGCCGCCGGGGGCGAAGTGTGGGTACGGGCGGACACCCGCCTTGAAGGGGAATGCGCGCGGTGGTCGTGAGCGGACAACGGTCGGAGGGGCTCGACTGCGCAGTCACGCCCATTCCGTGGACTACGAAGAAGGTCTGAGCCCATGGGAGACATTGTCTTCACGCGCCGGAGCGGCTGGATACCGAGCGTCGTCCGTGAGGACGGCCGGTTGAAACTGAAGCTCGGCGCCGGGGCCGATGCCAACCATGAGCCTCGCACCTTCACCTTCCCCATCGGGGAGGAACATCTTGCGGTGATCCAGGAGGATCTGCCTCGGCATCTGCTGCTGTGGAGCGCGGTCCTTCCCCTGTGCGAGGCCGCCGGAACCCGGGGCCCGCTCGACGAGGACGCCGCCGCCGCGCTCCTGGACCCGATCCTTCTCAGCCCACCCGCGGAGGTCGACGCACTCTTCCGACGTATCTCATGGGACAGGAGCCGGCTCGTTGCCCACGGCGCGGACATCGCGTTGCTTCGGCGTGGTCAGGTCTGCGCGGCGATGCGCACGGCGACCGAGACGGCCAACGAGATGCGCGCTCAGGAGTACCACGCGGACCGCCGCCGCGCCGAGCGCGGAACAGTCCTCGGCCCGCTCGACGCCGCGATCCTCAAGTACACGGGCCAGTACACGCATGGCGCGACGATCCCCGGACGGAATCCCGACGCCGTCGACCCCGCGCTGCTGCCCGAGGTCCTGCGTGTGATCGCCACGGCGGAGCAGGCATGCGCCGGGATGCGGATCGGCCTCGATCCGCGACGGGGGAAGAACGCCACGGACAAGCGCGACTGGGACCGGATGACGGCGACGGTCGATGCGGCCGTACGCCGTGTTCACCCCGAACTCGTCGATGACGCCGTGCGAACGGTGAGCTTCCTGATGTGCTCGCAGGCCGCGAACCGCGCCCGGAACACGCCCGCGGACGACGAGGAGACTGGCGACGATCGCGCCGAGCCGGATGAGCGAGCGAACAAGACGGCCCTGCTGTTCACCGACGACAAGGGCGTCGAGAGAACGTGGCGGCGGAACGGTGCTCGCGGCGCCGGCGCGGAGTTCTGGGACTTCGTCAGCGACCGCTGCACCGCGGACAACGACGTCTTCACCATTGAGGACGAGGAGCTGGGCGAAGGGATCCAACTCCACTTCTACGCGGACTCCGTGGCCCGGATCACGACCGTGGAGAAGGGGCGGGGCGGGTCGGAACCGAAGTACCGGGTCGAGTACAGCCTGGTCGACGGGATCGGCGGTTACCGGAAACTGGTGAGCGCGTTCGTGCGCGGCGGTTGCGCCGCACTCGATCAACACGGCCCGTGGATCAACGACGTTGCCGAATTCGAGCGCGCGCGACGACGGCGCCGGGACGGCGACCGATAGTCGAAGCGGGAGACTCCGCACGGGCGCACCCTCACGGTCCTGTTGGCGTCCGCCTACGCGGCGTGGAAATCTCCCATGGTCACATCCCATCGGAACTCATACCAGAACGCGCCTTCTTGGTATGCGGCGGAGTCGATCTCGCGGATGGCTTCCTCTACCTTCTGGGCGCCTGCTTCCCAGTCCTCGGGGTCGGACCCTTCGGCGTAGAAGGGGAAGATATCCGCCAAGCGTCTGACGCAGTCCGTGAACAGCGCCGGAGAGGTATTGACCGGAGCTACGTCATCGGGCTCCATGCCCGAGACGACCTCACCGGTCTCCTCGTCCACGAATACGGAAACCCCCACACCCAAGGGTCCCGGGCGCCCGATCGTCCCGAAACGAATCAACGTCCGCCCCGCGTCGGTCGGAACATGCTCAACCTCGTCAACGACTCGATACCCGAAGAATTCAACCGGGACGACAAAATCGAATCCGCTGTCTTCGACGACAATTCGAACCAGGTCGATGTCCAAGGGGACCACCAAGGTAGTTGAGGAAGGCCATACTCTTCGACATTCGTGCGTCCTGCGGTCGCATTCGCTAGAGAGTCGTAGTAGTTGACGGACGGGCTCCGGCAGACCGGAGGATATCGGCGGTGGCCGGGTGGGGGCCGTTTTCTGCCCATTCGAGTGGGGACCAGCCTGTGCCCTGGTCTTCGCGGAGGTTCGGGTCGGCTCCGTGGGTCAGCAGTTGGCGGACGGTTTCGGCGTGGCCCCAACATGCGGCCGCGCACAGGGGTGTGCCGTCCGAGCCTGGCCCTTGGCTTTCGGTGTCTGGGGAAGCCCCGCTTTCCAAGAGGAGGCGGGCCAGTTCGGCCTCACCCTGCACCGACGCGAGGTACAGGGGTGTGGTTCCGTCGCTGTCGGGCTGCTCCGGGTCCGCTCCACTGCGCAGCAGGGCCTTCGCGTGGCTGACATCGCCCGTCAGGATCGCCTCGAAGAGACGACGGGAGAGCTTCTTCCGTTGGCGCTGATTCATATCCGGCGAGGCTAGCGATCATGGGTGTGCCGGAGCCACTGGAATCCATGCGCACGGACCTGCGCGCTGATGTCGATCAGGTGAGCGCGAGGCGGTTGCGGGTGCGGGCGGCTTCTGGGGTCAGGCCGGTCCAGCGGCGGAAGGCCCGGTAGAAGGAGTTGGTGTCGTCGTAGGCGAGCAGGTAGGCGATCTGCGCGGTGGTGAGGGAGGGATCGGCCAAGTAGCGCAGGGCGAGCTTCTCGCGGGTGTCGGTCAGTACGGCCTGGTAGTTGGTCTCCTCCGCCTGTAGCTGCCGCTGGAGGGTGCGGGGGCTGAGCATGAGCTGGCCGGCGATGGCGTTGATCGAGCTCTCACCGGCGGGCAGGCGTTCGTGGAGCGCCGCGCGCACGCGGTCGGCCGTGGTGGCCGAGGTCTCCAGTTCGGCGAGGCGGCGCCTCAGCTCGGGCGCGAAGAAGTTCCACATCGACTCGTCCTCGGTGAGGAACGGCAGCGCCGCGTCCGCGGCGGCGAACGTGACGGCGTCCGCCTCCGCCTCGCGGATCCCCGTACGCCGGCCAGGCCGCCGCGGTCGCCGCCTCGCTGCGCTCCGAGACCATGGCCCAAGCGCCTCTCTCCGCCCACCGTGATCGCGGACACCATCGGCAAGGCCGTCACGGCGCGCAAGCCCAAGACGCGCTACGCCGCCGGCTTCAGCGCACGCCCTCTCATCACCCTGCGTCGCCTCCTTCCCGATCGCGCCTACGACGCCCTCATCACGCGCTCCCTCGCCCTGCCCCGCTGACCCGGGGTTCCAGGAGGCGGCCGGCACCTCGGTCGGCGTTGTCACCCCAGAGTCGAGCGGGTCGTGGCCGCCGGTCAGGTCGGCCTGGTGCTCGGCACCGGGATTCCGGGCGCCGCCCCTTCGGTGCTCTCGCCCAGGAAGCCGCCCGACTGGTGCTGCCAGAGTTTGGCGTAAGCGCCCTCCGCGGCGAGCAGTTGGTCGTGGGTGCCCTGCTCGACGACGGTGCCGCGGTCGAGAACGACGAGGCGGTCCATGCCGGCGACCGTGCTCAGGCGGTGGGCGACGACAAGGGCCGTGCGTCCTTCCAACAGCCGCCACAGGGCGTCCTGGACGAGGAGTTCGCTCTCCGAGTCCAGTGCGCTGGTCGCCTCGTCGAGCAGCAGGATGGGTGCGTCGCGCAGGATGGCACGGGCGAGGGCGACTCGCTGGCGCTGACCGCCCGAGAGCTTGACCCCTCGCTCCCCCACCAAGGTGGCGAAGCCGTCGGGGAGTTGGTCGGCGAACTCCGTGACGTGCGCGGCCTCGGCCGCCGCGTGGATCTCCGTGTCGGTGGCGCCGGGACGGGCGAAGGCGATGTTGTCCCGCAGGCTGCGGTGGAACATCGCGGGTTCCTGGGGGACGTAGGCGTAGAGCGAGCGGAGGTCGGTCTGGCGCAGTCGGCTGATGTCCTGGCCGCCGATCAGGATGCGGCCGTCGTCGAGGTCCGACATACGCAGCAGGAGCCGGGTGAGCGTGGTCTTGCCGCCGCCCGACCTGCCGACCAGGCCGATCCGGGCGCCCGCGGGCACGTTGAGGTCGAGTCCCTGGAAGATCGGCTGGGCACCCAGGTGGGCGAAGGTGACGGCGTCGAAGCGGATGCCGGTGTCCCGTGGTGCGAGCGGTTCGGGTTGCGCCGGGTCGAGCACGGTGGGCGGCTCCAGCAGCAGTTCGGTGAACTGCGCGGCCTCGGTCATGGAGCTTTCCAGACGCCGGTAGATCTGGTTGAACTCGAACATGATCTCCGTGGCGTTGAAGTAGTAGGTGAACGCGACGACGAGTGCCTCGACTCCCTGTCCCGACCCGGCGAAGGCGATGGCGACCAGCAACCCCAGCACGTTGGTCAGGACGAACATGGGGGCCACCAGGACGTCTACGCGCAGATTGCCGTAGTCCCACGACCGCAGTGTCAGGCGCCTGGACTCCGCGACGCGGCTGCGGTGTTCCTCGGCCTCCCGGCTTTCTGCCGCGAAGGCGCGGATGGTCTCCATGTTCATCAGGCTGTCGGCGACGTGGCCGGAGACCCGGGCCATCGCCGCCTCACGGTCGTTGACCAGTTTCTGGCGGCGCCGGATCAGGGGCGTCGCGGCCGCGACGGTCAGCACGATCATGACGAGCAGACCCACGACCAGCATCGGCTCGTAGATCCAGAGGACCACGGCGCCGAAGACCAGCGGGACGAGACTGCCCACGATCCGGTACGTCAGGGTGTCGACGAAATCCTCGAAGCGCTTGCCGAAGCTGAGCACCCGTTTGGTCAGGGAGCCCGCGAAGTTGTCGTGGAAGAAGGCGGCGTCCTGGGCGAGGAGTTCGTCCATGCCGCTGACGTACAGGTGCTCCATGCCGAGGGCGTCCACGCGGTTCAGGCAGTGCTGCCCGATCCGCCACACGACTTCGGCGAGCAGCAGGGTCGCGCCGAAGCCCAGCACGTACGGCAGGGCGGAGCCTACGGTGAGACCGTCGTCCTCGGCGGCCTGGGCCGCGAGTTTGGCGATCAGCAGGGGCGCTACGTAGCGGGTGCCGATGTTGCCCAGGGCCGGCAACAGCAGTGCGGGCAGGGCCAGTCGTCGCAGGCGGAGGAGTTCTTGGCCGTAGCGGCGCAGGGCCAGGACGACCGCGCTCCGGTCCGGCGTGGCGCCCCGCGTGTCTGTCGTCCCCATCACACTCCCGAGGTCGGAAGTCGGAAGTGTCCCGTCGCGGGCGGCATCGGGTCCAGGCATTTACGGCGGACCGGCGATAACCGGACATCGCCGTGTCCGGTGTGCGACGCCTCCGGCGGGGCGCCGGTCGGCGTGGGGACCTGTCCGCCGGGATCCGCCGGGATCCGCCGGGAGAGGTACCGCTGGCCGCAATTCGTCATCAACGAGGATGACTTCGCAGCGCACAGCCAACGCACAGGGCGCGTTCCCCCTCATTCCCTTCAGCGGGTTGACCGCAGGGAACGAGAGGACACGAAGTGCGTACGAGACACGCTGCACGGGCGGTACTGGCTCTCACCGCGACCGGAGCGGTGCTCACACCGCCGGGCATGGCGTACGCGGAGGAGGGACCGCCGCGCATCGATCTGCGGGCGGACGTCAACCGCGACGGCAAGGTCGACGTCACGGACGCCACCGACACCGCCGGGGAGAACACCTGGACCGTCGGGCGGGGTGCGGTGTTCCTGCCCAACATCGACGACGACAGCAGGCGCTGCCCGACCACCGGCACGGGCGGCCGCCCGCTCTCCGACGCCAAGCTCGCCGCGTGCAACGACGCTTCCGACCAGAAGGTCAACGGCCGTGCCGACGCCGCCGATCTGGCGCGGGTCCGCTCGGTGCCGCTGCGGAACCTGCCCTCCGATGCCAGGGGCAGTGTCAAGGTGACCTCGGGAGCCGACCGGAGCAGGGTCTTCCTGCTGCGCAACGGCGCCTGGGAGTTGGTCACTTCGCAGACCCGGCTGACGCGGGCCGAGCTGCGGGCCGGTGTGGAGTTCGGTGTCGAGGGCAAGGACGTCATCCGCGACAGCGCGGCCTGGGACGGGCGCGTGGTGCTCCGGCTGAAGGTCACCTCCTCGTCCGGCAGCACCGCCGACTCCGTCACGCTGCGTGCCGCTCCGCTGCTGACCCACCACGCGCTGCAGAACACCCAGCAGTTGATGGTCACCAAGGTGGCCGGCAACGACCCGTGGGCGAAGCGGCAGCGCGCGTTCGTCAAGAAGCTGGAGAAGGAGAGCCAGGCGGCCGGCATCACCAAGCCGCTGATCACCTTCGAGAAGTACGGCGACATCTGGGCCCAGGACTTCGTCGAGCCGGCCTACCTCAACATGACGGGCCCGGACGGCAAGCAGCGCACGATGCGCGTCATGCTGCGCTCCGCCCAGGACCGCGAGGCGGGCCGCGAGCTCTTCGAGAAGCTCCGCGGACCCAACGTCGGCGTAGTCCAGGCCAAGGGCCGGGACATGCAGGGCTGGGAGACCCTCAATTCCTACGGCAACCTGGAGACGATCCCGCCCTACGCCCACAACGGCCGCTCGTTCCCGGCCGGTCGGATCATCATGGGCGAGCGCAAGGACGGCAGCGGCGTCCGTCCCTCCAAGGAGATACGCACGATGCTGAAGTCCCAGGGACTTCAGGACCCGCTCCTGCTGGACACCTCATGGCTGCACGTGGGGCACGTCGACGAGTTCGTGCAGTTCCTGCCCGCCGACACCCCGCGCGGCTGGCGGATCGGCATCGCCGACCCCTCGGCCGGGCTCCAACTCCTGCGGGACGCCCAGCGCGACGGCCACGGCGCGAAGAAGATGTTCTCGGTCCCCGGCTTCGAGGACCTGCTGCCCCCGGAGGAGACCATCGACGAGGCCCTCGCCTCCCGGTACCTGGTCAAGGACAACGAAATGGCCGCCCGGAAGATCACGGCCAACCTGGAGATCCTCAAGAAGGAGACGGGCGTCACCGAGGACGAGATCGTCCGCGTGCCCGCCCTCTACACGCGGGGCATCGTGGGCGACAGCGCCGACCCGCGCGTACCGCTGCTGCGCCGCCTCGGCGGCGAGGGGACCTCGGAGGCCGCCCGGAAGTACGGTCAGCAGCAGTTCCGCGAGAACGCCGAGGACGCCGAGGGCGCTCGCGCCGCCGCACCGGCTCCCACCGTCATGACCAGCGCGTACGTCCCGGGCGCCGTCAACGGCATCCTGCTCTCCCGGGACCGCTACCTCGCCCCGCGCCAGTGGGGTCCCGTCGTCGGGGGCAAGGACATCTTCACCGAGGCCGTCACGGCCGCGTACACCGGTGCCGGGATGAACATCTCGTACGTCGACGACTGGTACACGTACCACCTCGGTATGGGCGAGATCCACTGCGGCACCAACACCCTGCGCGACGCCTCCGGCCTCTGGTGGAAGCCGTAGCGTCACCGTTGCCGGGCAGTCGGCCCGCCCCGAGGTCCAGGACCTGGGGGCGGGCCCTCTCCGGTGGGGGCAGGATGGTGCTCATGCGGAACATTGTCGTGATCGACGCTCCTTCCAATCTCGGTCTGCGTCCGCCGGAGCCCGGTACCGTCCCCGGCTGCTACAAGCTCGCGGGAGCCTTGCGGGACCAGGGGATCGTGCGCAGGCTCGGTGCCCTTGAGGGGGGTGTGGTCGTGCCGCCTCGCTACGACCGGGGCGACTGGGAGGAGGGAGACGGCGTCTTCAACGCCGCGGCCATCGCCTCCTACACCGTTCGGCTCGCCGACCGGGTCCAACAGCACGTGCGTGCGGGGGACTTCGTGCTGATGCTCGGCGGTGACTGCTCCATCCAGCTCGGTGCCGCGCTCGCCCTGCGCCGTCTCGGCCGCTACGGACTGGTCTCCGTCGACGCCTCCCCCGACTTCCGTCACCCCGGTAACTCCGATCGTGTCGGCGCGGCCGGCGGGGAGGAACTCGCGCTTGCCACCGGACGGGGGCAGGCCGATCTGACCGATCTTGAGGGGCTGGGGCCCTACCTCCGGGACGAGGACATCCGCGTGTTCGGTACGCGCGACGCGTACTCGGACGACGAGGAGGTCGCCGAGCTGCGTGGGCTGAAGGTTCCCGTCGTCACCGTGTCCGACCTGCGCCGGTGGGAGCCCTCCGACCTCGGCGCCGCCACCGCCGTCAGTCTGGACTTCCCTGCGCTCGACGGATATTGGGTTCATCTGGACGCCGACGTTCTCGATCCCACGGTCATGCCGGCGGTGGACAGTCCGGACGCCGACGGGCTCCTGCCCGATGAGGTCACCGCCCTGTTGCGGCCGCTCGTCCGGTCGCCGCGGTGTGTGGGGCTCAACGTCACCATCTACGATCCCGACCTCGACCCCGACGGCACCGCCGGAGCCCTGCTCACGGACTTGGTGGTGGCTGCCTTCGCCGACAGGTGAGCGGCGGGAGTCGGACCGGCCGAGCCGGGTGGGCTCGGCCGGTCGCGTTCGCCGGTTCAGTGGGGCCGCGTACCGGCGTCCGCGGTGTCGAAGGCGACGAACCTCAGTTCCGACGTGTAGCGGTTGCCCTCGTCGTCGGTGAGCCAGGTCTGCTCCGGGGTGGGGAGCATCTCCGTGAACACGGCTCTGCCCTCCGGGTCCTTGCGGGCCAGGCGGCGCAGGGCCTTGGCGAGGATCGTGACGTAGACAGGGCTGTCGAAGTCCACGTAGAAGGGGCGGGATTCGGTCGGCGAGACGACGAAGACGTAGCGGGGCAGGCCCAGTCGGGTACGCCACTGCCGGGCGAGGACGAAGCGGCGGGCCTCGTCCTTCGCGTCGGCGAAGTCGGCCTCCGCGGCGGGCAGCCGCCAGGTCTCGCGGGCGACGACCAGGCGGTCGATGGTGACGCGCGGGGTGTGCGGGGCGGGCGGGAGGAACTGGCAGAGGTCCATCGCCAGGGTGGTCAGGACGTGCGCGAAGACGTCCGTGACCGGGAAGTGCGCGCCGTCCGGGAGGGCGACGACGAGTTCACCCGCCCGTTCCTCCACGACGGCGTCGGCGCTGCGAACGGCTCGGGGGCGGGCCGGGTCGGCGGTGAAGTCGGTGAGGGCGACCTGGTAGTCCTGGGGACGGATCAGTGTGTGCCGGACCCGGGTGGAGAGTCGGGCGCGGTGCTCCTTGGGGATGAGGGGCATCAGGCGCGGGCCGGGGTGGTCGCGGTCGGTGAGGGCGAACAGTTCGTCGACGGCCGGGTGTTGGTGGGTGAAGAGGGAGGCTCCCAACGTGTTGGAGGCCAGGTGGAGTTCGCCGAGTACGAGGGTCAGGTCGCCACGCGAAGCGGCTTCGGGTCCGTCCGCCGCGATCATGATGTCCGGGCTGAGGTAGCGCGCGGCGGTCCAGCCTCCGCCGCCCCCGAACTCGCGGCGGACGGACTTCTCGATGTCCGCCGATCGCACCTTCACGTGGCGCGCCCCCTCGGGGACGGGGAGGACGCGCCGCCAGCGCGCGGCGAACTCCGTCTGGAGGTCCTCGGCGGCGGCGCGCGCGGTACCGTGCAGGACGGGCAGGCACGCGAACCAGAAGGAGGCCAGGTCCACTTGGCCGGCGGCGGCGAGACGGCCGTACACCGTGCGGGTCTCCGCCTCCACGGTGGCGGCCAGTTGTGAGGTGAGCCAGCCCGCGCTGTCCATGAGCAGGCGCAGCGGGGACAGCGCGTCGAGGACGGCCGGGCCGAGGCGGGTGGTGGCGGAGCGCCGGGTGTCGGAGTAGACCAGGGCGCGACAGGGCGCGGTGGTGGCGGACTTCTCCCTTACGGCGGCTGTGTCGGTGAGGGTCGTGAAGTCCTGTTCCAGTTGCTGGAGGGCGCTGACGAGCGCGTCGGCGTCGGTGGCCCGGGCGACTTTCGCCCTGCCCTCCTCAAGGAGGTCGAGGGCGGCGAGGGCGCGTCGCCTGGGGGCCGGATCCGCGACCGTGTTCAGCCAGTTGCGCAGGGCGCGGTCGGGGTGGGTGCCGGCGGGTACCTCCAGACGCCAGGCCACCCAGCGGCGTTGGACCAGTTCTTCGAGGGTCGCGGGGACGTCGGTGTCCGGGAGTTCGGCGGCGATGTCGTGGGCCGAGCGGATGCCGTCGCAGCGGGTGAGGACGGCGGCGGTGCGGGCGGCCACGGTTGTCGGGCGCCTGCCGGGTACCCGTACCTCGTCGCCGTTCAGCGCGACGAACGGGACCCGCCTGGGGGCGATCCATCCGCGCAGCTCCGGATCGGCGTCCAGGACCTTCGCCAGGGCGTCGATGCCCCAACTGGCCCAGTAGACGGTCGAGTCGGCGATGATTCCGGTGCCGGTGTCGGTTTCGGCGCCGACGACGTCGGAGTCCCAGCGGCCCCAGCCGACGGGGCCGAAGAAGCCGATGGTGTCGTTCTTCACGCAGAACCGCTGCCAGTAGTGGGCGACGAGTTCCTCGCGCTGGCGGGGCATGCTGCTGCGCGCGTCCACGCCGGGCGTCCAGCGCAGGAAGGGGGCGATCCCGGAGGTGAGGACGGGCCGGTTCTGCCAGGCCACCGCCTGCCGGAACGCCGGGGTGCGGGCGATGTCCTGGAGCGTGTGCGCGGTCTCCACGGCGGCCTGGGCGAGTTGCTCGGTGAAGCCGTCCCACTCGGGGCCGGTCAGCGGCTCACCGGGGCCGAACTTGTCGGCGGCCTCGGCCAGTCCGGGCGGGGCCAGACGCAGCACACCGTCGGCGGGGAAACCCGGTCCGCGCAGCGCGAACTGGTTCCACAGCCGCCAGCGGCCGAGGAGCGGGGCGTGGTCTTCGGGCATGGCGGCACTCCTTGACGAGCACGGGACGGGACGGACGGACGGCTGACGAGGCTGGATCGGGAGCGCGCAGTGGGCGGTGCACGCCCGTCCCCCGGCCCCGTACGTGCGTCCGTACGGGGACCGGCGGGGCGCTCGGGGCCGGGGCGGGGTCAGCCGCGGCCGTAGTCGGCGTCGACGACCTCGGCGAGGTCGCGCGGGGTCGGGTAGGCGAAGACCAGGGAGACCGGGATGTCGTCGGTGCCGAGGATCTCCTGGAGGCGTCCGGTGATCTGGAAGGCGGTCAGGGAGTCACCGCCGGCCTCGTAGAAGTCGGTGTCGGCGGTGAGGTCGTCGAGGCCCAGGACCTCGCGGAAGACGTCGACGAGCAGGTCGAGGGTGCTGACGGCGGTGGCGGTGTTCTCGGTCATGACGTGTGCTCCTTGGCGGTGTCGGTGGCGTTGGTGGCGTGGGAGTTCGCGGAGGTCGGTGCGGTGGTGGCGGGGACGTTCGTCGGTGACGCGGGTGGGCGGAACGCGGTGCGCAGCCGGGCCGGGGTGTTGCCGCCCGAGACGACGGCGACGGCACGCTCGCGGCGGCCCGCGCGCAGGGCGCCGGCCAGGGCGACGGCGCCGCTGGGTTCGGCGTCGACGCCGTGCCGGCGCAGGAGGGTGGCGGCGGCGAGGATCTCGGACTCGCCGACGGCGATCAGGTCGTCGACCCGGTCGCGGACGATCGGGTAGGTGAGCCGTCCGGGGCTCTGGCCGCGCAGTCCGTCCGCGACGGTGCTGCTCGACGGCAGCCGTACGGGGTGACCTGCGGCCAGGGAGCGGGCGTAGCGCGGAGTCAGCGCCGGTTCGACGCCGACGACTCGTACCGGGTGGCCCGCGGCGGCGAGGCAGACGCCTGCCAGGAGGCCGCCGCCGCCGACCGGTACGTACACCGTCTCGGTGTCGGGGGTGTCGGTGAGGATTTCGGTGCCGACGGTTCCCTGGCCGGCGATCACCAGGGCGTGGTCGGAGGAGGGGACGAGGACCGCGCCGGTCGTCTCGGCCAGGGCCGACGCTCGTTCCTCGCGTTCGGCCACTCCCCCGCCCACCCGGACGGTCTCGGCGCCCAGCGCGCGGATGGCGGCGGCCTTGGCGGGTGAGGCGCCCGCCGCGAGGACGACGGTCAGCCGCAGGCCGAGCGTGCGGGCGATACGGGCGAGCGCGATGCCGTGGTTGCCGGAGGAGCCGGTGACGACGTGCTCGGCGTTCAGGGCCAGCACGGCGTTGGCGGCCCCGCGGGTCTTGAAGGAGCCGCCGAGCTGGTGGTGTTCGGCCTTGAGGAGCAGGTGCGGGCCGTAGGCCGCGGTCACCGGGCCGGGCAGCAGGGGGGTGCGGCGGATGTGGGGCGCGATCCGGGTGGCGGCCGTCGCGAGGTCGGCCGGGCCGGGGAGTCCGGGCGGGGGCGGTGCGGTCGCGGGCGTAAGAGTCGCGGGCGGGGCGGGACGTGTGGCGGGGCGGCGGCTCGTGGAGAGGGGGGTGCTCATGCCGTGCCTCCCGCGACCAGGCGGCGGCGGTCGGCCTTGCCGCCGCGGGTGGTGGGCAGGGTGGTGTGGCGGTGGAAGTGCCGCGGCATGAGGTGCGGCGGCAGGGTGCGGGCGAGGTGGGCCCGCAGGATGCGGTCAGCGGTGCCCGGGTCCCCGGTGACGTGGGCGGCGAGGTAGACGCGGCCCCGGTCGTCGGTGTGCGGGGTGATGACGGCGCCGGTCACACCGGGGTGGGTGAGCAGGGCGCCCTCGATCTCGGCGGGATCGACGCGGTAGCCGCGGATCTTGACCTGGCGGTCGCCGCGGCCCTCGTAGCGCAGGCCCTCGGGGCTCCACCGGCCGAGGTCGCCGGTGCGGTAGAGCCGGGAGCCGGGCGGCCCGTAGGGGTCGGGGACGAAGGAGGCGGCCGTACGGGCCGGCAGGCCGCCGTAGCCGCGCGCGACGCCCGTGCCGCCGATGTACACCTCGCCCACGGTGCCGTCGGGGACGGGCGCGAGGTCGGGGCCGAGGACGCGGACGGTGGTGTCGGCGCGGGGCAGGCCGACGATGTCGTCCGCCGGGTCGGGTTCCCCGGGCACGCTGTACCGGGTGGTGGTCATGGTGCACTCGGTCGGCCCGTACTGGTTGACGAGGCGGCCGGGGACGAGGCGGCGTCCGTCGGCGGTGAGGAAGGGTCTGAGGGACTCGCCGCTGGAGGCGACGAGGGTGACGCCGGCCAGGGGGTCGGGCAGGTCCGGCTGTCCGGCGAGGTGGGTCAGGAAGGAGGGGGTGACGCTGAGCAGCGCGGTGACCTGGTGCTCGCGCACGGTACGGACGAAGTCGGCGGGGCGCAGCAGTCGGGCGCGTTCGACGAGGACGAGGCGGGCTCCCGCGAGCAGCGGCGCGAAGGTGTCACGGATCGAGGCGTCGTAGCCAAGGGGGGCGGTTTGCAGCGCGACAGTGTGCGGGCCGAGGCCGAAGGCGTGTGCGGTGTCGCGCAGGTAGCCGTCGAGGGCCCGGTGCTCGACGAGGACGGGGCTGGGCTCGCCGGTGCTGCCCGAGGTGTGACTCACGTAGGCGAGGGCTCGCGGGTCGGCGGTTCGGGGCGGTGGGCTCGCGGCGGGGGCCGGGGGCACCGGGCGGTCGAGGTGGAGGGTGGGCAGGCCGAGGTCGAGGGCGGGTGCGTGGGCGGTGGTCGTCAGCAGGAGGCGGGCGTCGGCGCTGCGCGTGAAGGAGGCCAGCCGGTCGCGGGGCTGGCCCACGTCCAGGGTGAGGAAGGCCGCGCCGCGGCGCAGGACGGCCGCGATGGCCGCGACCGCGTCGAGGCCGTGGTCCACGGCGACCGCGCAGACGGTCTCCGGGCGGACGTCGAGCGCGCCCAGCAGGTGGCTCAGTTCGTCTGTGCGGTCGTTGAGTTGACGGTACGTCACGGTGCCGTCGGGGGTGTCCAGGGCGATCCGCTGCGGGTGCCTGGCGGCGTGTTCGGCGAGGTCGTCGGCGAGGGTGCGCATCACCGCTCCTCCGTGCCGGTGACGGTCCGGTCGACGGCCACGAAACGGAGTTCGGAGGTGTAGCGCTGCCCTTCGTCGTCGGTGAGCCAGGCCTGTTCGGGGGTGGGGAGCATCTCGCTGACCTTCAGCCGGGCGTCCGGGTCCTTGCGGGCGAGGCGGCGGACGGCCTTGGCGAGGATGGTGAGGTAGACGGGGCTGTCGAAGTCGACGTAGAACGGGCGGGGTTCGGTCGGGGAGACGACGAAGACGAAGCGCGGCAGGTCGTGCCGGCGCTGCCAGTGGCGGGCCCGGACGAAGCGGGCGGCCTCGGTCTTCTCGTCGGCGAAGTCGACGTCCGCGACGGGGAGTTGCCAGGTCTCGCGGGCCAGAATCATGCGGTCGACGGTGATGCGCGGGGTGTGCTCGCCCGCGGGGCGCAGGGTGAAGCGGTCCATGACGCGCTGGGTGAGGGTGTTGGCGTAGGCGTCGAGGAGGTCGTAGCGGGTGCCGTCGGGGAGGACCGCGGTGAGCCGGCCGTCGATGTCCTCGACCCGGACGTCGGCACTCAGCGCGGTGCGCGGGCGGTGCGGGTCTCCCGTCTGGTCGACGAGTGCCACGTAGTGGTCCTGGTCCCGGTCGAGCGAGGGGCGGCTGCGGGTGGACCACTTCAGGGGCAACTCCTTGGCGAGCATGGGGAGCAGACGGGGCGCGGGGAAGTCGCGGGTGGTCTCGGCGAGGAGTTCGCCGCGGTCGGGGTGCTGGTGGACGAAGAGGGAGGCGCCCATGGTGTTGAGGGCGCAGTGCATCTCGCCCAGGACGAGCTCGACGTCGCCGCGGGCCAGGGCCGCCTCGTCGTCGGCGACGACCAGGACGTCGGGGCTGATGTAGCGGGCCAGTGACCAGCCGTCGCCGGGTTCGTCGAACTCCGCGCGGACCCGGTCGGCGAGTTCGGCGGTGGTCAGCCTTACGCGGCGCGCTCCGCTCGGGATGTCCAGGAGACGGGCCCACTTGGCGCGGAGTTCGGCCTGGACGGTGTCGATGAGGTCGCCCGCCGCGGGGTGCGGGGAGGGCAGGGTGTGCAGCCACAGGGTGGCGAGGTCGACGGGGGCGCCGTCCGCGGCGAGACCGTCGTACACGGCGCGCAGCCGGGCGCGGATGCCGTCGGCGAAGCGGTTGGTCATCCAGCGGGCGGCGGTGAGGCACAGCTGGAGGGGTTCGAGGTGGGCGAGCAGGCCCGGTCCGGCCGTGGCGGTGGCGGCGCGGCGGGTGTCGGAGTAGACCAGGCCCCGGCAGGGTGCGGTGCGGGCGCCCTTGGCGCGCTGGGCCTCGGTGTCGGTCAGGGCGGCGAAGTCGGCTTCGAGGGCGCCGATCGCGGCGGTCAGGGCCTCGGCGTCGTCGCCGGCGGCGCGCACCGCGTCGCGGCGCTCCTCCAGTACGGTGAGTGCGGCCAGCGCCCGTTCCCGGGCCGCCGCGTCGGGGACGCGCTCCAGAATGGCGCGCAGTGCCTGGTCGGGGTGGGTGGCGGCGGGCACCTCCAG
The DNA here is from genome assembly GCF_040653275.1 of Streptomyces sp. NPDC048002. Taxonomy (NCBI): domain Bacteria; kingdom Bacillati; phylum Actinomycetota; class Actinomycetes; order Kitasatosporales; family Streptomycetaceae; genus Streptomyces; species Streptomyces sp. NPDC048002. Next base: position 212,394 of record NZ_JBEZNL010000004.1, on the reverse strand, counting down.
GCGCCACTGCACCCATCGGCGGCGCGCCAGTTCCCGTACCAGAGCTGTGACTTCCGTGTCCGGCAGGTCAAGTTGCGCCGCGATGGCGGCCACCGGCCGGGTCCCGTCGCACAGCTCCAGTACGTCCGCCTCGCGTCGCCCGATCGGCTGCGCGGGCCGGCCGGGGACGCGTACGGCGCCCTCGGCGGCGCGGACGATGGAGACCCGGCGCGGCGGGATCCAGCGCATCAACTCGGCGTCCTCACCGAGCACCTTGGCCAGGGCGTCGATCGCCCAGCCGGAGAAGTACACCTCTCCCGCGGCCAGGAACCCGCTCCCGGAGGAGGTGGCGACGGCGTCCGAGGCGTCGAGGTCCCAGTGGCCCCAGCCGACGGGGCCGAAGAAGCCGATGGTGTCGTTCTTCACGCAGAACCGCTGCCAGTAGTGGGCGACGAGTTCCTCGCGCTGGCGGGGCATGCTGCTGCGCGCGTCCACGCCGGGCGTCCAGCGCAGGAACGGGGCGATCCCGGTGCGCAGCACGGCGGGGTTCTGCCAGGCGAGGGCCGCCTGGAAGCGGGGGCGGGCGGCGACGTCCTGGAGGTGGCGGGCGGTGTGCACGGCCGCCTGGGCGAGTTGCTCGCTGAAGCCGTCCCACTCGGGGCCGGCCAGCGGCTCGCCGGGGCCGAACTTGTCCGCGGCCTCCGCCAGTCCGGGCGGGGCCAGACGCAGCACGCCGTCGGCGGGGAAACCGGGTCCGCGCAGCGCGAACTGGTCCCACAGCCGCCAGCCTCCGCCCGGCAGCAGGACAGGTGCGTGCTCGTCCGACATCGCGTGCTCCTTCCGGAAAGGGGGTGCGGGGAGGCGACCGGCCCCGGGGCGGACGGTGGTCCGCCCCGGGTTCGCCGGGTTCTCCGGCCGGACAGCACCGTCCCGCACGGCGGCGACGTGCCGACAGAGAAGATCCGGCAGCAACGCGCGCCGCGGGTTCGGCGTGTTCGTCCCTGACCGGGTCCGGGGGCGCGAGGGCACGCTGTCGGCGTCGGCCGCGACCTGCGGCCGGTCCCATCACCCGCGGGAGGTTCACCGTGACGCAACCCGACTTCGGACACGGCGCGGACGCCGAGGAGGTCCGCCCGGACACCGACGAGATCCGCCCGGACACCGACCAGGTCCGCCCGGACGCCGAGGAGCAGTACCTCGTGGTGCGCAACGACGAGGAGCAGTACTCGATCTGGCGGGCCGACCGCGAGCTGCCGGCGGGCTGGCACCCGGAGGGCCTGCGCGGCGCGAGGCAGGCCTGCCTGGACCACATCGACGTGATCTGGACGGACATGCGTCCGCTCAGCCTGCGTCGGCGGCTGGCCGGGGCAGATGCCTGAGGTACACCCGGGTCGGCTGCCGGGACCGTCGGCCCACGATCCGCCGGTGGCGCCGTGGCGCGCACCGCACGCCCGCGCGGCCCCGGACCTCGCCGAGCGGCTGTGCCCGGCCGTGCTGGACCTGTCGGTGCTGAGGGCGGGGGCGGACACCCCCGGCCCCCGGCCCCTGCACGGCCCGTTGGAGCTGTACCTGGCCAGGGTCGGCGAGCAGGACGCGCCGGTCCTGCGGCAGGCCGGGACGGTCCTGGACGCGGAGGAGCGGGCGCGGGCCAGTGCCTTCCGGCACGACCGTGACCGCGATGCCTACGTGGTCGCCCACGCGGCGCTTCGGGGCGTCCTCAGCGTCGTGCTCGGGGTGCGTGCCGAGGCACTGCCGCTGGCGCGTGAACCGTGCGCGGGCTGCGGCGGGCCGCACGGGCGGCCGGTGCTGCGCACACCCGGTGTGCACTTCTCGCTCTCGCACAGCGGCGGCCTGGTGCTGGTGGCGCTCGCGCCGGCGCCGGTGGGCGTCGACGTGGAGGGCCTGGCCACGATGCAGGCGGTGCTCAGCGCGCAGTCGGCGCTGCACACCGCGGAGGCCGAGGAGTTGGCACGGCTGCCCGCGTACGGGCGCCCGGCGGCCTTCACCCGCGCGTGGGTGCGCAAGGAGGCGTACCTCAAGGGGCTGGGAACGGGGCTCGTCCGCGATCCGGCGCTGGACTACCTCGGCACCGGCCCGACGCCGACCGATCCGGCGCCGGGGTGGGCGGTGCGGGACGTGCTGGTCCCGTCGGGCTACGCGGCGGCGGTTGCCCTGCGCAGCCCATGACCCGCCCAGGAGTCGTCCCCCGTGAGCGCGGCGGGCACCGGTTCAACGACCGGTGCCCGCCGCGCTGTTCGGACGGTGGCGGCACCGGGTTCAGCGCCGGTGCGTGGTGCTCTGCGCGGGTACCGGCCACCCGACCGGCTCCGCCGGCCTGTCGGCACGCGTGCGCAGTTGTCCGAACCGCGCGGTGCCTTCACCTCGCGCGCACACTTTCCACCAGCGGGTGCACACTTTCCACCAGTGGGTGCGGGATACGATCACGCGGGTGACCGCACCCCGACCCACCATTCTCGCCACCTCCGGAGGCCAACTCCCCGGCACGCGGACCCGGTTGCTTCTGGGCCCCCTGGTCCACCACGCGGTCGACCTCTCGGGCGTGCAGGGCAGGCGCCCGCGGATCCTCTACGTCGGTACCGCGGCGGGCGACGCCGAACACGTCGCGGCGCGGATGGCCGAGGGGGCTCGGCTGGCGGGCTTCGACCTGACCCCGTTGCACTTGTTCCCCATGCCCAACGTCGAGGACATCGAGGCCACCGTTCTCGACCATGACGTGGTGTGGGTGGGCGGCGGCTCGGTCGCCAACCTGCTCGCCGTGTGGCGGGTGCACGCACTGGACGAGGTGATGCGACGCGCCTGGCGGGCCGGCGTGGTCCTGGCCGGCGTGAGCGCGGGCTCGATCTGCTGGTTCGAGGGCGGCGCGACCGATTCCTTCGGACCCGAGCTGCGGCCGGTGACGGGCGGACTGGGCCTGCTGCCGTACGGCAACGGCGTGCACTACGACTCCGACGAGGGCCGCCGCCCGCTGGTCCACGGCCTGGTGGCCGACGGCACCTTCGCCGAGGCCCACTGCACCGACGACGGAGTGGGCCTGGTCTACCAGGGCACCGAACTCGTCGAAGCAGTGACGGAGTTGCCGGGGAAGAGGGCGTACGTGGTGCGGCGGCAGGACGGTCGGGCCGCGGAGGAGCCGATCATCCCACGCCCGCTCAAGGCACCCTGAGCGAGACTCTCGGCCTTCGTACGCGTCACGCGGACGGGGGGAGGTGTTCACGCACCCAGGCGGGATCGGGGTTGGTGTGCGGCCGGCCGTCCACGAAGACGGTCGGCACGGTCTCGTTGCCGTCGTTGGCCGCTCTCACGGCTTCCGCCGCCGCCGGATCGTGCCAGATGTTGACCCAGTACAGCCGACGGGAGCCGCGGCCCATCCGGAGGCGCAGGCGGATGCAGTACGTGCAGCCCGGCCGCCAGAAGACGACCGGGCGGCCGTCGACCGCGCTGCGTCGTTGCGCCTCCAGCGCGCCGATCGATCTCGGGAAGATCAGCGGCGAGTTCACCCCGGCGAGCGCCAGGAACGCCGCCAGGAGTACCACGGCTGTGCCGTAACTCCCCTTGAGGATCAGCCCGGTCGCGACGGCTGCCCCGCTGAGCACGAACACCATCGGCAGGATCCACGCGCGCATCATGGTGACGCAGGCTATCGGTGCGCCAGGATTGCCACTTCACCAGAGTCCCGCTGCGCCGGAGTTCCACTGCGCCGGAGTTCCACTGCGCTCAGGTTCCACTGCGCCAGGGGTCCCGCCTCGCCAGGCCGGAGACGCGACCGCGCGGGGCGACGGGCGGGCCTCCGGTGCCCTCGGCACTCGGTCGGTCCGTGGTTCCCGTGCCCCGCGTCGTGGACGGCGTGTCCTCCGGCTCAGACCAGGCCGTGGCGCACGGCGTGGGCGACCGCGTGGGCACGGTTGCGGGCCTGGAGCCGGGCCATGATCTCGTAGATGGCGTTCTTCACCGTGTGCTCGGAGCAGGTCAGCTGCAGGGCGATGTCCGCGTTGCCGTGTCCCTCGGCCATCAGTCGCAGGACCGACGTCTGCCGTGCGGTCAGGGCCGACACAGGTACCCGTCGCGCCGGGTGAACGCCGGTCAGCAGGCGGGACAACTCCGGGTAGGGGATGCTCTGATGGGGGTGCGCGGCTCGATGGACGGCCTTCACCAGGGTTTCCTCGGTCAGGTCGGCGCGGGCGAGCACCACCGCGCCGGCGCGCAGGGCACGTAGCCGGCCCGCGCCGCCGACGGTGTCGCAGACCAGCAGCAGCGGGCCACGCCGTCCGACACCCCGCAGGGCCTGTTCCGGGTCGGGGGCGACGACGACGGTGACGGCTCCGGGTGCGTACTCCCCCGTGCCGTGCCCGAGTCCGGCCCGTTCGGCGAGGACACGGACCTGGTCGGCGCCCGGTCCGGGCAGGACCCGCACCGTGACGTCGGGGACGGGGGGCGCGGTCAGGGTGGCGGTCACAGCAGGCCCGCCCGGAGTGCGTAGGCGACCGCGTGGGCGCGGTTGCGCAGGCGGAACCGCCGGGTGATGTCGTGCACGACGGTGGTCACGGTGCGGGGCGAGTAGGCCAGCCGCTGGGCTATCTCGGCTGTCTCGTGCCCGTCGGCGACCAGCCGCAGTACGGAGCGTTCCCGCTCGGAGAGCATGCCCTCGCTCCAGCCTCCGGGGGCGCGGCCGGTGGTGTCCGGTCCGTCCAGGAGCTGTTCGAGCAGGCCCGGGGGCAGGGTGCAGTCGTCGCGCGCGGCGGCCAGCACCGCGTGGGCGAGGCGGGAAGCGTCGGCCTCGCGCCGCAGCAGCAGGCCCCGGGCGCCGGCGGCGAGGGCGTGCAGGACGTCGCCGGAGGCGAGGGTGCCCGCCACCAGGACGACGGCGGGGCGGTGGGGCTGGGTACGGGTGGCCCGCACCATGTCGAGCTCGGCCGGACCGAGCCGGTCCACGGTGAGTACGGCGACCCGCGCGTCGGCGGGCTCGCACACGGTCAGTTCGGGGTGGACGAGCAGGGTCGTGCGGGTTCCTGCTTCCAGCACCGGGTCGAGGGCGACCACACTGACGGGTACGGGTGCTCCCATCTGCTGCTCCTTGGGAAGTTGGTCCGCCCGGCCTGAGGGCTGTGGGGGCGGTCCGGCATGGGGACTGGGGAACACCGTGCCGTCCCCGGCGGTGCGGCGGCATCGGTAACGGCTCCCCACGTTTCCGTGTGGCGGGCGGCCCCCACTCCGATGCGGGCGGGATCGTGGGGCCCCGGGGGTGGGGGGCGGGTGCGTGTCGGGGGTGGTGGGGGGCAGCGGAGTGCCCGCTGTGGGGGCACGGGGCGCGGCAGTGGGGGCCGGCATGGGGGACGTACGCCCCCACGGCCCCGGTTGGTGGCCCCTCCCACGGGCCGAACCCCCACCCCGGCAACGATGTTCACGCGCCGCCGACACTGCCGCGACCTGCGGTTTCGTCGATCCGGTCGCCGGCCGCGCTGATCGTCCCCCCAGGGTGGGGAAGGCCCGCCGAGAATATGGGGGACGGTTACCCATGTGGGGGGTGCGGGGGGTCTGCGACCTTCTATCTCGTGACCGACACCGCAAGCCTCCAGACTCCCCGGACCGCCGGGCTCCCCGCCGCATGGTGGGCGCCGGCGCTGACCCTCACGGAGCGGCTCGCCGCCCCCGGGCACCCCGGGGCCGACGGAACCGCCGCCGTCTCGGGGCCGATGCCTTGGGCCGTCGGGGACGAGGAGGGCTTCGCCGTGCGGCTGGAGCGTCTCGGTGTGGACCGGGACACGGCGGCCGCCCTCGCCGCCGAGCCCGCCGAGCGGCTGGCCGCCCGGGTGACGAAGCCCGAGTGGGCGGAGTACGCGGAAGCCGTCGTGGCCGCCGCCCCCGAGCACCTCCCCCAGGTGGACGCGGACCGCTTCGAGGCGGTCGGCGAGGGCCCCGATGTCTTCGCCCCGGTGGTGCGGCCGGTCGTGGCCACGGCCACGGCGCGCCTCACCGACCAGGTCGCCGCCGTCGCGGGGGTCACGGAAACCGAACGCGCCGTCTGGCTGGGCGGGTTCGCCGAGCGGCTCACCCGTCAGCTCGTCCGCCAGGCAGCCCGCACCCTGGTCCGGGAGCTGCACACCGCGCGGCACACCGGGTGCCTCACCGGTGACGGTCCGCGCGACCGCTTCGACTCCTTCGTCTCGGCCGCCGGCACCCGCCGTGGACTGACGGAACTGTTCACCGCGTACCCCGTCCTGGCCCGGATGCTGGCCCGCACCGCGCTGGACGCCACGGCGGCCGCCGCCGAACTCGTCGCCCGCTTCCAGGCCGACCGGACCGCCCTCACCGGCGCGCTCCTCGACGGAAGGACACCCGGTCCGCTCGTACGGGTCGACCTCGGCCGCGGCGACGCCCACCAGGGCAACCGGTCGGTTGCCGTACTGCACTTCGCCGACGGCACCCGGATCGTCCACAAGCCGCGCCCGCTCGACCAGCACGCCCTCCTCGACGCCCTGGCCGGCTGGCTCAACAGCAAGGTGCCCGGACTCGATCTGCGCACCGCGCGCACGCTGCGCCACGACACCCACGGATGGCTGGAGTTCATCGAGCACCGCTGGTGCGACTCGGTCACCGAGGCCGACACCTTCTACCGGCGCCAGGGCGCGCTGCTGGCGCTGCTGTACGCGGTGGACGGCGCCGACATGCACTACGAGAACGTGATCGCCCACGGTGACCAGCCGGTCCTGGTGGACGCGGAGACGCTACTGCACACCGGTCTCGGGCAGGCGATGACGGCGGGCGCCGACCCGGCCGCGGACGCGCTGGCCTCCTCGGTGCACCGCACCTGCCTGCTCCCGCACCTCCTCATCGGCGAACAGGGCGCCCTGGACATCTCCGCGCTCGGCCGGGACACCGACGGCACCTTCCCCAGCGAGGGCCTGTGCTGGCAGGACAGCGGACTGGACACCATGCGGGCCGTGCGCGGCCCGCTGTCCAGCCCGGCCGCGCAGAACCACCCGCTGCCCGCGGGCACGTCACTCACCGGCGCCGACCACACGGCCGCCCTGCTGGAGGGGTTCCGCAGCGCCTACGCGGCGATCACCGCACACCGCGGCGAACTGCTCGGCGGCACGGGCCTGCTGGCCAGGTGGACGGACCGGCCGGCCCGGCTGATCGCCCGCTCGACCCGCCTGTACGCGACGCTGCTGGACGAGTCCGCCCACCCCGCTCTGCTGGGCGACGCGCTCGCCCGGGAAGGGGTGTTCGGGGTGCTGTGGACGGAGTCCGAACACGACCCGGCCCGGGAGCGTCTGGCCGAGCACGAGACCGCCGCCCTGTGGCGCGGCGACATCCCCTTCTTCACCCACCGGCCCTCCGGTACCACGCTGTACGCCGAGGACGGAGCAGCGGTGCCCGGTGTGCTTCCGCTGGCCGCGGCGGTCGCGGTGGAGCGGAAGATCTCCCGGATGGACGAGGTCGACTGCCACGACCAGGAATGGATCATCTCGGCCACCCTGGCGGTGCGCGGCGCGGGCTCACGCCTCGAACGGCCGCGTTCCGAACTGGCGGTGGCCCCGGTTCCGCCCGTGGCGCCCGACCCGTCGCGGCTGCTGGCCGCCGCGTGCGGGATCGCCGACGAGATCGCCGCACGGGCGGTCCGGTCCGCCACCCGCACCAACTGGATCGGCCTGGAACGGGTTTCGGGGCCGCACTGGGCGGTGCTGCCGATGGGCGCCGGGCTCGCGCAGGGCTACTGCGGGGTGGCGCTCTTCCTGGCCCACACCGACGCCCTCGCAGGAGCCGGGCGGTACGCCGCCGCGGCCCGCGAGGCGGTACGCCCGCTGCCCGCGCTGCTGAAGGCCCTCGCCGAGAACCCCGAGCTGAGCGCGGCGGCAGGACCCGGCGCCTATGACGGCCTCGGCGGAATCCTGTACGCCGTGGTCCGCCTGGCCTCTCTCCTCGGCGACGGACTGGAGACGTCCCTGGGGGACGCGCTCACCGCGCTGGGTCACGCGGCGGCGGCCTGCCCCGAACCCGATCTGGCCCAGGGCCGCGCCGGAGCACTGGCCGCGGCGGTCGCCGCCTACGAGGCCACCGGCGAGCCGGCGGCCATGCGGCTGGCCGAGGGCGTGGCCGGACTGCTGCTGGACACGCCGATGGTCACCGGGGAGGGGCAGCTCCTCCCGCGTGCGACCGGATTCGCCGAGGGCACGGCGGGAATCGCCTGGGCGCTGCGGCGCTACGCCGCTCTCGGGGGCGAGCACGCCGTACGGAGCGCGGAGGCGGCCCGGATCCTGTCGGGCACCGTGTCCGAAACCGGCCAGGGGGACGAGTTGTCCTGGTGGGAAGGCCTGGCCGGAAGGACGGCCTCGCTCCTCCCTGACGCCATCTCGGGCGCCCAGGACCTCCCCGCCGCCCGGCTCGCCGATGCCCCGATCGGGCCCGACCTCAGCCTCGCCCACGGAGCCCTCGGCAGGCTGGAGGCCCTGGCCGCCCTCGCCGCACAGGGTGACCACTCGGCCCGGTCGGCCCTGCACCGGCACAGCGGCCAGGTGCTGGCCCTGGTCGAAGCACAGGGCCACCGATGCGCGACCCCCGACCACGTTCCCTCGCCGGGGCTGATGACCGGACTGGCCGGCATCGGTTACGGCCTGCTCCGCCTGGCCCACCCCGAATCCGTCCCGTCTCTCCTGCTCCTGCGCCACCGCGCCGACTGACCCACCGGCACCACCGCACCTCCGAACGCCCGAACCTCCGCTCGTCAGCACCACGGCACCTCCCACCTCCACCCCGTGTGCCCCGCACGGGACTTCAGAAGGGACCACCGTCATGGACCAGCACTTCATCGCCGCCGACGCCGCCGAGTTCACCGCCGCCGACACCGCCGAGGCCACCGACGCCCAGCAGGACGCGGCGGGCGGCATCACCCTCTCCGGCCGCAACCGCGCGTGCGCCCGCGCCCGCGTGCTGGCCGGCATGGTCCTCACCAGCGGCATCGTCATCACGCTGTCCACCCTCGACACCTCGGTCTCCGCCCCCAACTGACGGCCGGAGCAGAGAAGTTCCGCGTGATGGCGCGGGCCCGCCGGGCGGGCCCGCGCCGCCGCGTTCCCGGCGGAGCCGGACGACCCCCGGCGCCATCCCCGTGGCCCGCAAGGGACCGTGCACCGGCACCCTTGACCGAGATCCGAGTTGATCTCGATCGCCGTGCGACCTGCCTCTGGTCCCATTTGCCGATTATCATCAGCGGTCATGCGTTCCCATACGCCTTCCCTGGTCGGGCGGGACCCCCAACTCGCCCAGCTCGACAACGCCTTGGCCGAGGCCAGGCAGGGCCGCGGCGGTGTCGTCTTCCTGGTCGGCGAGGCAGGGGTGGGCAAGTCCCGGCTGGCGGCGGAGGCGGTGGGCGGGGCGCTGGGCTCCGGGATGCGGGTACTGCGCGGACGCAGCAGCACCACCGGTCCCGCCGTGCCGTTCCGGCCGCTCACCGAGGCCCTGATGTCACTGTTCCGCGGTGGCGAACCCATGGACGACCTTGCACTCGGCCCCTACCGCCCGGTCCTGGGCCGCCTGATCCCCGACTGGGACACCGGGGAACGCGACAGCAGCTCCATGGTGATCCTGGGTGAGGCGGTACTCCGCCTGCTCATCGCCGCCGGGCGCGGCCAGGGCCAGTTGCTCCTGCTGGAGGACCTGCACGACGCCGACCCCGAGACGCTGGGCGTGCTGGAGTACCTGGTCGACAACCTGGAGTACACGCCGGTGCTGCTGGTGGCGACCGTGCGTACGGACATCAGTGACGCCCTCGACCTGGCGCAGTCCGCCCGCCGCCGCGGCGCCGCCGCCCTGGTCGAGCTGGCACCGCTGTCCCGGCCCCAGGTGGACGAGGTGATCGCCGCGCAGCTCGGCGCGGACGGCCCCGCCGAGGTTCCCGAGGAGGTGCTGCGGCGGCTGTGGGAGGACAGCGCGGGCAGCCCGTACCTGGTCGAGGAGCTGCTCCAGTCGATGATCGGCTCCGGCACGCTGGTGCAAGGGCCGGACGGCTGGCGCGCGGTCGGAGATCTACGCCGTGACGTTTCCTCAACCCTGGCCCGTGGCATTCTGCGCCGGATCGACCGGCTCGGCGCCCAGGGTCTGATGCTGCTGTCGGCCGCGGCCGTCCTGGGCCGCCGGTTCCCGCTCTCGGTGCTCCAGGAGATGACCGGCGTCGACGACCGCACCCTGCTCGGCCATCTGCACGCGGGCGTCGCCGCCAGACTGGTCGTACCGGACGAGCCCGCGCCGGACTGGTACTCCTTCCGCCACTCCCCCACCGTGGAGGCCCTGTTCACGCAGATGACCCCCGGCCAGCGGGCCGACCTGGCGCGCCGGGGCGCACGGGCCGTGGAGGAGATGCACCCGGGTCTGGAGGGTGACTGGTGCGCGCTGGCGGCCGGGCTGCGCTGCGAGGCGGGCGACCGGGTGGAGGCCGGGCTGCTGTACGCGGACGCGGGCGGCCGCGCCCTGGCCGCGGGTGCGCTCGGTTCCGCCGTGACCCTGCTCAGCCGCGCCGAGGGCCTGCTGGCGGAGGCGGGTGATCCGCAGGCGCGGGCTGGGGTGCTGGAGAACCTGCTGCCGGCGCTCGCCGAGGCCGGTGACTTCGCGCGCGCCTTCGACCTGGTGAACGACCTGCACGCGCTCGGCGGGGCCGGGCTGAGCGCGGTGCGTCTGGCGACGCTGCACGCCCGGCTGGCCAAGGTCGCGCACACCGCGGGACGGTGGAGCGACGGCAACCGGCAGATCGCGCGGGCCCGGGAGGTGCTGACCGCCTCGGCCGACGAGACGACCGCGTCGGCCACCGCCGCCGTGGACGTCACCGCGGCCTACCTGGCCCTGGACACACCGGGCCCGGACCGTACCCAGCACGCGGAGAAGCTGGCCCGGTCGGCGGCCGACACGGCCGAGCACCACGGACTGCCGGTCATCGCCTGCCAGGCGTGGGAACTGCTCGCCACCGTGGCCCGGGAGCGGGACCCGAAGGAGTCGGCGGCCATGCTCCAGCAGGCGTTGACCACGGCCGAGCGGCACCGGCTGCCCCTGCAGCGGATGTACGCGGCGACGCGGATGGGCGGCAACGCGTGGCTCGCCGAGGGCGACACCTCGGGGCTGCTCGGCGCGCGTGCGGAGGCGCTGCGGCTCGGCTCGGTGAACATCGTGCACACCATCGACGGCATCCTCGTCCTCGACACCGTCCTGCGCGGTGAGGAGGCGTCCGCCCGTTCCTCCGCCGACGCCTGTCTGGCGGTGGTCCGCCGGCTTCGCCTGGCGCCCGCAGTGCGCTACGTGCTGATGGCGCGGGCCACCCTGGAGGCGCACCGCGGGGACCGTCCCGCGATGGAGGCGGCGCTGGCGTCGTTCGCCGAGTGGGACGGCTCGGGTTCCCAGGAGGAGCCGCTCAGCCTGGGGCTGGCGCGGGCCTTCTGCTCACTGCTGGAGGAGAACCGGGACCAGGCGCGCGCCGAGCTGGGCGCGGTGATCGCCCTGGAGGCGGACAACCCTTCCACGTACCACCTCAGCGGCACCCACGGGCTGGTCCTGCTGCTGGACGCGCTGGCCGGTGACGCGGACCGGGCCCGGCACGCGGAGATCGCGTCGACGGCGATGGCCCGGATGCGGTGGAACCGGCAGTTCGTCGGGCTCGCCGAGGCCGTCCTGCTGGGACGGGAGGGCGACGGGGAGCGGGCGGCGACCGCGGTGGAGGCGGCGCTGACGGCGGCGGAGCCGTATCCGCTGGCCCGGCATCTGGGGCTGCGACTGATCGCGGACGCCGCGCACGAGGACGGCTGGGGCGACCCGGTGGGGTGGCTGCGGCGGGCCGAGCACTACTTCCACGAGCGGGACGTCGCCGCCGTCACCGGGGCCTGCCGGGCGGGGCTGCGCCGGCTGGGCGCTCCGGTGCACCAGCACCGCAGCGGCACCAGCGGGATTCCCGAACAACTGCGCACCCAGGGCGTGACGGTCCGGGAGTTCGACGTGTTCCGGCTGCTCGCCGAGCGGCTCAGCAACAAGGACATAGCCGACCGGCTGTTCATCTCGCCGCGGACCGCCGAGAAGCACATCGCGAGCCTGATCACCAAGACGGGAGCGGCCAACCGGGCGGATCTGTGCGCCCGGTCGGCCGCTCTGCGGGACACGTGAGGACGTCCCCGGCGCGTCCTCACGCGTCCCGCGGGATCAGCGCATCTCGCGAACGGCGCGAGAAGCCAGGACCGCCAGGCCGGTGGCGGCGAGGACCGCGGCGACGACGCCGAACAGGGCCAGGTGGCCCGTCCCGGCCAGCGCGCCGCACAGGATGAGGGACAGCGGGGCGGCGGCGTAGCCGAGGACCATGTCGACGGAGACGACGCGGGTGAGCACGTCCTGGGGGATGTTCCGCTGGATCCAGCTGAGTCCGAACACGCCCTGGAAGCCGATCGCGAAGCCCATGGCGAGGACGGTGGCCACCACGACGGGGGTGCTCTGCGCCAGGCCGAGGACGGCCATCCCGGCGCCCAGCCAGCCGGCGAGGGCGGCCACCAGCAGGCCGACCCTGGGGCGGCCGCCGACGGCTCCCGCCACGAGCGTGCCGAGCACGGCGCCGCCGGCCAGCGCGCCGTTGAGGACGCCGAGGGTGGCCGAACCGCCGCGCAGCACCTGGTCGGCGAGGGTGGCGAAACCGACCGTGAAGGGGCCCGCGTAGCAGAAGTTGACGGCCGTATCGAGGGCGACGACGGTGCGCAGGCGCGGGTCGCGCAGGGTGTACGTGACGCCCTCGCGTATCCGGGCGCCCAGCGAGGGCCCCGTCTTCTCCGGTGCGGCCTGCTGCTTCTGCGGCCGGGGCCGGGTGCGGACGCGGGCCACGCACAGGCCGCACAGGGCGAAGCACACGGCGTCCACGAGGAAGGCGATCGGCGCCTGGGTGAGGGCGATGACCACGCCGCCGACCGCCGGGCCGACCACGGCGGCCGTGCGCGCTCCCGCGCCGAGCAGGGCGTTGGCGGGGGCGAGCAGGTCCTCGTCGACCACCGAGGGCAGGATGGAGACACGGGCGGGCTGGAAGAACGCGTCGACGGCTCCGAAGGCGGCGGCCGCCGCGCAGAGCATCCACACGGTGAGGTCCCCGGTGAGCCCGGCGACACCGACCGCCGCCATCAGCGCGGCCCGGGTCCAGCTGGAGGCGACCATCAGGGTGCGGGTGGACCAGGTGTCGCCGAGGGTGCCGCCGACCAGGGTGAGCAGGGCCCGGGGCACGGCCTGGAAGGCCAGCACATAGCCGAGGGTGAGGGTGGATCCGGTCAGGCTCAGGGTGATCCAGGAGAACGCGACGACGCTGAAGCCGTCGCCGAGCAGGGAGAGCGCCTGTCCCGTCCACAGCAGGCGGAAGGAGCGGTGCCGGGCGGGCGCCCACAGCCGCGGCCGGTCCGTGGCGAGGGTGGTGGCCATGAGGTGCCTCTCTTCGTACGGACCCGTGCGGTCCGGTCGGTGGTGAGCGGTGGGCTGTCGACGGGGCCGGGGCCGGGCGGTGCCGGCCCCGGGTCCGGTCAGTAGTGGACGGGCAGGGCGGTGAGGCTGCGGTTGAGCAGGGACGGCTGCCAGGTCAGCCGGTCCGGGTCGGACAGGGCGAGACCGGGGCGCTCGCACACCAGCGTCCGTACGGCGCTGACCGCGACCAGCCGCGCCAGGGCCGCGCCGATGCAGAAGTGGGCGCCGAAGCCGAAGCCGAGGTGGGTCGCGCCGGTCCGGGTCACGTCGAAGCGGGCGGGGTCGGGGAAGCGGGCGGGGTCGCGGTTGGCGGCGGCGGTGACGAGGAAGATCCGGTCGCCGGCGCGCAGGGTGTGGCCGTCGAGTTCGAGGTCCCGGGCGGCGGTGCGGATCGACATCTTCGACGGGCCGTCCAGACGCAGGGTCTCCTCCACCGCGCCCTGGGCGAGGTCCGGGTCGGCGCGGACCGCGGCCAGTTGGTCGGGGCGGGTGTGCAGGGCGAGGACGGTGTTGGCGATGAGGTTGCTGGTGGTCTCGCCGCCGGCGAAGGCCATCTGGGTCAGCATGCCGACGAACTCCTCGTCGCTGACCGAGTCGCCCACCCGGCCCTCCCCCAGGACCTGGCTGATCAGGTCGTCGCCGGGCTCGGCGCGCCGTCGGGCGACCAGCGCGCCGAGGTAGTCCTCCAGGCTGACCAGCGCCTGGAGGGAGGCGCGGTACTCGCTCTCCTCCTGGGCGGTGCCGAGGACCAGGTCGGCGACGCGGGTGTTCCAGTACCAGAAGGAGGGTCCGTCGGTGGGCGGGATACCGAGCCAGCGGGCGAACACCAGGGCGGGCAGCGGCTTCGCGACGTCCGCCATCAGGTCCCCGGAGCGGCCGGCGACGGCCTTGCGGGCGAGGACGGCACGGGTCGCGCGCTCGGTGAAGGCGCTGTAGCGGGCCACGGCGCGGGCGGCGAACGCCTCCTGGAAGACCTGCCGGAGCCTGCGGTGCTGGGGCGGGTCGTTGAAGACCATCCAGCGGGAGAGGATGCCGAAGGCGCGTTCGGCGTCCTCGCGGGCCCCTTGCGGCACGGCGTCCATCAGCGGGCGGACCCGGTCGGCGGAGACGGCCCGGTCGCGCAGGCAGCGCATGACCTGGTCGTAGCCGGTGACGAGCCAGGCGTGGTGCAGGGGGCTGAAGCGCACAGGTGCGTCCGCGCGCAGGGCGTCGAGGTGGTCGTAGGGGTCGGCGATCATGTCGGGGGCGAGCAGGTAGCGCTCGGTCAGGGCGGGGGCGTACGTGGTCATCGGGTGGCTCCCCTCCGAGGGGCGGCGGCCGCGGAACGGGTGGCCGGGACAGGGGTGGTGGTCTTCGCGGCTCCCGCCGGGCCGGCGGTCCGGCGGGACTCGACGGCGGTCGGGCCGGACTCGACGGCGGTCGGGCCGGACTCGGCAGCCCTCGTCATCGGCGCTCACCCGTCTCCAGGGCGGCGAGCAGGTCGGCGATCCCGGTGACGCGGGGCTCGGCCATCATCGACATGTGGTCGCCGTCGCTGATGTGCAGGGTGAGTCCGCCCTGGGCGGTCTCCCGCCAGCGGGCCACGTAGGTCTCGTAGTCGACGTCGAGTCCGGGCATCGTGCGGCCTCGGGGCAGGCCGGCGGCTTCGCTGCCGACGACCAGGTGGAGGTGGCCGGGGTAGGGCCGGACCTCATAGCCGGCCAGTGCGGCGAGCAGGGAGTGCCAGACCTCGATGGGCGCGTTCTCGACCAGGGCGGCCTCGGCCGGGCTCATGCCGGCCCCGAGGAGGGTCGCGGTGAGTTCCGCGGTGGCCCGGTCCCGCTGCGGGGAGGGCGGCAGTTCCCGCAGCCGGTCGCGCAGGCGCAGTGCCTCGCGCAGGTCCCGGGTGACTCCGTCGAGTCGGGCGCGGGCGGCCGGGTTGGGCAGGTAGGGCTCGATGAGTACGAGCGGGGCCACGGGGTGTCCGGACCGGTGCAGCTGGGTGGCCATCTCCAGTGCGATGTTGGCGCCCATGGACCAGCCGAGCAGGGCGTGCGGACCGGGCACCCCGCGGTCGGTGATCTCGGCGGCGTAGTTGGCGGCGATCCCGGTGACGGTGCTGGGGTCGACCCCGCCGAGCAGCCCGCGGGCCTGGAAGGCGTGCACGGGGCGGCCCGGCGGCAGCGCGCGGGCCAGCGGGACGAACCAGGCGGCGCTGCCCCCGGTGGGGTGGACGCACCAGAGGGGTTCGCCGTCGCCCTCGCGGAGGCGCACCTCGGAGGTGACGGTGGCGGGCAGGTCCTGGCCCGTCGCCCGGGTGACGTGCGCGGCGAGGCGGGCGAGGGTGGGGTGTTCGATGAGGTCCCCGACCGTCACGGGCAGTCCGCGTCCGGCGGCCATCAGGGAGACCCGGACGGTGGACAGGGAGCTGCCGCCGATGCGGAAGAAGTCGTCGTGGACGCCGATGCGGGACAGGCCCAGGACCTCGCGCCAGATCTCGCCGAGGACGCGTTCGGCCGGGGTGGACGGGGCGACGTATCCGCTCTCCCGCTCGTCGAGTTCGGCCGGCGGCAGCGGCAGGGCCCGGCGGTCGATCTTTCCGCTGCGGTTGACGGGCATCTCCTCCAGGACGACGAACCGGGAGGGCAGCATGTACGCGGGCAGGCTGGTGCGCAGCGCGCCGCGCAGTTCCTCGGGGGTGGCGGGGTCGGCGGTGACCAGGTAGGCGACCAGGGCGGGTTCGCCGCCGGGGAGGTCGGTGCGGTGCAGGACGACGGCCTGGCTGATGCCGGGCAGTTGCCGCAACGCGTGCTCGATCTCGCCGAGTTCGATGCGGAAGCCGCGGAGTTTGACCTGGGCGTCGCGGCGGCCGAGCCACTCCACCGTTCCGTCGGGCCGGTAGGCGCCGAGGTCTCCGGTGCGGCAGAGGCGTTCGCCGGGCTCGCCGTAGGGGTCGGGGACGTAGGTGGCGGCGGTGAGGGCGGGGCGGCCCAGATAGCCGCGGCCCACTGCCTGTCCGCCGAGGTGGATCTCGCCGGGGACGCCGACCGGGACCGGCTGGAGGTCGTCGTCGAGGACGTGGATGCGGGTGTTGCGCATCGGGGTGCCGATCGGCGGGCGGCCTCCGCCGGGGGCGAGGTCGGCGGCGACGGACCACACGGTGGTCTCGGTGAGTCCGTAGACGTTCTGGAAGCGGCGGCCCGGGGACCAGCGGTCGGCGAGTTCGGCCGGGCAGGCCTCCCCGGCGACCTGGAGGACGCGCAGGTCGGGGAAGGTGTCCTCGCCCAGGACGGCGAGCGCGCTGGGCGGCAGCATGCCGCCGGTGATCCGGGCCCGGCGCAGGGTGCGGGCCAGGTCGGGGCCGGGGCGCAGGTCCTCCTTGGGCGCGGTGACGAGGCGGCCGCCGTTGGCGAGGGCCCAGGTCAGTTCCAGGATGGAGGCGTCGAAGCCGAAGGAGGCGAACTGAAGGATCCGGTCCTCGGGGGTGGGGTCCACCAGGTCCCGCTGGCCTTCGAGCATGTTGGACAGGCCGCGGTGCGCGATGGCGACGCCCTTGGGGACTCCGGTGGAGCCGGAGGTGTAGATGAGGTAGGCGAAGGAGTCGGCGTCGGGTGCGCGGCCGGGCACCGGACCGACCGGTTCGGCGGGCACGTCGAGTTCGATCCTGGGGCCGTCGAAGGGCACCGTGCCGGCGAGCGCGCGCTGGGTGAGCAGGACCCGCATGCCGCTGTCCTCGGCCATGAACGCGAGCCGGTCGGTGGGGTGTTGGGGGTCCAGCGGGACGAAGGCTCCGCCGGAGCGCAGTACGCCGAGTGCGGCACGCACCCAGTCAGGGCCGCGGTCGACGCAGATGCCGACGACGGTCTCGGGGCCCACCCCGAGCAGCCGCAGCCGTCGCGCCACCTGCTCGGCCTGGTCGTGCAGTTCGGCGTAGGTCAGCGGCTGCCCCCGGTGTTCGACGGCGACCGCGTGCGGGGTGTCCGCGGCCCGCGCGGCGACGTGCTCGTGGAACAGCAGTGGGGAGGAGGGCAGTTCGGGGCCGCTCGCCCAGTCCAGGACGGTGGCCCGGCCGGCTCCGGTGGCCGCGGGGCGGGTCACCCGGGCGTGCGGGTCGGCGGTCATGGCCTCCAGTTGGGCCACGTACACGTCGGCGACCTGCTCGGCGGTCGCCTCGGCGACGTACTGGGGGTCGACGTCGAGGGTGAAGGCGTTCACGCTCGCGTTCACCAGCAGCGGGAACATGGTGCGGGCGATCTCCAGGGAGTCGTCCCAGGAGTCGTGGGCCAGGCGGTGGAAGTTGACGTAGTTGAAGACGGTGTCGGTCAGGTTCGGTTCGGTGGGGCGCAGTCGGGCGATCCTGACGAGGGGGACCCTGCGGTGCGGCAGCATCTCCTGTTCCGCCGTGAACACGTCCCGCAGGTAGGTGAGCCAGTCGGCGCGCGGCCGGTCGACGCCGAAGGGGACGGTGTTGAGGAACAGCCCGCGCATCCGGTCCGCGCCGGGCACCTCGGGGCGGCCGTTGGTGACCAGGCCGATGCTGTGTCCCCGGACGCTGTCGTCGCGGTCGGCGAACAGGCTCATGGTGTGGTGGAAGGCGGCGACGAGGACGGTACGACGGGGTACGCCCGCCTCCTTGGCGAGGCGGCCGATGCGTTCGGCGAGGTGGGCGTAGGAGCGCCGTACCTCGTGCACCGGCGGGCCCTGAGTCGCGCCGCCGTCGGTGCGCCGGCGCAGGGTGACCGGGCGCAGCGCGGCGAGGCGGTCGCGCCAGTAGTCCAGGGACTCCTCACTGTCGAGCGCGGCCCGCTCCAGGGCGACGTACTCGGCGAAGGCGGGCACGCTCGGCGGCCGGGGGGCGGTGCGGTGGGTGACGGCCTCGCGGTGCAGGGCCAGCAGGTCGGCGACGAGGGAGGTCAGGCTCCAGCCGTCGAGGACGACGTGGCAGTCGGTGAGGACCAGGCGCAGGTCGTGGTCGGTGACGTGGTGCAGATGGATCCGGACCAGGGGGGCGGTGGCGAGGTCGAAGCGGCGGTCGAACTCCTCGTCGACGAACCGGCGCAGCCGCGCCCGCTGTTCCTCGCGGGGCAGGCCGCGCAGGTCGGTGTAGCCGACGGGCAAGTGGGCCGCGCGGTGCACGAGTTGGAGGGGCTCGCGGTAGCCGACCAGGTCGACGGAGGTGCGCAGGATGGGGTGGGCGGCGACGAGGGCGTCGGCGGCGGCCTGGAAGGCGGCGGCGTCGAACCCCTCGGGGACGGTGATCTTCAGGTCGGTGACGTTGTGGTAGGCGCCGCGCCGGGGGTCGGCGAGCATCTCGTGGAGCATGCCGGCCTGGAGCATGGTCAGCGGGTAGGCGTCGGCGAGCCCTTCGGGCAGCCGGTCCGCGTCTGCGGGGTCGAGCTGGGAGAAGGGGGCGACCGGTTCGGGGGCGTCGGCGGCCTCGGTGACCAGGGCCGCGAGGTCGGCGAGGGTGCGGGCGCGGAAGACGTCGGCGACGGTGAAGCCGAGTCCGGCGAGGCGGCCCATGCCGACCAGGCGCAGGGCGAGGATGGAGTCGCCGCCGAGGTCGAAGAAGTTGTCGGTGCGGCTGACGTGTTCGGCGCCCAGGACCTGGCCGAACACCTCCGCGAGGGTCCGCTCGGTCGGCCCTTCGGGGGCGGCGTGGGCGGCGGGTCCGGTCGTGGTGGGGCGGACGGCGGTGAGCGCGGCGCGGTCGACCTTGCCGTTGGCGGTCAGGGGCAGCTTCTCGTGGCGTACGTAGAGGGCGGGGACCATGTACTCGGGCAGGGTCAGCCGGAGCCCCTCGCGCAGGGCGGGCGCGTCCAGGGGGCGCCCTTCCGGGGTGACGACGTGGGCGACGAGGCGGGCGGTGCCGCCGTCGCGGCGGGCGACGACCGCGGTGTCGGCGACGCCGGGCAGGGCGCGCAGGGCGGTCTCGATCTCGCCGGGTTCGATGCGGTAGCCGCGGATCTTGACCTGGTGGTCGGCGCGGCCGACGTAGGCGAGCTGTCCGTCGGGCAGGACGCGCACGAGGTCGCCGGTGCGGTACATGCGGGTGCCGGGGGCGGCGAAGGGGTCGTCGAGGAAGCGCTCGGCGGTCAGTTCGGGCCGGTTGCGGTAGCCGCGGGCGACGCCGCCGCCGGAGACGTGGAGTTCACCGACGGTGCCGTGCGGGACGAGGCGGCCGTGGGTGTCCAGGACGTAGCCGTGGGCTCCGGCGAGCGGTCGGCCGACGGGTGAGCGGACGGCTCCGTGGACGTCGTCCTCGGTGATGACGCGGATCGTGACGTGGACGGTGGTCTCGGTGATGCCGTACATGTTCACCAGGGCCGGTCGGGGTCCGGGGGCGGTGAACCAGTCGCGGTAGTCGCGTACGTCGAAGGCGTCGCCGCCGAAGACGACCGTACGCAGGGCCAGGTCGCCGAAGTCGGCCCCCGCGTCCCGCAGATGGGCGCGCAGGCCCTTGAAGGCGGCCGGGGTCTGGTTCAGGACGGTGACGCCCTCCTCGCGCAGCACCCGGTGCACGGCGACCGGGTCGCGCACCTCGTCGCCGCCGAGGACCACGACGCGCCCCCCGGTGGCGAGCGGGGCCCACAGTTCCCAGACGGAGAAGTCGAAGGCGGGCGAGTGCATCAGGCTCCAGACGTCGGCGGGGCCGAAGTCGAAGTGCCGGTCCGCGGCGTCGAGCAGCCAGGCCAGGTTGCCGTGGGTGATCTCGACGCCCTTGGGGCGGCCGGTGGAGCCGGAGGTGTAGATGACGTAGGCGAGGTCGTCGGCAGCGGGGAGGGTGTCCTCGTCCGGTGGGACGTCCTCGGCGGTTCGGGGCTCGGGGGCGTCCAGGTGCAGCAGCCGGGCCGGCAGTCCCTCCACGGCGGAACGGGTCGCGGTGTCCGTGACGATCAGTTCGATGCCGGAGTCGGTGACGGTGAACTCACGGCGTGCCTTGGGGTGGGTCGGGTCGAGCGGCAGGTAGGCGGCGCCGGCCCGCCAGACGGCGAGCAGGGCGACGGCCAGGTCGGGGGTGCGGTCGAGGCAGACGCCGACGAGGGCGCCGGGGGTGACGCCGGCGGTCCGCAGGCGCCGGGCCAACGCCTGTGCTCGCACGTCGAGTTGGGCGTACGTCAAACCGGCACCCGAACCGGTCACGGCGACCGCGTCCGGGGTGCGCGCGATGTGTCCGGCGAGACGGGCGGCGGCGGTACGCGGGGCCGGCGCGCTCTCCTCGGTGGAGCGGGCGGGGCCGTCCGGTCCGAGCAGGTGGGCGCGTTCGGCGGCGGTGAGCGGGTCGACGGCGCTCAGCGGGGTGTCGGGGGCGGTGCGGAACGCCTCCAGGAATCGCACGGTGTGCCGGGCGAGCGCGGCGACGGACCGCTCGGTGAAGAGGTCCGGCTGGTAGACGAAGGCCAGTTCGGTCCGGCCGCCGCCGTCGCGCAGGTCGAGCGTGAGGTCGAACTTGGCGGTGGTGAGCCCGATCCGGTGGGGTGTGGCGTCGGCGGCGCCGAGCGCGAAGGCGCCCGCGCCCGTCTCGGTGTGCGTGTACAGGACCTGGACCAGCGGGTTGCGGGCCAGGTCACGCTCGGGGCTGAGGGCGTCGACGACCTTCTCGAACGGCAGCGACTGGTGCGAGAACGCCTCCAGGACCCGCTCACGGGTGCGGGCCAGCAGTTCGTTCGGCGTCGGGTCGCCGGAGAGGTCGCCGCGCAGCACCAGCGTGTTGACGAAGAAGCCGACGATCCGCTCGGTCTCGGCGCGCTCGCGGTTGGCGACGACGGTGCCGACGGCGATGTCCTGCTGCCCGCTGTGGAAGGCGAGCGCGGCCTGGAAGGCGGCGAGCACCGTCATGTACGGCGTCGTCCCGGCCCGCCGGCCCAGCGCGGCGAGCCCTTCGGTCAGCGCGGGTGGCAGGCTGACCGTGTGGACGGCGCCCCGGCTGGAGGGCAGGTCGGGGCGCGGCTGGTCGGTGGGCAGGTCCAGCGGGGTGAGCCCGGCCAGCCGGGAGGTCCAGTGGTCGAGCGCGGCGGACTGGTCGTCGGCGCGCTGCCAGATCGCGTAGTCGGCGTAGTCCAGGGGCAGTTCGGGCAGTTCGGCGCCGCGGCCCTCGGTCCCGGCCCGGTACAGCTCGGTCAGGTCCCGCACGAGGAGGTCGAGCGACCAGCCGTCGGAGACGATGTGGTGCATGCCGAGGACCAGGACGTGGTCGTCGTCGGCCGCGCGGACGAGGGTGGCGCGGAAGGCGGGTTCGCGGGCGAGGTCGAAGGGGCGGAGGGCGGCCGCGTGCACGGCGGAGTCCAGGCGGCGGGCCCGGTCCTCGCCGGCCGGGGCGCTCGCGTCGACGAGGTCGAGGACGGCGTCGGTGGCGGGCAGGACCCGCTGGTGGGGAACGCCCTCGTGCTCGGGGAAGACCACGCGCAGCTGCTCGTGGCGGGCGACGAGTCCGGCGACGGCGGCGCGCAGGGCGGGCACGTCCAGGGGGCCGGAAAGGCGCCAGGCGGCCGGCAGCAGATAGGTGGCGGCTCCGGGGTCGAGCCGGTCCAGGAAGTACAGGCGCTGCTGGGCGGCGGACAGCGGGATGCGCTCCGGGCGGGGCCGGAGGCGGACGGGGCCGTCGTCGGCGCCGGCCGGCCGGCCGCGCAGTCGCTGGGCGAGCAGGCGTCGGGCGGCCGGGGACAGGCCGCCGCCCGCGGTGAGGGATCCGGGGCGCACATCGGGCGTGGTCATGGGGGCACTCCGTTCTCAGATCTGAAAGGGGCGGCGGGGCTGTGCGGGAGCGGGTGCGGGTGCGGGTGCGGGCCGCTACGGGTCAGGGCCCCCGGCACACGGGCTCGGGCCGGGGGCGCGTCGCACGGGCCCGCGGCGGGCGGCCCGTGGGGTCAGAGGCCCGTGGGGTCAGAGGCCCGTGGGGTCAGAGGCCCGCTGAGTCAGAGGCCCGCGGTGAGGGACAGGTCGATCTCGTCGTCGCTCATCTGGGAGATCAGCTCCAGCAGGCGGCGCTCCACCTCGGCGGCGAGCCGCTCCACGGTGGGGTGTTCGAACAGGTCGCGGACCTGGAGGGGGCAGTCGAAGGCGGTCCGCAGCCGGGAGGCGACGGAGACGGCGCGCAGGGAGTGTCCGCCGAGGGCGAAGAAGTCGTCGTGGACGCCGACCCGGGGCAGGTCCAGGACCTCGCACCAGATCTGCGCGATGACGGTCTCCGCCGGGGTCCTCGGCGGCACCAGGGTCTGCGGCGCCCGGGGCGCGGGCTCGGGGAGGGCGGCGACGTCCAGTTTGCCCTGGACGGTCAGCGGCAGGGCGTCGAGCAGGACGAAGGCGGACGGCACGAGGTAGTGGGGCAGGTGGGCCCGGCAGTGGGTGGCGAGTGCCTCCTCGGAGAGGCCGCCGCCGGCGACGTAGCCGACGAGTGCGGGCTCGCCGTGCGGGGCCAGTACGAGGACGGCGGCGCCCCGTACGCCGGGATGGGCCCGCAGGACCGCCTCGGCCTCGCCGGGTTCCACCCGGAAGCCGCGGATCTTGACCTGGCTGTCGTTGCGGCCGAGGAACTCCAGCTCGCCGGAGGGCAGTCGGCGCACGATGTCACCGGTGCGGTACAGCCGGGCGCCGGGCCGGCCGTGCGGGTCGGGCACGAACCGTTCCGCGGTCAGCGCGGGCCGACCGAGGTAGCCGCGGGCCAACTCGGCGCCGCCGAGCAGGAGTTCGCCGGGCACCCCGTGCGGGGCGAGTTCCCCCTGGGGCTCGACGACGTACGTACGGCGGCCGCCCAGGGCCCGGCCGATGGGCACCCGGCCCTCGGGTCGGTTGGCGACGGTGTGCGCGGTGGCGGAGATGACCGCCTCGGTGGGGCCGTAGGTGTTGACGGCGGGCACACCGGGCAGGTGGGCGAACCAGCGCTCCAGCGGGTCGGCGGGCAGTGCCTCGCCGCCGGTCACCAGCAGGCGCAGGGTGGCGAGTCGAGGGGCCAGCGTGTCCAGGCGCGCCACCAGCTCCACCCAGTACGACGGGGTCAGCTCCATGACGGTGATGCCGGACTCGGCGACCCGGTCGGCGAGTTCCTCCGGGGCCCAGATCTCGTCGGGCCGCACGACCAGGCGTCCGCCGGTGGCGAGCACGGGCAGCGTCTGTTCCAGGGACGCGTCGAAGGAGGTCGAGGCGAAGGTGAGCACGCGGTCCCGGTCGGTGAGGGCGAACAGCTCACGGGCGGCGGCGACATGGGCGTCCAGGGCGTGGTGCTCGACGCCCACGGCCTTGGGGCGGCCGGTGGAACCCGAGGTGAAGATGACGTACGCGAGGTCGTCGGGGCGGGGTGTGTGGCGCGGGCCGTCGGGCAGCGGCGTGGCTCGGTCGGCGCGGACGGTGCGGGCGCCGAGGGCGGCGACGGTGTCCTGGGTGTGCGCGTCGCACAGCACGTGCCGTACGCCGGCCTCCTGGAGCATGTGACGCAGGCGTTGCGGGGGAAGCCGGGGGTCGAGGGGGACGTGGACGCCGCCCGCCCGCCACACCGCGAGCATCGCGGCGACGGCTCCGGCGCCTCGGCCCGTGCAGACGCCGACCGCGTCGGCGGGGCGGACCCCCGCCTCGATGAGGGCGGCCGCCACTCCCCCGGTGCGGGCGTCGAGTTCGGCGTAGGTGTACGCGGTGTCCTCGCAGACGACGGCGGTCGCCCCGGGCCGTCCCGCGACCGTGAAGGCCGCCGCCGCGGGGATGTCGTGCCCGGCGGCGCGGAGCAGTTCCTCGCGTTCGCCGGCCGAGAGCAGCGCGGCCTCGTCGACGCGGGTCCCGGGGCTGTCCAGGAGGGTGCGCAGGACGCGGCCGGTGTGCTCGGCGAAGCGGGTGGCGGTGGCCGGGTCGAAGAGGTCGGCGGCGTACTCGACGTTGAGGGCGAATCCGCCGTCCCGGATCACGAAGGTGGCGGTGAGGTCGAACTTGGCCGAACTCCACGGCAGGGCCAGGTCGGTGGCGTCCATGCCGGGCAGCCCGCTGCGGCCGGTGGCGCCGTCCTGGACGTCGACCATGACCTGGAAGAGCGGGTTGCGGGACAGGTCCCGTTCGGGGCGCAGCCGTTCGACGACCTTCTCGAAGGGGACGTCCTGGTGGTCGAAGGCGCCGAGGACGACATCGCGGACGCGGTCCACGAGGGTGCCGAGAGAGGGCCGGCCGGAGAGGTCCGTGCGCAGCACGACCGTGTTGACGAAGAAGCCCACCAGGGGCTCCAGTTCGAGCCTGCCGCGGCCGGCGACGGGGGTGCCGACACAGATGTCGCTCTGTCCGGTCCAGCGGGCCAGGGTCGCCTGGGCGGCGGCGAGCAGCACCATGAAGCGGGTGGCGCCGTGCTCCCGGGCGAAGGCGTCGACGCGGTCGACGAGGTGGTGGGGCAGTTCGACGTCGACGGCGCCGCCCCGGCCGGTGAACGCGGCCGGACGCGGCCGGTCGGTGGCCAGATCCAGCACCGGCGCGTCCGCCAGCACCGCTTCCCAGTAGGCGAGTTGAGGCTCCAGGCCTCCGCTGTCGGCGCGTTCACGCTGCCAGACGGCGAAGTCGCCGTACTGGACGGGCAGGGGCGGCAGTTCGGCGGGGCCGCCGTGGGCTCGGGCGTGGTAGTGCGTGGCGAGTTCGTCGAGCAGGACGCTCTTGGACCAGCCGTCGGTGACGGCGTGGTGCAGGGAGATCAGGACGATGTGGTCGTCCTCCGCCAGCTCCCACACTCCGGAGCGCAGCAGGGGCGGCCGGGCGAGGTCGAAGCGGCGGGTGGCGAAGGCCGCGGCGCGGGGGCGCAGCGCCTCGACCCGGTCCGCTCCGTCCGGCGCCTCGGGCACGCGCTCCCAGTGGAGCGGGACACCGACCGGGTCGCACACCTCCTGCACGGGGCGCCCGTCGTGCTCGACGAGCGCGGTGCGCAGGACCTCGTGGCGGGCGACCAGGTCGTCCAGGGCCTGCTGCCAGGCGGCGCGGTCCAGGCCGCCGCGCACGCGCCAGCAGTACCACAGGAGGTAGGAGTCACCCCGGTCGGACGTGCGGTCGAGGAACCAGAGGCGTTCCTGGGCGAAGGAGAGCGGCAGCGGCCGGTCGCGGCCGACGGGCACGACATCGGTGGCGTCCGAGGCACGCGCGGCGGCCACGCGGGGGGCGAATCCGCGGACGGTGGGGTGTTCGAACACGGTGCGCAGTTCGACGTCGCGGCCCAGGCGTTGGGCGATCCGGGAGACGGCCATGGTGGCGAGCAGGGAATGGCCGCCGAGGTCGAAGAAGCTGTCGTCGAGGCCGACCCGGTCCAGGCCCAGGACGTCGGCCCACACCTCGGCGACGATCCGCTCGGTCTCGTCCCGCGGGGCGGCGTAGGCGGGGCCGGCCGCACGGTGGTGCGCGGGGTCGGGCAGCGCGGACCGGTCGAGCTTGCCGGAGACGCCGACGGGGAGCGCGTCCAGGACGACGAACTCGGACGGTACGGCGTGCTGCGGGAGGTGGCGTGCGCACCAGGCCCGCAGCTCGGCCCGGTCGGGTGCCGTCGGCGCGTCGGGGGCGGGTACGACGTAGCCGGTGAGGCTGCGTCCGGTGGCGCGGTCGGGGCGGGCGGCGGCCTGCGCGACGAGCGGGCAGGCCCGCAACACCGTCTCGATCTCGCCGAGTTCGATGCGGAAGCCGCGGATCTTGACCTGGTCGTCCCGGCGGCCGAGGAACTCCAGGTCCCCGCCGGGTGTCCAGCGCACGATGTCGCCGGTGCGGTAGAGGCGCCCGCCGGGCGGGCCGTAGGGGTCGGGCACGAAGCGGTCGGCGGTCAGGGCGGGCCGGCCGAGGTAGCCGCGCGCCACTTCGGTTCCGCCGATGAGGAGTTCACCTCCGACGCCGACCGGGACGGGTGCGCCGTCGGTGTCGACGACGTACACACGCCGCTCCCCCAGGGGGCGGCCGATGGGCACGGTGTGCGCGGGCGGGTCGTCGGCGTCGTAGGTGGTGGCGGTGACGGTGGTCTCGGTGGGGCCGTAGGCGTTGACGACCCGGACGTGAGGGACGGCGGCGTGCCAGGCGGTGAGGGTGTCGGGCGGCACCGCCTCACCGCCGAGGACCAGCAGGCGCAGGGTGCGCAGGGAGGCCGCGAGGCGGCGGTCGAGGCTCAGCGTCAGTTCGGCCCAGTAGGTCGGCGGCACGTTGACGACGGTCAGTGCGTGCCGTTGGACGATCTCGGGGACCTGGGTGGGCAGCCAGGGCTCGTCGGGGCGCATGACGACGGTGGCGCCGGAGGTGAGGGCGGGCAGGATCTGGTCGAGGGAGGCGTCGAAGGAAAACGACGCGAAGGCGAGGACGCGGTCGGCGGCGGTGATGCCGAAGCGGGCGCGGACGGCGGCCACGTGGGAGGCGAGCGCGGCGTGCTCGACGCCGACCGCCTTGGGGCGTCCGGTGGAGCCGGAGGTGAAGATGACGTGGGCCAGTTCGCGCGGGTGCGGCAGGTGGCGGGGTCCGTCGGCGACCGGGGCGACGGTGGTCACGTCGACCTGGACCGGGGCGAGGCCGGCGGCGTCGGTCGTGGTCGCCGGGTCGGCGACGACGCAGGCGAGACGGGCCTCGCGCGCCATGAAGGACAGGCGGTCGGCGGGGAGTTCGGGGTCGAGGGGGACGTAGGCGCCGCCCGCCCGCCAGATGCCCTCGATCGCGGCGACCGACCACAGACCGCGGCGCACCAGCACGCCCACCGCGTCGCCCGGCTCGACGCCCCGCTCCCGCAGGGCCAGCGCCAGGCCGCCGGTCATGGCGTCGAGTTGCGCGTAGGTGACGCTGTCGTCGCCGCAGCGCAGCGCGACCGACTCGGGGTTGCCCGCGAAGACCGGGAGCGGCGCCGGGGCGCCGGGGCGGTCGTCGCTGCGGTGCCGCTCGGGGCGGTCGTCCGCCCGGTGCCACTCGGGGCGGGGCCGGGCGGTCGCTCCGGGCCGGCCGGGAAGCGCGCGGGTCAACTCCGCCACGGGGGTGTCGGGCGCGGCCAGAACAGCTCCGACCAGGGCCACGTACGCCCGCCCGAAGGCCCGCATCGTGGCGGCGTCGAAGAGGGCGGTGGCGTACTGAAGGAGTGCGGCGACACTGCCGTCCGCGCGCAGCGTGAGGTCGAGGAAGATGTCCAACGGGGTCTCGGTCAGCGGCGGTTCGACCAGGGACACGTCCAGGCCGGGCATCCGGACCGGCTGTATCGGCGCGTTGAGGAGGGTGAACGATGCCTGGGCGAGAGGGTGCCGGGACAGGTCACGGGAGCCCCCGACGGCACCGACCACGAGGTCGAACGGCGCCTCCGCGTGGGCGAGGTCCACGGGGACGCGGCCGCGCACCCGGTCCAGCAGCGCGGCGAACCCGGGGGCGCCGGACAGGTCGGTACGCAGGACGGCGGTGTTGACGAGGGGGCCGATGACGCCTCGGCTGCCGGGCCGCGCCCGGTCGGCGAGGGTGCTGCACACGGCGACGTCGTCGCGGCCCGCCCAGTGCCCGAGCAGCGCCTGGTAGGCGGTGAGCAGGACCATGTACCGGGTGGCTCGGCGGGAGCGGGCGAACGCGTCGACGGCGGCGACGAGTTGGGCGCTCAGATCGAAGCGCACGACGTCACCGGAGCCGTCCCAGGTCCGTGGCCGCGGCCGGTCGGTGGGCAGGTCGAGCGGGGTGAGTCCGGCGAGGCGCTCACGCCAGTGGCCGAGCAGACGCTCAAGGCGCGGGCCGCTCAGGCGTTCCGCCTCGGCGCGGGCCAGGTCGGAGTAGGTGACGGACGGAGGCGCCACGTCCTCACCGCGGTAGCCCGCGGCGAGCTCCTCCAGCAGGACACCCCACGACCAGCCGTCCACGGCGATGTGGTGCACCTCGATCAGCAGCAGGTGCTCGTCGGGCGCGACACGGGCCAGGACCGCACGGACCGGGGGCTGGGCGGCCAGGTCGACACGGCGCCCGAGGAACCGGGCGTAGAGATCCTCCGCACCGGTCACCTCGGCCCGCTCCAGGGCGATCCCGGCGGGGGCGCCGACGACCGGGACGGGTTCGCCGTCCACAGCCGTGAAGCTGGTGCGCAGCGCCTCGTGCCGGTCGACGACGGCGGACAGCGAACGGTGCAGCCGGTCGGCATCCAGCGGTCCGCGCAGCCTCAGGACCAGCGGGAGCATCGCCCCGCTGGAGGAACCGGCGAGCTGGTCCATGAACCACAGTCGGCGCTGCGCGAAGGATGCGGTGCGGGTGTCGACGCCGTCCAGTGCCCTCTCGGGGGCCGGTCCTGATGTCACTGTGAGCCTCCCAGCCGTGTTTTGCAGCAGCCTGCCGTCGACGGCGGGGGGCCCATAGGGAAGAAGACGCAGCACCGCGCGCAGAGCGCGCTGCCGGACCGGCGGAACGGCAGGCTGTCCCCTCTCCGCCTCAGGCGTCGGCGGAGTCGGGGCCGCGCACGGCACCGGTCAGCGGGGCCAGCACCCGCCACCCCACCCCCTCGTACAGGGCCCGCCCCTCGGGCGTCGCCCCCAGCACGCCCGCCGTGGCGCCCTGTCGCGCGGCGGCATCGGTGAGGCGTCGCATCACCAGGCGTCCGAGGCCGCGGCGCTGGTGGGCCGGGTCCGTCTCCACCTGGTCGACGACCGCGGTCGGCCCGGTGACGGCCACCTGACCGCGCGCGGCGAACGCACCGTCGAGGCTCCGCACCAGAACGCGGGTGACGCCACCACGCGTCCAGGCACTCACCCGATACCCGTCAGGGACCAGCTCAGCGGGAGAGTCAGGGACAACCTCCAGCGAGACGGCCATCAGAAAGCCGGGTCCGCCAGCGAGACGCCACCCGGGCGCGAGCCAGGATTCAAGAGCCTCCGGCGCGACGAAGGTCTTCAGCCAGACGCCGGGTGCGGTGGCTCGCTGGGTGAGGCTGCGGACGGTCACTTCGTCCGCGGTGTGCAGAACATGACGCATGACGTGCGTCGGCAGACCGACGTCAAGGGTGAACCCCCAGGCAGAGGAGACAGGTTCGGCGGCCCCACGAGAGACGGACCAGCCGTGGACCCATGCGCGTACCGCATCGGCCGTGCGAGGGAAGGGCAGAACACGATCGCCAGATGTAATAGATGGAAGCATATTTTGATTATTACATCGCGCGACTGCCGTACGAGCTGTTCGGTGGGAGCACCGGCCGGCAGCCGCCCGTCCGAGGTGCCATCACCAGGTCTCCGCACCCCTTCCGTGCGAGGGCTCGCCTTCAGCCCCAACTCTCATTAGACAGCGGGGCGTTGAACGATTGAAGCGTGTCCCACGGCGGTCGGATTGCGGCAGAATGGAAAGACCTTGAGCACGTCGCAGCGAGTCGGAGGGAACTGCCCATGAGCAGCGGTACACCGGAGGCACGTGACGACGAGACAGAGCCGGGGTCGCGGCCCCAGCGCGGCCCCGACCGCTTCAGCGACGGCCCCCCTGATCCACTCGCCTCCATGCTGGCCAAGATCAACCGAGGGGAGCACATTCCGACTCCCGGTGACAGCAGCAAGAGCAGCGACGACCGCGACCCCCACGACGAGGAATGGCGGGAGCACGACCGCCGCGGCCCCTACGCACAGGGCCGTCGCCGGAAGAACTAGCGCAGGGGCCGGAGCTCCTGCATGGCCAGCGGGCAGGTAATCACCCTCAGTACGATCAAGTACGAAGGTGCCGGTCGGCCAGTCGCTGCTTCCCGTTGGACCGCACCACCAGGAGGAACGGGTGTCGGACCCTCAACCACTCGTCCCCGAGGACGTGCTCGCCAACGCCAAGAAGCTGGTGGGCCTCCCTCCCATCGTCGTGATCTGCGGCTCCGCCCGCTTCGTGACCGAGATGGACGAGGCCGATCTGCGGGAGACCAGGGCCGGAGGGATCGTCGTCAGACCGAGCTTCGACCGGCAGTCGCCGCGCCGACTCGCCGCCGCCGATCCAGCCGAGTCCGAGGCGCTGCGGGTGCGACTGCGCGAGTTGCACCGGGCGAAGATCCGGCTCGCTGACGAGGTGCTCGTGGTCGGGGACCACATCGGAGACACAACCCGAGCCGAAATCATCTACGCCCGGTCGCTGGGCAAGCCCGTGCGATTCACGCACCCCTCGGTCGCCCCCGGCGCCTGACCGCCCGATGTGAACGCGATCGGCCTCCTGTGGGTCCCGCGAAGGGATGCACGGCAGCCCGTGGCAATCTACTGTCCCTGACTTGACGGCAAGCGAGGAAGGGAACGGTCCGTGCCGGGAATCAAGCTGCGCGGCCATCAGGTCGAGGCCGTCGCGGCCGTCGTGCGGGGCCTCGACGTCCCCGTGGGCGGCATCCCCCACGACGGCCTGCGCGGACAGGTGCACGCCGCCTGCGGCACGGGGAAGACGATCATCGCCGCGGCGGCGGCGAAGCGGCTGGTGCCCAAAGGGCGCGTACT
The DNA here is from genome assembly GCF_040653275.1 of Streptomyces sp. NPDC048002. Taxonomy (NCBI): domain Bacteria; kingdom Bacillati; phylum Actinomycetota; class Actinomycetes; order Kitasatosporales; family Streptomycetaceae; genus Streptomyces; species Streptomyces sp. NPDC048002. The sequence continues at coordinate 181,579 of NZ_JBEZNL010000004.1, read as the reverse complement.
CGTGCTCGTGCCGACGCTGGACCTGCTGGCGCAGACCGTGCGGGCGTGGCGTGAGGTGGGGCATCGCGGGCCGGCGGTCGCGGTGTGCTCGCTGCAGGACGACGTGGAACTGTGGCACGTGGGGGTGCGCTCCACCACCAACCCGATTCAGCTGGCGCTGTGGCACGGCTCAGGACCCGTGACCGTCTACGCCACGTACGCGTCGCTGGGTGTGCTGGCGGAGGCCTTCGAGGGCGCCTACGGGCAGCAGCTGGCGCCGATGGACCTGGCCGTGGTCGATGAGGCGCACCGGACCTCGGGCTCGCTGGGCAAGGCGTGGGCCGACATCCACCACCAGAACAGGATCCCGGCGCTGCGGCGGTTGTACCTGACGGCGACTCCGCGGATCTGGCAGGAACGGCCAGCGGACTGGCAGGCCCGGGCGGGGGTGCTGGACCCGCTGCCGGAGATGATGGCGGCCTCCATGGACGACGAGGCGATCTTCGGTCCCGTCCTCTACAGGCTCAGCCTCGCCTCGGCCGTCTCCCGCGGTCTCCTCGCCCGGTACCAGATCATCGTGCTGGAGCTGACGGACCCGGTCGTCACGCCCGAACGGCTGCGGGGAGAGGAACGGAGCACGGAGGAGGTGCGGGGGCAGCGGCTCGGGGCCCTCCAGGCCGCGCTCCTGCACACGATGGCCCAGCACGACCTGTCGACGTGCATCACCTTCCACCACCGCACGATGGAGGCGCAGGCGTACGCGGAGGGCCTGGAGTCGGTGGCGGAGAAGCTGCACGCCGACCAGCCGCGGACGTACCCGTCGCGGGTCTGGGCGGACTGGCTGTGCGGCGAACACGTCCCCGAGCACCGGCGGGCAGTCCTGGGCCGGTTCGGTTCGACGGCCCGGCGGGCCGTGCTCTCCAACTGCCGGGTCCTCGGCGAGGGCGTCGACATCCGGGCCGTGGACTCCGTCGCGCTCCTCGACCCCAAGGGCGCGCCGCACGACATCGTGCAGGCGATCGGCCGCGCTCTGCGCCAGAAGCCCGGACAGGGCAAGCTCGCCTCGCTGATCGTGCCGGTGTTTCTCCGGCCGGGTGAGCAGCCGGAGGACATGTTCACCTCCAGCTCGTACCGGCCCCTGGTGAAGGTCCTCGAAGGGCTGCGAGCCCACGACGAGGAAGCCGTCGAACTGCTCGCCGTCCCGCAGGAGCCCCAGAAGGACTTCGCTCACCCGTCCGTGAACATCGGCACGGCTCCGGAAGCGGGCGAGCAGGAGTCCCGCCTGCTGCTCCGTTTCGCGCTCCCCCGGGACCCGGTGATGGTCGCGGACTGGGTGTCCTTCAACGTCATCGACACCGAACGGCAGGACTGGGCACGCGGCTGGTCGGCACTCAAGCGGTTCACCGAGCGGGAGCGGCACGCCCGCGTGCCCTACGGCCACAAGGAGGGCACCTTCCCGCTCGGGTCCTGGGTCGCTGAGCAGCGACGGGCCTACGGGGCCCAGCAGATGCCGGGCCGCCGCGCCGCCCGGCTGGAACAGCTCGGCATGGTCTGGTCGGTCGCCGACGAGCGCTTCCAGGAGAACCTGGCCGCCGCACGGGCCTACTACGACCGGCACTGGACCCTGTGCGCACCCCGCACCGCCACCATGCTGGACCGGCCCATCGGGCAATGGCTGTCCAACCTCCGCAGGCCGGGCGCCCTCACCGACAGGCCGGAATGGGAAGCGGCGCTCAAGGCCGTCGACCCGGACTGGAACCCGACCTGGCCGGCGGCGTGGCAACGTCACTACGCCGCCCTGCGCGAACTCCTGCACGACGAGGGCGGCCGGACCGACGTTCTGCCCGGCGTCACCGTCCACGGTATGGACATCGGCCGGTTCGCGGCCAAGCAGCGACAGCACGAGGCCTGGGAGGCCCTGTCCGAGGGGCAGCGCGAGCGCTTGGAGCAGCTCGGCCTCACGCCGTCGGCTCCCCCCGCCGAACCGGAGACGCCCGAAAAGCAGACCGCCGCGCCCCTGGGCGCCTTCGAACGGGGCATCGCCGCCCTCGCCCAGTACAAGGCCCGCACCGGATCCGTCGGGCCCATCAGCCGGTCACACGTGGAACGGCTCGCCGACGGAACCGACGTACGACTCGGCGTCTTCCTGTCGAACACGAAATCACGCCGCGAGAAGCTGACCGCCGACAAACTCCGGGCGCTGGCCGAACTCGGGCTGGAATGGGCGGAGTGATCACCGCGCCGATTGGCGGAGTAATCACCGCCTCGATAGGCGTAGTTGTCGCCTCCCGATGGGCGGGGGGTGTCACCGTGCCGATACGCCAAAGAATCCGCGTGCCGAACCGCACAAGCTGAGCGTGCCGTTCCTCTCGCGCCGTCCGTCAACGTCCGACACCGCGTGTGACGGCGGACGCCGTCCGATTACACGTGTTCCCTTCCGGTGACGGGCCTCGCAAGGCTGCCCCCGAGCGATGTGACACCGTAGACGGGGGGACAGCAGTCATGCTGCGCATCCACTTCACGCCCGAGGACCTGGCCCGTGTCAGCCTGGCCAGGGCGCCCGACCCGCTCTGGGAGGCGGTGTGCAGCCTGCACCGACTCCAGACGACCCGCGGGCGATGGGCCTACGCGGACTGGTACCGCGACGCCCGGCAGATGCTCGCCGGCCGACCGCTCGGCTCGGCCGTCCGCACCCTCCTCGTCCCGGTCCTGCCCAGGGCCCGGTACTTCCCTGACTTCCTCACCCCGCACGAGTCCGCGGACGGACTCGAAGCGGGTCTCGCCGCCATCCTCGACGCACCCACTACCCGGGTGAGCCGCGAGATACGGCTACTGGAGGGCGTCAACGGCCCGTCCACCTGGGCCCGAAGACTCGTCGACCGCGGCGCCCGCGAACAGCTCACCCAGGTCCTGAAGACCTACTACGACGCGGTGGTCGCGCCTCACCACGACCGGCTCCACGCCCACCTCGCCGGGGAACGCGGCCGACTCGCCCGACCGGTACTCGACACCGGCGGCGAGGCACTGCTGACCGCTCTGGCGCCCGCGATGCGCTGGCGGCCGCCGGTGCTGCACGTCGACTACGTCAACGACCGCGACCTGTACCTGCGGGGCCGGGGCCTGCATCTGGTCCCCTCCCACTTCTGCTGGCAGACGCCGATCGGGCTCGCCGACGGCGCACTGCGACCCGTACTCGTCTACCCCCTCCACCGCTCCCGCCCACCGGCTGCCCCGGCCTCGTCCGATGCCTCGCTCGCCGCGCTGCTGGGCAGGACACGAGCCGCGGCGCTGCGGGCCGTCGCCACGGGTGCGACCACCTCCGAACTCGGCCGCACCCTGGGCGTCTCCCCGGCCACCGCCACGCACCACACCACAGTGCTGCGCAACGCGAACCTGATCATCAGCCGGCGTTTCCACAACACCGTGCTGCACACCCTCACCCCGCTCGGCGCGGCGATGCTCCGCCCGAAGGCGCCGTCCCGCGGGGGACCGGATCCGGACACCTCCCGCCCGTCCCTGCCGCCACAGGAGCCCCGCGGCTAGCGGCGGAGTAGCGGGCTCCACCGATTCGCCTCGCACTTTCGAGGACCGTCAAAGGTCGTCGCCGGGGCCGGCCGTCCCCTGCGAGCGTGTGCCGCGTACCACCCAGGCGGGTTCCATCCGCTCGGGAAGGGCAAGAGCCGCGTTTCGACATCCACTTGGGGGAATCATGAAACGAGCCGTACTGGCAAGCTCCGTCGCACTCGCCTCGGCAGCCGCGTGTCTGGTGGCCTTCGCGCCCACCGCGTCGGCCGCTCCGCAGGCGTGCGTCGGCTCCTCGATCACCACGGGCGCGTACGGGGGCGTCGGCACCATCCGCTACAAGTCGGCCTCCAGCACCTGCGGCGACCTCAACCTCACCTACTCCAACGACTCGACGACCACCATCGGCGACCGCTACGCCGGCCGGCTGCGCAACTCCAGCGGCGTGTGGAACACCTGCAACAAGGGGTACGTCTGGGCCTCGGACGGCAGCCACAGCATCAACGACTCCACCTACTGGCTGTGCACCGACGTGAACGACAACACCCCGTTCACGGTGGCCAGTTACTACGACGGCGGCGACTCGGTCACGATCACCCACTGACCACGTCCGGCGCGGGCCGGGGCCCTGCGGGGGTCCCGGCCCACCACCAGGAGACGAGGGAGCACATGCCGATCAACAGCCCAGCGAGCCCCCGGCCGGCGGCCGTTGCCGCCGTCGTCGTAGCGGCGCTGCTGACGGCCTGCTCGGGTGGGGCGGACAGCCCTGGCAGTTCGAGCGGCGAACGGGACGACGGCGCCGCGACGACCGTCACTCAGGCCGGGCTCAGCCGGAGCCTGCCCGACGACCCCGTGCGGATGGTGCTGCCGACGACCGGCGCGGAAACCCGCTGGACCCAAGGACTGGACGTGTTCGTCCAGCAGGTCGCGCGGTCCGCGGCCGTCTCCTGCGCGAGTGAACGGGGCGTGGCGCTGCCCGAGGCGGTACCGCCCGCCTTCATCCGCTTCTCGGAACTCCCCGACCTGGACTTCATCGCCCGGCACGGCACCAGTGCCAGCGCGCCGGTGCCCACGCCAGCAGCGGGCCCCACCGCCACCCGGACCGCCACCCCGGCCGTGCAACGCCGGTGCGCGAGCGAGGGCAAGGCCGCGGCCGACGCCCTGCGCGACCTCTACGCCCCGCTCCAGCAGGAGTGGTTCGGCGAACTCGTCTCCCTGCGCCGGGACCCTGCTGCGACCCGGGCCCTGGATGCCCTGCCCGACTGCCTCGCCGAGTACGGCATCGAAGTCCCCGACGAGGACGGCTTCTTCGCCGTCGCCGACACCCACATGCAAACCGCCGCCCCCGCCGACCTGCCTCGCGAGGGCCGCGTACTGGGCCAGGCGTACGCGGCCTGCATGCGTCCGGTCGAGGCGGTCCGCGAGCCCGCCCGCACCCGCCTGCTGAGCCGCTTCCGCACCACGCACGCGGAGGAACTCCGCTCTCTGCGCGGCGCATTGCTGCCGGCCCTGCGGAAGGCCTCGGCCGAACACGGGGTGAGCCTGGTCTTTCCGGCGCCGTGAACGTCCCGAAGCGCCTCGGCTCGGGCCCGTCCTTCCGATGGCCCTGCTCGCGCGCCCAGATTCAGTAGTCCAGGCCCAGTAGTCCAGACTCAGTAGTCCAGGTCCAGGTAGTCGATGTCGTTGATCTCCACCTCCGACAGGCCCATGGCGCGGACGCCGCCGTCCTGGAAGTAGACCTCCTTGAGTCCCTCGGCGATGATCCCGCGCATCTGCTGGTCCGCGGCCCCTGCTTCGCGGGCCTCGAAGAGGCGTTGGGCGTAGGCCGGCGGGAGGTGGACGGTGAGGCGGCGGAAGCGTCCGTCGTCGGTGGTGCCGACCGGTGCGGTGTAGCCGAAGCGGGCGCGGGTCTCGACGGTGATGCCGCCCGTGGTGGCGGCCTGGCGTCGACGGCGCTTGCGGACCAGGGGCTGCCAGCGCTGCCGCACCAGGGTGTCGATCTTCGCGGCGACGTCGGGGCGGGCGTGTCTGCGGGCGCCGCGCCGGTAGCGGTTGACGGAGTCGGCCGTGACTCCGATCTCGCGTGCGACGGCCTTCGCGCTGCCCAACTGCCGGATCAGGTAGCCGATCTGGCCCTTGAGGGTTTTCGGGGGCTCGCGGGTGAAGCTCTCGCGGTCGGCGCGTTCGATGGCGTCGTCGATCTCTCCGGCCATGGTGCTACTCGCCTTCGTCCAGGACGGCGTCGCCGCCCTTGATGTGGCGGGCCGGGTTCAGGCCCTGTTCCATCAGGTCGACGGCCCAGGCCATCGGCTGGACCCCTTCCAGTTTCGCCAGGCCCGGTGTGGGGCCGAGGCGGAATCCGCCGGGCTGCGGCTTGCCGAACGCGTCGTAGGGGAGGAAGGCGAGCGGGGTGTCACCGGCACTGGGGTAGACGACGCAGTCGGAGAGCACCGCCAGGGGGTACAGGCCCGTCATCCTCACCATGTTGGCGAGTTTGCGGTGCATGTTGACGCGGGCCTTGCTGATCACGGCGGCCCGGATGTCGGGACGCCAGGTCGGGCGTTCCAGGGCCGGCCACCGCTCCCCCGCCTTGTAGTGCCTGCCCTGGGGGCGCTCGCGGAGCTTGCCGACCCCGCCCTTGATGGTGGCCTTGATGGCCGACAGTACGGCGGCGAGGGCCGGGTCGGTCTGCTTGTGGTGCTCCATCGCGGCGAGGAACTCGGCGTCCGTCAGGTCCGCGGTGACGCCGAGGTCGGCGAGGGTGTCGACGTAGGCGTTCTTCAGGCGGTCGTGCCAGGGGTCGAGGTAGGCGCCTCTCTCACGCCGCAGGTAGGCCTCGATCGGGGTGACGTCGTAACCCAGTTGCTGGGCGTACGCGACGGTGTGCGTCTGGTACCAGGCGGGGCCGGTCGGGCGGGTGCCGTCCGGTGTGAACGGGCTCGGCAGGCGCGGGTCCAGGTCGATACCGGACAGGTCGACCAGCCAGCTCCCGGGGATCTTCGGGTTGAACACGGGGGCGTGGAAGTGGTCCGGGGCGGACAGGCCGACGGTGAGGCGGGCGGCCGCGGCCAGGAACGCCGTGTTGAGGTCGAGGCCGACCGCGTACGGCAGGGTGCATTCCTGGGCGGTGAGGAGGTCGACGTCGCGGACCCATTGGTACGCCTCCTCGTTGAGGAAGCCGCCCTTCCAGCCGGAGTCGACGACGACGGGGTGCTCCTGCGTGGCCTCCGGTGGCGCCGGGTCCATCGGCTCCACCCCGAGGCTGCCGGGGTTGTGGCCGGACATCCAGGTCCCGGTGGCCTCGTCCCGTACGGCGCGGGTGGGCGGGCGCAGGGCCGTCATCAGCTCCAGTCCGGACACGGCCGTCGAGCCGCGCGGGGTGATGACCCGGGTCGCGTACACGCCCAGCACGCGGGCGATGTCGGCCGGCTCCATGTCCGTCACGCCGGGCCAGGCGCGCTCGTCGAGGGCGTCCCAGGAGAGGATCGCGAGCTGGACGCACTGCCGGTCGCGGCCCTGGGCCTTGCGGTAGATCCGCGGCCAGGGTCCGAAGCCGCGCTGGGTGAGCTGCCACTTCGCCTTCGTCACCTGTTTGACGACCGGGTGGTCGGCGGGCAGGCGCAGGGAGCGGCGCTGCTCATGGCCCTCCAGGCGCTCCGGCAGCCCGAGCCTCACCGCGGCCGACGCGGTGAGCACGACGAGCGGGTCGGAGTCCTTGCCGTAGCGGTGCAACTGCGCCGCGCCCAGGCCGGACTCGCGCAGCGTCCACTCCACCAGCTCGGGGACGGTGCGCGCGGGGCAGTCGAGCACGATGCCGTCGATGCCGTAGGCGGAGCCGTCGCCGTCCAGGACCGCGAGCGGGCCGTGCGGGAACCTCGGATCGGCACCGGCGGGTCCGGCCGTCCTCTCCTTCGCGACCGGACGGCTCGCCGCCTTCGGGCGTGCGGCCGACGGGGAGGGAGTCTCCTCTTCCTCGGGCGCAGGAGTCGGGGCCGGGGCCGGAGGTGCATCCGGCGGGGGCGCCGTTCGCGGAACAGCGGCCTCGGGTCGCGCTGGAGCGGGGTAGCGGCTGGCGAGGCCTTCCAGAAGGCGGCGGTACGCCTCCAGCCGCTCCGCCCTGGGCTCGGCCCGCCCGGCCTCCCAGGCGTCGATACTCGGCACGCGCACGCCCAGTGCCTGCGCGACAGCCGCCTGGGTGAGGCCGGCCGCCTCGCGCAGCCGCACCCGCTCGGCGGGAGCCGGCAGCACCGTGCCGCCGTCGACGGCCGCCAGCAGGGAGTCGATCGCGGTGAACAACTGCGGCGGCTGCTCCGTCATCCGCGGCTGCTCCGTCGTCCGCGGTTCCTCCTCGTTCACCGCACCCCCTGGCGAATCTCTTCGAGCCGGGTCATCAGTCGCTGATAGCGCTGCGAGGCGGCCTGGGAGGAGTTCAGCCCTTGGTGGCGCGCGATCTGCCGCCAGTCCATGCCACAGCGCCGGGCCTCGATCACCACCTGGGTCTCCAGCCGGTCCAACTGCTCACGCAACCCCTCGAACAGCCCCAGAGCGGCACCCACGTCGTCCGGGAGCGCGGCAGGCCGGCTGTGATCGCCGTTCCCCGTCGCGACGGCCGCCAGCAGTCGACCCACCAGCGAGGCGTCCTCCCCGACCTGGTGCGCGACCGTACTCTCGTCGTCGGCGGGGGCCAGCAGAGACAGGCGGTCGCGGGCCTGCCGACGGTCATCACGTGCCATAGCGGAAGACTATCGCAGCGGGCAAACAAGACAACGAAGCGTTGTTCCGTTGCACCGAAATGCCTTGCGCCCCGAATGACCGGCGTGAATGCTGGCTCGCCGGAGGTGCCGAGGATGACCCACGTCGTAGTGCGGCTGTCGGCCCGCGATCTGACGCACGCCGACTTGGCGTCATGCGGGTGGGCGGGGACGGAACTCCACCTGGCCCGCGTCGCCGAGCAGTTGGAACGGGCCCGGACCGGCGAGGTCGACTACCTCGCGATCTGCGCCGCGAGCGACATCCCCGTGGCCAAGGGCGGCGTCGACTACCAGGTCAAGGAAGGCGTCGGCACGCTGTGGCAGTTGGCCGTCCACCCGGCCTTGCAGTCGTGCGGGATCGGCACGTTCCTCGTCGAATCCGCCGAGCAGCGGATCAGGAACCGCGGACTGCGGCAGGCCGGGCTGGCCGTGGAGGACGACAACCCCCGAGCACGCGCGCTGTACGAACGACTGGGTTACGTCTCCTACGACCGTCGACCGGACTCGTGGGACGTGCAGGCCCCTGATGGATCATTGCGCCGCTACGAGACCGTCTGCACGCTGATGCGGAAGGAACTCTCGTAGCACAGCTCCGCGACGACAGGGAGAACAGGCAGGTCAGACGCCAATAATCTGCGTGCGCTGCACCGTGGGCCGTGGCAGGCTCCCCGTATGCCCATCGTTGACGTGTCCGCCGAAGTGTCCCTCGCGTACGAGACCTTCGGGGACCCTGCCGACCCGCCCGTCCTGCTCGTGATGGGCTTCGGGGCGCAGATGCTCGCCTGGCACGAGGACTTCTGCCGGGCGCTGGCAGCGCGCGGCCGGTACGTGATCCGGTACGACAACCGTGACTGCGGCCTGTCGACCAGGTTCGACGATCACCCGGTCGACATGGGCGCGTTCATCGCCGCCGTGAGTTCGGGAGACGTTCCCGCCGCCCTCGCGATGGTTCCGTACCGGCTCTCCGACATGGCCGACGACGGCCTGGGCCTGCTCACCGCGCTCGGCATCGAACGCGCCCACGTGGTCGGTACGTCGATGGGCGGAATGATCGCCCAGACGATGGCGCTGTCCTCCCCCGAGCGGGTGCTGACCCTGACGTCGATGATGTCCTCCACCGGCGAGAGCGAATACGGCCAGGCGGGCCCCGAGGCCCAGGCCGTCCTGTTCACTCCGAAGCCCGCCGACCGCGAGGGACATGTCGCGGCGGCCGAGAAGGAACTGGTGTGGGCCTCCAGGCGCTACGGTGACGCCGCCGTCCTGCGCGAACTCGCCGCCGACAGCTACGACCGCGCCTACCACCCCGCCGGAACCGGCCGACAGCTCGGCGCGATGATCCTCAGCGGTTCCCGCGCGGACGCCCTGCGCGAACTCCGCGTGCCGACACTCGTCATCCACGGCCTGGACGACACGCTGATCGACCCCAGCGGCGGCCGGCGCACGGCGGAACTGGTGCCCGGAGCGGAACTCCTCCTGATCCCCGACATGGGTCATGACCGCCCACGCGAACTCTGGCCCCGGCTCATCGACGCCCTCACCACCCACACCGGTCAGCAGGCACATCCACGCGACCGCGCCTGACGGACACGCCAGGCGGGGTTCGACGACCAAGAGACCACGCTCAGCAGCTGCGGAAGACGTACTCCCCCGAGCCTCGGACCGCGAGGTCCAGGTCCCGCCGCACGATCCCGAGCTTGCCTCCGAGGCCCGAGCAGGCCCGGCCGAAGCCGCTGTCCCCGTACTCGATCACGAAGACGCGGTGGGCGTACGCCTTGGCGTAGTCACCGCACTCGTCGTACTGGTCGCACTCCTCGGCGACCGCGAAGTCGAAGCCGATCTTCTTGCCACTCCTCAGAGGTCGACCGTGTTCTTCTGGCCGATGGCCCGCTTGTACAGACCCTTCGCGGGCTTGGCCGACCGGTCGCGCGACACGGCCGTCACGCCCTTGGCCGGGGTGTACGCCCCGCCGATCTGGTGGTCGAACGTGGCGTTCGGCTTGGGGAGCGGAGCTGACGCGTTGCCCCTGTCGCGGTGTTTCCGCAGTCCGCGGGGTGTTTCCTCGTCGGCGTGCGGGAGGGCAACAGGAAACCCGTCGACCCCGGTCCGCCGCGGGGCAAGTCTGGATTCGTCAGCGGCGACGACACCCGGCGCCGAGACGGACGAGGCCGAGGGAGGTGGAGACCATGCGACGGACACCCCGTTATCCGAAGCTGCGCCTGTGTCTGGTCATGGCGGCCACCGCGGCCTTCACGGCGGGATGCGCGGAGGGCGACGGCGACGGCGGTGACCGAGGAGGCGCCGACCGGCAGCCGCGCCCGCCGGCCCTGACCTGGCAGCAGGAACTGCGCACCAGTGACGCCCTGCAACACCTCACGGCCGAGTGCATGCGCCGCCAGGGCTTCAGCTACTGGGAGGACCGCACGCTGACCCTCCAGGAGAGCCGCCCGGTGCGCTACGTGCAGGACGACGTGGCGTGGGCCCGTACCCATGGATACGGCGGGCGGATCGACGTGAAGAGCCAGCAGGCCCGTGAGGACAACCCGCTCGGTGCCTACCGCCGGAGTCTCTCCGCGTCCCGGCGGGCGGCCTTCGACACGGCGCTGGACGGCGGTGGGGACGCCCGTGTCCTCACGGCACCGCTCCCGGGCGGCGGGGAGATCCGCAAACGCAGCGGCGGCTGCATGGAGGAGGCCGAACGCGAGCTCTACGGCGACCCCGCCGAATGGTTCCGCACAGGCAAGATCGCCGCCGGTCTCAACGCCCTCTACGGCGCGGACCTGATGGCGGATCCCCAGCTCACCGACCGGCTCCGGGCATGGGCCCGGTGCATGGAGAAGGCGGGCCACTCCTACGCCGATCCGCAGGCGGCCCGTGACTCCGTCCGGGTCGACACCAGCCGGCTGGGGGCGGCCCGCGCCGACGAGGCGTTCGCCGCCGAGCGGCGGACCGCCGTCGCGGACGCGACCTGTGCCCGCGAGACCTCCCTCAAGACCGTCGCCTCGGCCCGGGAGACCTACTACCGGGACCGCCTGCGCGACCGGTTCGGCAAGGACCTCGACGCCTACCGCGGCCTCTCCCGGCAGGCCTACGACCGGGCGGTGCGCATCGTCGCGCAGCGCGACTGACCACCGCGCCCCCGCGAGGCACCGGAACACCGGCCACGACACGCCCACGGCGCACCGACGCGCCCGCGGCGCACACCGACCACCGGCGGCGGCACACCGGGCCCCGGCCCGGAACACCGCCGCCGGCGCACCACCGCTCGACCCACGCATCACAGAACAACGAAACGAGGGGAAACACCATGCGCAAGTTCACCGCCACGGCAGCGCTGCTCGGGCTGACCGCCCTGGGCGTTCTCGTGCCCACCGCCACCTCGCAGGCCGCCGTCGCCGGCCCCGGCTGCGACAGCAAGTGGGGCCCGCGCAACGGCAACATGTACGCCTGGCAGGACCTGGACTGCTCGGGCGCCCAGCTGATCGTCGCCGCGGGCAACAGCTCCAACTGGGGTGCCGGTTCCAACGACAAGGCCACGTCCGTCATGAACCGCGGCTTCACCGGCGGCCTCGACCACGTCGCGTTCTACGAGAACGACAACTACGGGGGCGGCCACGCGTGTCTCGCCCCGGGCGAGCTGTACGCCGACAACCTGACCGACAACCGCTTCACCAACGGTGTGGGGGCGAACGACAACATCACCTCGCACCGCTGGGTGGCCAGGAGCGCCTGCGGCGCCTTCCTGACCTGATCTCCGCCTGATCGGCTCACCGGCGATTCGACAAGCCCGGAACTGACCACCCGGGCCTGCCCGTTCCCGACCTGGAGCCTTGCACGAACGTCCGGGACCGCGACGCGGTTCCGGACGTTCGTGTTTTCGCCACTCCGGGTGAACGGCGTGACCGTCCCGACCGACCCGACATTAACCTGGGCATCCGCTGTCGCACGGCCAGCACTGCCTTGGGGGACACCTTGGGGGACCCACGGCTCGGAGACGATCCGAACCGCCGCAACGACCGGGAGCGGACCGCGCCGACCACGCCGTCCCTCCCCGCACAGCAGTCCTTTCCCGCCCAGCTCAGACGCTTGCGGCGGGAGCGCGGACTGTCGCTCACCGACCTGGCCCGCCGCACGCACTACAGCAAGGGCTACCTCAGCAAGATCGAGACCGGTACGAAACGCGCCACCGTCGACGTCGCCCGGCTCTGCGACCAGGTCCTCGACGCGGAGGGCGAGTTGCTGCGGCTGGTGCGGCAGGCGACGCCCCGTGACGGGGACCGCGGATCCGGGCCCGTCCCCGAGCCCATCCCCGGGCACGGGCACGGGCCCGGGTCGGCGGAAAGTACGTGCCCCTACCGCGGTCTGTCGGCGTTCACCCCGCAGGACGCGGACTGGTTCTTCGGCCGGGAGGACGCGACGGCCGCACTCGTGGAGCGGCTCTTCGAACGGATCGGCAGCGGACCGCTGATGCTGGTCGCTCCTTCGGGGGCGGGCAAGTCCTCCCTGCTCAACGCCGGACTCGTCCCCGCCCTGCGCCGCGGCGACTTCCCGATGCCGGGCGCCGACCGCTGGCCGGTGGTGCTGCTCACTCCCACCTCACGCCCCCTGGACGAACTGCTGGAGCGGACCGCCAAGGCCTTCGGCGCCGACCTCGGCCTGACCGCAGCGGAGCTGCGGGAGAATCCGGCGGCCCTCCTCGACGCCCTGCGCACCAGAGCCGTACACGGGACCCTCCCGGCCGGGACCGCAGACGGCGAGGTCACGGACGGCCCGCCGCCCGTACCGCACGACCGTCAACCCCCGCCCCCTCGGCCCGTCCTGATCGTGGACCAGTTCGAGGAGTTGTTCACCCTCTGTGCCGACGAGGAGGAGCGGCGGGCGTTCGTCCGGGTGCTGCGGGCCGCCGCTGCCACCGGGCCGGAGCCGGACGCGCACCCGCCGGCCGTCGTCGTCCTGGGGGTCCGCGCCGACTTCACCGGCAGTTGTCTGGGGCTGCCCGAACTCACACCGGTCCTCACCGACGGCCTGTTCGTCCTGGCCCCGATGTCCGTGGCGGAGTTACGGGAGGCGATCGCCCGCCCCGCCGAACTCGCCGGTGTCACCCTGGAACCCGGCCTCCTGCCCCTGCTGCTGCGCGACGCGGGACTCCGTGACACAGCACTCCGCGAGTCGGGGCCCCGTGACGCGGGACTCCGTGACGCCGGACTCCGTGACCCAGGTCTGCGAGACGCCGGACTGCTCGATCCCCCGGTACGCGACACCGTGCTACGCGCCCCCGCACCGCGCGACGAACCCGGCCCGGTCGGCCACGGCACCGTACGAACCGGCCTCGGCGGCACCGACCTGGCCCCGTCCGGCGCCCTCCCGCTGCTCTCGCACGCGCTCCTCTCCACCTGGCAGCGCCGTACCGACGCCGCGCTCCTGACGGTCGCCGGGTACGAGCGGGCCGGCGGCTTGCAGGGCGCCATCGCCCGCACCGCCGAGACGGTGTTCGCCCGGCTCTACCCGGCCGAGCAGAGGACGATCCGCCGCATCCTGTCCCGGCTCGTCCTCGTCGCGGACGGGGCCGGCGCGACCCGTCGCCGGGTGAGCCGGGCCGCCCTGCTGGAACAACTCGGCGACGCGGACGGGACGGCCGCCGCCCTCGACGCCTTCGTCGGGGCCCGGCTCATCACGCTGGACAGCGACACCGTCCAGATCACGCACGAGGCACTGCTGCACGCCTGGCCCCGCCTTCGGGACTGGATCCACGCCGACCGCGCCGCACTCCTCCTCCATCAGCAACTGGCGCACGCGGCAGCCGAATGGGAAGGCGAGGACCGCGACCCCTCCGCCCTCTACCGGGGTGCCCGGCTGGAAGCGGTACGGTCCTGGGCCGAGGAGTCGGACGGATGGAGCCGCCTCGGACCCGGCGAGGAAGCCTTCCTCAGGGCGAGCCAGACCGAGGAGAACGCCCGTCGCGGCCAGGCCCGACGCCAGCTCCGGCTGCGGCAGTCCCTGCTCGCCACCCTCGCCGTCCTGCTCTGCCTCGCGGTCACCGCGGGCCTGCTCGCCTACCAGCAGCGGGAAGGCGCCCGCGCACAGGAGCGGGCCGCCCGATCCCAGGCCCTCGCGGTGCGCTCCGCGTCCCTCGCCGGCGGACGTCCGGAGGCGTCGATGCTCCTCGCCGGAGAGGCGTACCGCACCGACACCACCGCCGAGGCCCGCGGCGCCCTGCTCAGCACCCAGTCCCAGCCGTTCTCCGCACGCCTCGACGGCTACCGGGGGCCGGTCAACGCGGTCGCCTTCGCACCGGACGACCGGACCCTCGCGACGGCCAGCTCCGACGGCACCGTGACCCTGCGCGCCACCGGCGGCGATCACCGTACGCTCGCCACCTTCACCCTCCCCGGCCGCGTCCGCTCGGTCGCCTTCTCCCCCGACGGCCGGACGCTGGCGGCGACCTCGACCGCCGGACCCGTCACCCTCTGGGACATCACCGCCCGCCGCCGCACCGCCCTGCTGGCCACCGATACCCAGGGCGCCCGGGCGCTCGCCTTCGACCCGCGCGGCAGGACGCTCGCCGTCGCCGCCCCCGACGGCACGGTCCAGCTCTGGGACACGCGGCGCGCACCCCGGCGCACGGCCTCGCTCACCGGCCACGAGGGCCGGCTCCACGCCTTGGCGTACGCCCCCGACGGCAGAAGCCTCGTCTCCGCCGGCGCCGACCGGACCGTACGGGTGTGGGACACCGACGCTGCCCGGCGGCTCGCCGTGCTCAAGGGGCACACCGACGAAGTGCTGGGCGCCGCGTTCTCCCCCGACGGCGAACAGGTCGTCTCCGGCGGCAGCGACCGGACGGTACGGCTGTGGGACGTAGGCGGGCGGAGGGCGATCACGACGTTCACCGGAAGCAGCGACGACATCAACGCCGTCGCGTACACGCCCGACGGCGCGACGGTGATCGGCGCGGTCGGTGACGGCACGACCCGGCTCTGGGACGTGCGGGGCGGCCGCCAGACCTCCGTCCTCGCCGGTCACACCGACTACGTCATGGGTGTGGCCGTCACCTCCGACGGCACCCTGCTGGCCACCGCCGGCTTCGACCAGTCGGTGGTCCTGTGGAAGCTCGGCGGGCCGGTGCTGACGGCACGTCCGTTCACCGAGGTATGGCAGGCCGTGTACAGCCCGGACGGATCGCTGCTGGCCACCGCCGACACCGACCACACGGTCCGGCTCTGGGACGCCCGTGACCACCGGCTCCTCAAACGCCTCACCGGCCACACCGAGACGGTCTTCTCCATCGCCTTCGCCCCTGACGGCAACACCCTCGCCTCGGCGGGATCCGACGGCACGGTCCGCCTCTGGGACGTGGCCGCGCGCAAGCATCTGGCCACGCTCACCGGCCACACCGGGGAGGTCTTCTCGGTGGCCTTCGCCCCCGACGGCCGGACCCTCGCCTCGGCCGGCGCCGACCGGACGGTGCGCCTCTGGGAGCTGGCCTCCCGACACGGCGTCGCCACCTTCGAGGGCCACGAGGACTACGCCAACGCCGTCGCGTTCAGCCCGGACGGCCGCACTCTGGCCAGCGCCGGCGACGACCTGGCCGTACGGCTCTGGGACGTCCGCTCGCACCGGGCCCTGGCCGAACTGACCGGCCACACGGGCGCGGTCCGGGGCGTCGCCTTCGGGCCCGACGGACGCACCCTCGCCAGCAGCGGCAACGACGGCACCGTACGCCTGTGGGACGTCCGCGAGCACCGCTTCGAGGCCGCTCTCACCGGTCACACCGGCTCCGCGCGCGGGCTCGCCTTCTCCCCCGACGGCCGGATGCTCGCCAGCAGCGGAAACGACCGCACCGTACGGCTGTGGGACGTCTCGCGGCGGCGCACGTGGGCGACCCTCACCGGACACACCAACGCCGTATGGGGCGTGGACTTCGCCCCGGACGGCCGGACCGTGGCCAGCAGCAGCACCGACGGCACGGTACGGCTGTGGGACCTCGACCCCGGGGCCAGGCTGACGGAGATCTGCCGACTGAGCACGGGCATGACCCCCGCCGAACGCGACACCCTGCTGCCCGACATCCCCCTGTCGGCGCAAGCGGCGAACTGCCGAGACACCTGACGCACCGGCTCCGCATCCGCTGCTGCGAACTGCCTGGCCGGAGGCTGTTTCCCAGGTGTTTCCCGGTTGCCCATCCGGTTGGGGCGACGCCCGGATCTCGACGCGCGGGGCGCCCCACCAGCAGGCTGCGTCACGACCGCACCCACGCTCGCTCCAGCGATCGCCCGATCCGCAATCGGTGATCCATTCATGACAGGAAACGGGGGTCCCGGCATGGTGAGCCGGACCGCACGCACGCGCACCTTCATCCGCACCCTGATCGCACTTCTGGCCGTCGCCCTCTGGGTACCGCCGGCCCTCTCCTCCACAGCACAGGCGGCTCCGGCCGCCGCCCCCGCCGCCGACTGCCGCGCCCTGGCGCCCGGCGCCTCCGCCGCCGCCGAGCGCGCCATCGCCGCCGCGTGCGCCGAGGTCGCGGCCGGCACCTGGTACACCTGGGGCGGCGGCCACGGGGCCCAGCCCGGTGCCACGTACGGACAGGTCGACCCCACCGACCCGGCCAGTGAACACGACCCCGAGCGGCGCGGCTTCGACTGCTCCGGCCTCGTCCGGTACGCCTACGCCCAGGCCGCGGGCTCGGACATCCTCAACGGGGTCGCGAGCCAGCAGTACTACACGCATCGCGCCGCCGCCCGCTTCACCGCGGCCCAGGGCCTCGCGCCGCTCCTCCCGGGCGATCTCCTCGCCTACGGCACCGAGCAGGACCTGCACCACATCGCCCTCTACCTCGGCGCCGGCAGGATGGTCGAGGCGAGGCAGTCCGGTACCAAGCTGATGGTGAGCGACGTCCGCCTGGGCAACGGCTACTTCGGCGCGGTCCGCGTGAACACCGGCCAGGTCACGGGCCATGTCCACCAGACCTGGGGCAACGGCGTGTGGACCAAGGCCGAGCCCGGCCTCTCCGCCCGCCGCGTCTACGCCTTCCCGTACTCCACCACCATCCGCGTCCACTGCCAGAAGCACGCGGAGTGGGTCTCCGCGGAGGGCTACGAGAACGACGTCTGGTCCTACCTCCCGGACTACCGGGCCTGGGTCACCAACATCTACATCAAGGGCCCGGCCTGGCTGGAGGGAGTGCCGGACTGCAACCAGAGCCCGCCGTCGCCGTGACCTGTCATACGGACTGACCTGTCGTACGGAGTGGCCCCACGCGCCCCGGCCCGAGGTGCGCCGGCCTCCCTCGCGGCCTGCTTGAATGCGAGGGTGATCGAATGTGCCTTGGGTGGGGTCGCGGTGGCCTGTGCGGGATGGCTGGTGCACCGGAAGCGACGGCGGAGGTCGACCGCGATCGCCGACGGTGAACCGGCCGGGGTGCCCTGCATGCTCAAGTGGTCCGCTCAGGGATCCCGCTGGAAGGCCGGACGTCTCCAGGTCGGTGCTGGTCCCCTCACCTGGAAGGCGTCCTTCGGCAGGCAGGCGGCCGCACTGCCGACCGATCTGCGCCGAACCGGGGTGCGTCCGCCCTCCGTGCGGGAGGCGATGGGGGTCAACCCGGGCGCAAGGATCGTGGAATGCGAGTCGCACGACGGCGTGGTCCTGATCGCGGTCATGCCGGAGGACCTGCGTCACGTGATCGACGCTCTGGAGGGCCCGTCCTAGTCCTCCTCCGAACAATTGATCGTGACGGCCGGGGTGGCTGACCTTAGGATCCACCGCATGGCGACACGACTCGTGCAGATCAACATGAAGGCCCAGGACGACTCCGCACTCGGCCAGTTCTGGGCGGAGGCGCTCGGCTGGGGTGTCGACAGCGAGGCACCCGGCGTGACCAACCTCGAACCCGTGGGACTCCCCTACCCCGACCCCGCGGCCCTCTTCATCGACCTCGTTGCCCGCCCGGAACCGAAGACGGTGAAGAACCGGGTGCACCTTGATCTGGCGACCACCTCGACCTCCCACCAGGAGGAATTGGTCGCACGTCTGCTGAACCTCGGCGCGACCCTCGCCGACGTGGGCCAGGACGACGTCCCGTGGACGGTCCTGGCGGACCCGGAGGGCAACGAGTTCTGCGTGCTGGAGCCCCGCCCGGTCTACCAGGACACCGGCCCGATCGCCGCGGTGGTGGTCGACTGCGCCGACCCGCGCGCGATGGCGCGGTTCTGGGACGACGCGCTGGACTGGACGCTGCACGAGGTCGCCGACGACCACGCCACGATGCGCTCGTCCAAAGGCGTCGGCCCCTACCTGGAGTTCGTCCGCACCCCCGACGCCAAGACCGTGTGGAACCGGGTCCACCTCGACATCTGCCCGTACCCGGGCGACGACCTGGAGGCGGAGGAAGCCCGACTGCGCGGCCTGGGAGCCGGCGACCCCGGGATCGACCAGTCCACGATCCACTGGAAGATCCTGACCGACCCGGAGAACAACGAGTTCTGCCTCCTCACACCCCGCTGATTTCAGGAAGCCGGTCGACACAGGTGCCCCCGCACACCCATGCCGCTCATGGACCCCAATGGGTGTGCGCCGCCCACAGGGTGGGCGTGCCCGGGTAGCGGTCCCGCAGGCGGCGTGTGGCGTGGTGCAGGGCGACGGCGCTGCGTTCCACCTGCGGTGGGCTCGTGCCGTCGTCGGTGAGGTGGCCGTAGAAGTCCGTCGCCAACTCGATGGCGGTGCGGTCGTCGACGGACCACAGGGTGCCGATCACATGCCGGTAGCCCGCGAGTTGGAACGCGGCCGTGATGTGCAGTGCTTCGTCGGCCAGGTCGGGGGCGGTGACGCTGGTCTCGCAGGCGGCCAAGTAGGCGAGAACTCCGTCCAGATGAAGACTGCTGATGTCCGCGACGGTCAGTGGTGTGTGAGCGTGGTCGGGCAGGATCAGCCTGCTGCGGCCCGGGTCGGCTCCGTCGGCCAGCGCGTGGCAGGCGAAGTGGGCGATGCGGTGTCCGTGCAGGGCTTCGAGCACGGTGCCGCGCGTAGGTTCGGTCAGCAGGTGGGCTCCGGGGACGAGCGCGCTGATGGCACGCGCCTCACCGCGGACCCCGGGCAGTGGGCTGTCGGACAGGTCCGGGACCGGTACGACCACGGTGGTCAGCTCGTCCGCGTCGGCGCCGCGGGCACGGGCGTGCTCCAGTGCGCCGACCGTGGTCGTGTACGAGGACACGACGCGGTCCAGGACCGTTCGCGGAGCCGCGGTCTCGCCCCCGTCCGGGTTGGGCCCTTCGGCGTGGTGACCGGCCGCGTGCAGCGGAAGGAAGGCCATGATGCCGACCGGACACCACCAGAGCCTGGGCCACGGCCGGCCGGGGGCCGGGCGGACGGTGTGACCGATCCGGGTCAGGACCGGTTCTGCGACCACGTCCCACAGCCATTCCAGGACATCGAGAACGTCGCGCTGGGACGTGATCCGCCGCCGAGGATGGACCGTGGGATCCGCTGCACGCCGGTGCGCGGCGCGCAGACGGTTGGCCTGTTCGTACGCCTCCGCGCGGGTCAGTCCCGGCAGGGGTACGACTTCGACGGGCGGGTCGGCCGACGCGGTGAGGATGAGAGCGTCGCAGCGGGTGGCGCCGGCGCTGATGAAGACGATGGGGCCGTCCTGCGCCTGGCGGGCCAGCCGCGCGGCGCTCGGCGCCTGCAGGAAGTCCGCGAACCCGGGCCGCTGTCTGATCTCAGCGATCAGATCCTGCCATGCCCGGTGGGCCTCGACGCGTTGCTCGGACCTGTGCAGCGCGGACGAGTGGTGGCTCTCGCTGTCGATGCTCCCCGCTGCTTCCCCTGCCCACTCCGCCACCGGACGCGGGGGATCGAGTCGGGCGAGGCGGGCGCGCAGCCTGTCCAGGCTCTCGGACAGTTCGGGTGCGTGGGCGCGCAGACGGGTCTGCTCATCGCTGCGCCGCGCCAGGACGTCGGCCGAGAGAACACCTCGCGTCCGTTCGAGCAGTTCGACCGCTCGGATGGGCTGCCCGGCGTGGAGCGCGGCCGCCGCGGCCTCGCCGGGGAGTTCGTTCAACTGGCCGAGCTGGTGCTGCCGGTCCGGACGCGCGAGGCTGAGCGGGGCGAAGGTCTCCACCAGGTGCACCGCGTCCTCGATGGCCTGGAGTCCGGCCCGGGACCGGGAGGCGACGGGGCCGGCCACCCGCGCGTACCGTCGATACCCGGAGATGCGCAGGAACGTGGTGGCGGCCCGGCTGTCCCCGGCTTCCCGATAGCAGCGCAGCGTCTCGTCCAGCAGGTCCGGGGCGGCCGGGCCGCCACCCGTCTCCGCTCGGGCTTCCAGGGCGTGTCCGAGATTGATCAGGAACTCCGCCCGCTCGGGGTGGTCGTGGGCGGTGAGCCGCACCGCGTCGCGTGCGGCCTCGACGGCTTCGTCCAGGCCCGACCCGTCGAGGAAGGGGAGACTGGACAGCAGTTGGGAGACGGCGCCCCGCACGGGGTTCTCGAATCGAGCGGCATCCTGGACGCTCACGGACGACACCGCGTTCTTGTGGCCGATCAGCAACACGGTGGCGAGGATGTTGAGTTGGGCCGCCGCGTTGGAATGCTCACGGGGAATCAGTGCCAAGGCCTCCCGGGCGAGTTTCACCGCCTCCAGCAGCACCTTCATCTCCTCGGTGCGCTCGTAGTGCATGCGTAGCAGGCTCACCAGGCCGATCAGACGCCCGGCTCGGGCGGGGTGGCGGCCGGGTGTGGTCCGCAGGGCCCGCCGCTGCACCTCGATCGCCTCGTCCAGCACAGCCGGCCGCTCGGTACGCATCCACAGCACCTGCAACGTGCTCGCCAGGTTGTTGAGATACATGGCGTGGCGCGGGTGTTCGTGCGGGACCAGAGCGGTGGCCTCCCGCTCGGCCCGTACGGCTTCCTCCAGCAGTTCGGTGCGGTTCACTCGGACGTAGAGGGTCCGGAGCGCGCCGCCGAGACCGGTCAGGTACGTCGGCCGGTTGGAGTCGTCCGCGGCGGCTCGGGCCACGGACTTCCTGCTGGCGTCCACGGCCTCCTCCAGGTCGGCCATGCGCGCGGTGCGCGCGAACAGGCGCTGGAGAGCGGCGCTGAGATTGTTCAGGTACTGGGGGTACTGGGGTGCGCCGACAGGGGTGACTTCCACTGCTTCCCGCTCACAGGCAACGGCGGTCCGGAGCAGGTCGGTTCCGTCGCCGTGCGGTGAGTCCGCGCTGCTGGTCCGGCCGTGCAACTGGGCCAGCGCGCCCCCGAGGTTCGTCAGCCGGCCGGCGCGACGGGGATGGTCCCGAGCGGTGGCCTCGACCGCTTCCCGCCCGCACCGCACCGCCTCCGCCAGGTGTTCCGGATCACCGGCGTGCTCGAACAGCATCTGGAGGAGCGTGCAGAGCTGGTCCAGCCGGTCGGCGCGTTGGGGATCCTCGGGCGGCAGGGCTGCCGTGGCCTCCCGGACGACCGAGACGAGTTCGTCCAGTACGTCCGTCCGTTCGTGAACGTGGAAGAGGGCTTCGAGGGTGGTGGCCAGGAGGTTGAGGTCCGCGGTGCGGCTGGGGTGCTCGGGCGGGGTGTGGGCCAGCGACTTGCGCAGGGCGTCGGCCGCGTCCTCCATGTCCTCGGCGCGGCCGGACCGGGAGTGGCGCAGGTGGAGTGCCAGGGCCAGGTGGTTGAGGTGCCGGAAGCGGTGCGGGTGGCCGTGCGGAGCGGTCTCCAGTGTCTCCCACGCGATCCGGACCGTCTCGTCCGCCAGTTCGGGGCGAGGCTCGCGCAGGGACAGTTCGAGGAGCGCGGATCCGAGGCTCTCCAGGCGGCGGAGGCGGGCCGGGTCCCCTGCCGGGGTGCGCCCGACCACCTCCCTCCCTGCCTCAACTGCCTCTCCGAGCAGGCCGGGACGCCCGAGCTCGCGGTGCGCGGCGGTCAGGGCGATGCCCAGATTGACCAGATACATCGTCCGGTCCGGGCCGTCCGCAGGGGTGACGGTCACCGCTTCGCGTATCGCACCCAGTGACTCCTCCAGCGCGTCGAGCCGACCGGTCGCCTGGTATTCGCGACCGAGCGCACCGGCCAGGCAGCTCAGTACCGAGGCGCGTTCCGGGGAGTCGGGCGGCAGTGCGTCCAGCGCTCCCCGCACGGCCTGGACCGCTTCCGCGTACGCGCGTGGCTCCCCACTGCGGTCGGCCCGCAGTCCCAGGAGGTGGTCCAGGCTACTCACCCGCACGGCGTAGCCCGGATGTCCGAGGGCCGCCCGCAAGGCCGCACGCTCCGTCGCGATGGCTTCCGTCAGAACCTCCTGATTCCTGGTCCTTCCGTACAGGTCCCGGAGGCAGACGCCCAGGTCGTTCAGGCGGACGAGGCGGTCGGCGTCGCCGTTCGGGGTGCGGGCGACAGCCGCACGGAAGTAGGTGGCGGCCGAGCGCAGGTCCTGCACCTCGCCGGAACGGCTGAACGTGGCCACCATGGCCCTCGCCTGCCGCCCCAACTCCTCCGGGCTCCCGTGGGCCAGCGGTGCCATGCCGGAGTGCGAACGGAAGAGGGTGCGCAGTGGTTCGGGCACGCGGTCGGGGTCCGCCCAGAAGACGGGCAGCATGAACCGCAGAACGGAGTCCATGGCCTCCAGGCCGGAGCGCTCGTCGAGGGCCAGAGAACGTAACCAGTGGTACATGCCCAGGAGTCGGAACGCCTCGACGTCCGTTTCCATCGTGACCAGGGCCGTGAGGCGCGCGGCGCTGCGTTCGGCCTCCGGCTCCAGAATCCGCGCGGGCTTGGCCACGGAACCTTCCACGCACTGCTGAAGAGCGGCGAGCGCCCCCGTACGATCCGACACGTCAGATCCCCCGATCATCGGCCCACGCCAACAGAATGTATCCGCCAACGGTGTGACGCGGTGGAGGTTCCGGGCCGTTCGTACGGGGGTGAGATGGTGATCGAACGGGGAGGGACGTGGGCGTGGACAGCGAGGTTCGCGGACGGGTCGAGGCGCTGTGCGGGCAGCTCAGCCGGTGGCCCTCGGTACGGGAGACCGTGCGCGACGGAGACGCGGAGGGGGCGCTCGACGCACTGCTGACGCTGCTGAGACGGAGCGAGGACCCCGACCCGGCCCGACTGGAGGCGCTGCTCGACACGATCGGCAGGGCCGCCGCCGCACAGGGACTACCGGGGCTGACCAGCAGCGTGCGCGGGCCGGTTCCCTCTCTGCCCCAGGGGATGCTCGGCGGTCCGGAGAACCTGGGCTGGACGTGCCCGCTGGCGCGGTGCACCCGGGTGGTGCTCGCCGGTGAGAGCGAGGGCACCCCGGTGTGTGCCGCTGCCGACCCGGCTGCCAACGCCATGACTCCCTATGTGCCCCGCCCGGAGACACGGTGACCGCGTTTCTCGGGGAGTGGGCGACCCGACTGATGGATCGTTGGCTCACCGCACTGGTGGCGCCCGGGCTGCTGTGGATCGCGGTTGTGGTCGTGGCGACGCGGCTGGGCCAGGACACGCCCTTCCGGTTCCGCCTTGTCGTCGACTGGTTGGACGGGCTGGCGCGGGAACCGGCGCTGCGTTCGACGGCCGTGGTCGTCCTGGCCGCCGTCGCGGCCGTGCTGGCCGGCGGCGCGGTCGGTCAACTCGCGGGCTTCCTGGGCCGCGTCGCCGAACGCTGTTGGGCGCTGCCTGGCATCCTGCCACCGGCGTCCTGGCTCCTCGCGGCCCGTCGCCGCCGCTGGGACCGGGCTACCCGCCGGCTGAGGGAGGCCGTTCTGCGCGCCACCGAACTCGGTGCCGAGCATGCCGATGCCGGACGGGCGGACGCGACGGCCCTGCGCCGGCACCGACGGCGCGGCAGGCTGGGGCCGGGCCGCCCGACGCGGCCCACGCGTGTGGGCGACCGCTACGCCCGCACGGTCGAGCGCGTACGGCGCGTCAACGGCCTGGACGACCTCGCCCTGGTCTGGCCCCGGCTCTGGTCGGTGCTTCCGGACTCGTTGCGCGCTGATGTCACCGCCGCCCGGGACAGCGCCGGCGACGCGGCGCGGTTGTTCGGCTGGGGATTCCTCTATCTGGCGGTCTCGGTGTGCTGGTGGCCCGCCGCTCTCCTCGGGATCTCCGTTCTGGCCGTCGCCACGGCACGGGCCCGTTCCACCGGCGAGAATCTGGCCACGCTGATCGAGACCGCCGTCGACCTGCACAGCGTCGATCTGTGCGCACAACTCGGCTTGCCGTCCGCTCCCTCGGCTGTCGCCGCGGGGCAGGCGATCACCGACCGGCTGAACAACGCCTCCCCGTAAGAGCTCTGCGTACGCCTGCCCGCCCAGGAGCCCCGTATCGGGACCTGAGCGGGCAGGTTCGTCGTGCCTCCGTGGGGGGCGGCGCTTCGGCTACAGAGTGCCGGTCAAGCGGTCGGTGAGCAGCCTGGTGAAGCGGGCCGGGTCGGGGAGTTCGCCGCCCTCGGCGAGCAGCGCGCTGCCGTAGATCAGCTCGGCGATCTCCGGGAGCGCGGGGTCGTCGGCGCTCGCGGCGTGCGCGGTCCGCAGGGCGGTGATCAGCGGGTGCGTGGGGTTGAGCTCCAGGATCCGCTTGACGGTGGGGAGTTGCTGTCCCATCGCCCGGTACATCTTCTCCAGGGTCGGTGTCACGTCGTGGGCGTCGCCGACGATGCACGCCGCCGAAGTCGTCAGACGGGACGACAGGCGGACGTCCTTGACCTGCTCGGAGAGCGTGGTGGTCAGCCACGGCAGCAGCGCGGCGAAGTCCTGTTCGCGCTGGGCCTTCTCGGCCTCGGTCTCCCCGTCGCCGTCGGCGGACTCGTCGAGGTCGACCTGCCCCTTGGCGATGGACTGCAACCGATGGCCGTCGAAGGCCGGAACCTGGTCCACCCACACCTCGTCCACGGGGTCGGTGAGGATGAGGACCTCGTAGCCCTTGGCCGCGAAGGCTTCCATGTGCGGGGAGTTCTCCACCATGGCCCGGGTCTCGCCGGTCAGGTAGTAGATCGTGTCCTGGCCGTCCTTCATGCGCTCGACGTACGCGCGCAGCGTGGTCGTCCTCTCCGGGTCGTGCGTGGAGGCGGCCGACACGAGTTCCAGCAGGGCCTCGGTGTTGTCGGTGTCCTCGACCAGACCTTCCTTCAGCGCCCGGCCGAACTGCTCCCACACCTTCGTGTAGCGCTCGGCGTCCTTGGACTGCATGTCCTTGATGGCGCCGAGGACCTTCTTCACCAGGCGCCGGCGGACGCCGCGGATCTGCCGGTCGTGCTGGAGGATCTCGCGGGAGACGTTCAGCGACAGGTCGTGGGCGTCCACGACTCCCTTGACGAAGCGCAGGTAGTTCGGCATGAGCGCTTCGCAGTCGTCCATGATGAACACCCGCTTGACGTACAGCTGCACGCCGCGCTTGGTCTCACGGGAGAACAGGTCGAAGGGCGCCTGCGAGGGGATGAACAGCAGCGCCTCGTACTCGAAGGTGCCCTCGGCACGCATGTGGATCGTCTCGGCCGGGGCCAGCCAGTCGTGGCTGATCTGCTGGTAGAACTCGTTGTACTCCTCCTCGGTGACCTCGCTGCGCGGGCGGGCCCACAGGGCCTTCATCGAGTTGAGCGTGTCGACGGCTTCCGTCGACTCGCCCTCGGCGTCCGCGCGTTCGGTGGTCATGCGGATCGGCCAGCGGATGAAGTCCGAGTAGCGCTTGACGATCTGACGGATCTTCGACTCGGAGAGGTAGTCGGCGAGCCCGTCCTCGCTGTCGGCGGGCTTCAGGTGCAGGGTGACCGAGGTGCCCGTGGGCAGGCCGTCGACGGTCTGGAGTTCGTAGGTGCCCTCGCCGTCCGACTCCCACTGGGTTCCGGTGTCGGTGCCGGCGCGCCGGGTGCGCAGGGTGACCTTGTCGGCGACCATGAACGCCGAGTAGAAGCCGACGCCGAACTGCCCGATCAGGTTCTCGGCGGTGGCGGCGTCCTGGGACTCCTTGATCTTCTCCAGCAGACCCGCGGTGCCGGACTTGGCGATCGTGCCGATCAGATCGACGAGATCGTCCCGGGTCATGCCGATCCCGTTGTCACGGACGGTCAGTGTGCGGGCGTCGGTGTCGACCTCCAACGAGATGTGCAGGTCGGTGGCGTCGGTCCCGGTGAGGCCGGCGTCGGTCAGCGATTCGAGCCTCAGCTTGTCCAGGGCGTCGGAGGCGTTCGAGATCAGCTCGCGCAGGAAGATGTCCTTGTTCGAGTAGATCGAGTGAATCACCAGACGCAGCAACTGGCGGGTCTCGGCCTGGAATTCCAGCGTCTCGACACTGCTGCCCATGTGGGTCTCTTTCTGTGGGAACGTCATCAACGGACTGGGGCTCTGGCCGGGACGGAGGGGTGTCTCCCGTCCTCGGCGTGGTTCCGGGTGGGGTGGAACGTACCGGTGTGGTGCGGCCGTACCAGGGAGGAGTCAGTCACCGTCACCTGGTGCTGCCGCCGTCGCGCGCCGGTCGTCGAGGGCGTCCAGGCAGGCGAGGAGGTCGGTGTGGCGCTTGTCGAGGTAGGGGCGCATGTCGCTCAGGGGAACGACCAGCTCGGCGGCGTCGGCGGCTCCGAGGGCTGCGTGCAGGGCTCTCTGAGCCGAGTGCGCCTGGGGGGCTAGGTGGGCGAGCGCGGAGATCTGTCCGGCGAGGCGGCGCAGGTCCGCGGCGTTGACCCGGGCCCAGGTGGCCGTGGCCCGTTCGGCGGCCCTGGCCTGGCGGGTGGCCGTCACGCGCTGCTCACCGGTGGCGCCGACGGCGCCGGGCCTGCCCCGCAGGTACCGGCGTTCCGCGGCCTGACGGCTGGCGACGCCCAGCGGGCCGGCGAGGTCGGCCCAACTGGCCCCCGCGCCACGGGCCGCTTCGATCAGTCCGGTCTCCCACCCGGCGAGCTGCGCGCGTACGTGCCGCAGCAGCATCAGGGAGGCCAGCGCCTGTTCGGGACCGGGTCCGGCGGTGTCGGGTGCCTCGTGCTGGGCATCGCGGAGCGCGGTGTCCACGGCGGCGAGAGCCGCCGCGGCGGCGACGAAGGACGCCGGGCTGTGGACATCCGCGGCAATCTCGGGTGGTTGGTCCGCCGCGGTCATGGGCACCCCCTCACATGGTCATCGCTCTGACGACGAATCCTGCTTGTCATCTACTGGACGACAAGCATAGCGGTGACGGTGCAGCCCTGTGGCGGCAACCGGCAGTCGGTACTCCTGGCCGGCCGCACCGAGCGCGCCGCCGCAGTACCCCTCGGACCCGCTTTCCCGACGCACGCTCACCCAGGCGACGACACCACCGGTACGCCGTCCGGCCGGCCGGTGAGCAGAGCCGCGATGTTGTCCGCGCAGCGCAGGGCCGCCGTGGCCATGGCGCGCCCGCTCATTCCGGCGACGTGAGGGGTCAGCAGTGCGTTCGGCAGACCGAAGAGCGGCGAGGCGAAGGCGTCATGCTCGTGCGCGAAGGTGTCGACGGCGGCCGCGCCGACGGGATGGCCGGGGCTGCGCAGCGCCTCGGCCAGCGCGTGCTCGTCGACGATTCCGCCGCGGGCGGTGTTCAGAAGGATCGACCCTTGTCGCATCATGGCAAGTTCCGCCCGGCCGATCATGCCTCGGGTGTGCGCGGTGAGCGGAACGTGCAGGGAGACCACGTCACTCGTCGCGAGCAGGGCGGCAAGGGAGCGCACCGTGGGGACAGGACCAACGGTGGTGCGGCGCGAGAGGCCCTGGACCTGCATTCCCAGCGCCTTCGCCCGCTGGGCCAGCGCCAGACCGGTCCGTCCCAGCCCGACGATTCCGAGGGTCGACTCGGACAGTTCCCTCGCCGGAGCGGGCGGCCGTCGCCAACGGCCCCGTTGGGCGGCCTCGTTGTGCGCGAGAAGGTCTCTGGTCAGTGCGAGCAGTTGGGCGAGGGCGAACTCGGCCACCGCGCTCGCGTTGGAGCCAGGGGTGTGCGTGACAGCGACACCGAGGCTGGTGGCCTCTGGCACGGCCACGTGATCGGTGCCCGCTCCCGCTCGGCCGATGACACGGAGCCGGTTGGCGAGCCTGGTGTCGGTGGCCGCCGTCAAGAACGCGGCACGCAGCGGTACCCCGGCACGGGACTTCACCGCGTCGTACCCGAGTCCGTCCCGCACTGTCTCAGCGATGAGCGTGGGTTCGTCGAAGGCATTGAAGTCGGCGAACTCCACCTGGTCCGCCCAGGCAGCCCGCACCGCGGCCGGTTCGGGGACCGTGCGGAGGTTGAGCGTGACAGCCAGCCCGTGACCCAGCAGACGCTCCAGCTCCCGCCCCATCAATGCGCCAGGAGCTGCGTCCAGCAGCAGGACGCGGCCCGCACCCATGCGCTCCCCCTTCATCGGCCGGGCACCCATCCTGTCACGGGCGGGATCGCTGTCCGGTGGGGTCGGTGAACGCTGTTAGCCTGCCGTTCATGATCAGGCGCAGCCCGACAGGCCGAATAACCCACAGGATGGGAGGCAGCCGGCCGGAACGCGTCATGATCGCCGCCAGTTTCGTCAACCGGGTCGGCAACGGTCTGTTCAACGCGGCCTCGGCGCTCTATTTCACCTTGGTCGTGGGTCTGCCCGCGGCGCAGGTCGGAGCCGCGCTGACCATCGCCGGGGTGATCGGGCTGTGCGCGAGCGTCCCCGGCGGGCATCTCGCGGACCGTCGAGGCGCACGCGCGGTCATGATGCTGGCCCTCTCGGTCCAGACGCTGTCGATGGCGGCGCTGGTGCTGGTGGAGAGCGCGGCCGCGCTCACCGTCGTCGCGACGGTCGACCAGATCGCCGCAGCGGCGGGCGGGGCGGCCTGGGGTGCTCTGGTGGCGCGGGTCGGGGGCGACCGCCCGGCCCTGTTCCGCGCCAGGTTGCGCACCTTCGTCAACCTGGGCGTCGTCCTCGGCACGCTGGGCGCCGGCCTGGCCCTGGCCGTCGACAGCCGGAGCGCCTACGTCGCGCTGATCCTGGGCAACGCGGCGAGCTTCGCCCTGTGCGCGCTGCTTCTGCTCCTGCTGCCCCACTATCCGGTGCCGCCGGCGCCGGCGCCGCGGCATCGCCGGCTCGTTCTCAGGGACCGTCCGTTCGTGACGTTCACCGCGCTGTACGGAGCCATGGGACTGCAGTACCCGGTCGTCTCATTGCTCCTGCCGATCTGGATCGCGGAGCACACCGAAGCGCCGCGGTGGACGGTGGCAGCGCTGTTCGCCGTGAACTCGGCCTTCTGCGTACTGATGCAGACCAGGATCGGCTCGCGCGTCGAAACCCCTCATGACGGCGGCAGGGCGTTTCGCACCGCGGGGCTGCTCTTCCTGGTCAGCTGCCCGATCTTCGCGCTCTCGGCCCACGTCCCGGTCTGGGCCGCGGCGGCTCTGGTCGTGGCCGCGGTCTTCGTCCACAGCCTGGCGGAGGTCTGGGAGTCCTCGGCGGGCTTCGCGCTGGGTTTCGGTCTTGCCCCGGAGCATGCACAGGGCCAGTACCAGGGCCTCCTCGGTCTGGGTTTCGGTGCAGGGCAGGCGCTCGCACCCGTGATCCTCACCACCGTGGTACTCGGCCTCGGCACGGTGGGCTGGATGGTGCTGGCCGTGTTCTTCGCGGCGCTGGGCGCGGCCGGCCCGGCCGTTGCGCGTTGGGGCCTGCGGACCCGGCCGCAGCCGGACAAGTCCGCGGAAACGACGGGCTGAACAGCCGGCGGAGCCTGAGGCGAAGCAGTCCGGTACCGCCTCCGCTCCTCGACGTCAGCGCACCGCCCCGGCCGGGGCCCGACCGTTTCCCGCGAACCCGGCGCCCCGGTCAGCCCGTCAACGTGCGGCCTCGGCCAGGAGGCGGGCGAGCTCACGGGGCCGGGTGACCATCGGCCAGTGGCCCGAGTCGATGTCCACGTACTCAACGTGCTTGGCACGGGCCAGATCGGGGCTGTCGCCGTCGGCAACGCACTCCCTGGCCTGGGCGGGGGTGAACTCGGGGCAGACGACCACCACGGGAACGTCGAAACGGCGCTCGTCGGTCAGCCGCACGACGCCCCGCGCGACCCCCTCGGGTACCGGGACGGCGGCGGACGCGAAGCGGTCCCGCGCGTCCTGGTCGAGGTCGGCGGAGTCCGCTCCCTCGAAGGGGCCCCAACCCGGGAAGGGCATCCTGCCGTCCTCGACCTCGAAGAAGTCGGCGTAGGACCGCCCGTCGGCGGCCGGGAAGCCGCCGATGAGGGCGACTTTGGCCACCTTCTCCGGGCGGGCGTCGGCTGCGAGCCAGGCCAGGGTCGACGCGGCGGAGTGCCCTACCACGAGCGGCTTCCCCTGCGCCGAGTCCACGGCGGCGAGCACCGCTTCCAGTTGGTCGTCGAGTGTCGCGTCGGTGGAGCCGTCGCCCTGGCCGGGGAGCGTGAGGGGCAGGGGACGGTGGCCGAGCGCGGCGAGTTCGGGAACGACGTCGTCCCAGGCGGATCCGTCGAGCCACAAACCGGCAATGAGCAGGATGTCCATGGTTGTTCTCCCGGAGAGTCGTCGGATCTGGCACTCGGCACGCTACCGGGAGGCACTGACAACGACCCCGGCACTCGTGCCCCGGCAGCCCTGCACGCGCGCCCGAACCGACCTCGGAACGCGGAGACTTGTTCGCGAAGAAGTCTTCGCAAACAAGTCTCCGCGATTTACGGTGAGTTCCATGAGTGACCCCACCGTGAACCCTGACGCCCCTCGGTCCGCAACCGACGCCGTCGTTCTGGATGCCAAGGGGCTACGCGCCCTCGCGCACCCGCTGCGCGTTCAACTCGTCGGGCTCCTGCGGAAGTACGGCCCTTCGACCGCGACCCGCCTCGCCGAGCGGCTCGGAGTGAACTCCGGCACGGCCAGCTACCACCTGCGCCAACTCGGCACGGCGGGTTTCGTCGAGGAGGACACCGAGCGCGGCAACGCCCGTGAACGCTGGTGGCGTTCGGTGCACCGGACTACGTGGTTCAACGATCCGGAGCTGGCCGAGCGGGAGCCCGAGGCGACTCTGACCTTCCTGCAATCCGTCGCCGCCATCTACACCCTTCGCACGCAGCAGACCCTCAACGGGCTTCAGACGATGCCGCGCGCATGGCGGAACACCTTCGACCTGAGTGACTGGTCCCTGCGCCTCACCCCCGAGGAGGCGCGCGCCCTGTACGGGGAGTTGAGGGAAGTCGTCGAGCGCTATCGACGCGACACACCGGAGGCCGCGGCCGACGCCCCCGAAGGAGCCGAGCGCATCGCCCTCATCACCCAGTTCCTTCCGGAGCTGGACACTCCTGCCGCATCGCCGCCCGCTGCCACCCCGCAGGGGGCGAAAGAGGATCCGGCTTCATGACCGACGTCGCCTCGGATTCGGAACGCCTCCCCGGCAGGGGGTCCTTACGGCCGCTGGTCGGGGTGCTTGCGGCCATGGCCGTGTCGTTGACCGGCACACGGATCTCCGTCGTCGCCCTGCCCTGGTTCGTCCTCGTCACGACCGGCAGCGCCACCCAGACCGGATTGGTCGCCTTCTGCGAGATGACACCCTACGTGGTGGTCAAGGCGTTCACCGGACCGTTGGTGGACCGCATCGGCCCGCGGGCCGTCTCCTGGACCACGGATCTGGCCACCGCGACCGCAGCGGCAGCGGTTCCCCTGCTCCACGCCCTGGGCCTGCTGTCCTTTCCCCTCCTACTCGTTCTGGTGGCGCTGATCGGCGCGGGCCGCGGACCCAGCGACCTGGCCAAGGAAGTGATGGTCCCGGAAGCGGCCGAGCGCGGCAGGGTGCCGCTCGAACGTGCGACCGGCCTGTCCGGCGTGACCGAGCGACTCGCGTCGACCGTCGGCCTGGCGGCGGGCGGATCCCTGGTGGCGCTACTCGGTCCGCTGACCGGGCTCGCCGTCAACGCGGCCTGTTTCGCCCTCGGTTCGGTGATCATCAGAATCGTTCTTCCTCGCGGCACGGGGTGCCCGGTCCAGGAGGCCTCTTCCCTGGCCGGGGCCGCGGCGCCGCGCTACTGGCAACGGTTCGGCGAAGGTCTCGCCTTCCTGCGCGGCGAGCCGCTGCTGCTCGTCCTCATCGTCATGGTTGCCGTCACCAACCTGCTGGACGCGGCGATCACCTCGGTGCTCATACCCGTCTGGGCCCGGGAGTCCGGCCAGGGAGCGGGCGCGATCGGCCTGATGGGCAGCGTCATGGGAGCCGCGGCGGTCGGCGGGAGCCTCATCGCCACGGCGGTCGCGCACCGGCTCAGGCGGCGGGTGGTACTTCTCGCCGGGTTTCTGCTGGCCGGAGCGCCGAGGTTCCTGATCCTCGCCTTTGATGCGCCTCTGGGCGTGGTCCTGGCCGTCTTCGCGGTCAGCGGGTTCGGCGCCGGCTTCCTCAACCCGGTACTGGGAGCCGTCCTCGTCGAGCGCGTCCCACGCCGGTTGCTGGGCAGGGTCAACGCCCTCGGGGATTCACTGGCCTGGGCGGGCATCCCTCTCGGCGGGCTGATGGCCGGGGCGGCGGTGACCGCCGTCGGGCTCGTGCCGGTGCTGCTCGTCTGTGGCACCGCGTACTTCCTCACCACGAATCTGGCCGCGCTGCGGCCGGAATGGCGCGAGATGGACCGAACACGGGGGCGAGGCGCCGCAAAGCCGTACCCGGTGAAGGACTCCTCGAAGGGCGGCGCCGGAGTAGTGGCGTGAGCCGCCGGCCGCCGGGCTCTCCAGGCGCGTCCACCCGGGCCGGGGTCAGGAGTGGAGGCGGCAGAAGGCGCGCACGGCCCGGTTGAAGTCCCGCGCCCGTTCGAGGTTGCTCACGTGGCCCGCCTCCGGGATCACGACGAGTTCGGCGCGCGGGATCGCTTCCTGGAACTGGCGCGCCACGGTGAGCGGTGAGCGTACGTCCTGTTCTCCCCAGAGCAGGAGGGTGGGCACCGAGACCGTGGGCAACAGGTCCCGTTGGTCCGTCTCGGCCATGAGGAGCAGCTGCGCCCGCATCGTCTCGGGGCGTACGGCGGCGTCCATCGCGTTCAGCAGTGACGCGTACGCGGCGGGCGGCTCACCGGCGAACAGTCCGGGCAGCGTGGGGTCGAACTCCTCGCTCGGCGCGTCCAGCATCCGCTGCGCACCCTCGACACGGGCCCGGACTTCCTGCGCCGGCAGGGAGCCCTTCCAGCCGGCGTAGGTGTCGGCGAGGATCAGCGTCCTGACGAGGTCGGCGTGCTGCCGGTAGAACTCCAGGGCGAGCGTTCCGCCCCAGGACAGCCCCGCGATGTGCGCCGGTCCCAGACGCAGCGACTGTACGACCGCGGCCAGACAGTGGGCGTAGTCGGCCGGCCCGAATGACTTGGGCAGGTCGGAGGAACGCCCCGCCCCCGGCTCGTCCCACGCCACGACCGTGAACTCGTCGGCCAGGTCGTCAAGTTGCGGCCGCCAAGAGCGCGCATCGTATGCCGCGCCGTGCAGGAACACCACCGGCGGCCCGTCACCCACGCGGTCGTACCCGATCTCCATGCCGTTGACCTGCACCGTAGTCATGACAGCAGGGTAGGAGCACTGACCCCGCCGCCGGCGTCGCCACCCACCGGCCGAAAGTGGCCCGCCCTCGGTATACCGCGTGAGAGCGGCGGACAGTCGTGATGAGATCACGGAGGACTTCCGAGGGGGCTTCGTGGATCTTGGTTCTGTGATCATCGCGGTGGCTGGCGTGGCGGGAACGCTCGGCGGCACGCTCCTCGCACAGCGCGCCTCCGAACGGGCAAGGCGCCGGGAGATCGAACTTCTCCGGGACCACGAGGAGGTCCGCGAGAACCTTCGCCTGCGGCGCACGTGCTACGTGGAACTGAACCGGGACGCACGCCAATTCACCACCGCGCTCAATCAGTATCTGCACGTCATGCGTGAACGCGGCGTCGAGGACGCCGACCGGGTGGCACTCGACGAGGCCAAGAGCGCTCATCGCGACAGGTACTCAGAGGCGCAGATGACGGCACCGGACGAGGTCCTCGCGCACGCCGCCGAAGTCAGCCGCGCCCTCAGCGCCGTCTACGGTCACGTCAAACGCCTTGAGCGTGAACAGCCGGAGCCCGGTGAGACGCTCGCCACCGCCGCGCAGGCCCAGGCGGACATCTGGATCAGGCTCCGCGCCATGCGGACCGCCATGCGCGACGACCTGAGGGTGAACCCTCAGTCCTAGCGGCCAAGGGCCGGCCGTGCCCCGCCTCACGCCCCGGCTTGCAGGCGGAGTCCCGTGAGGGTCAGTTCCAGGGCGGAGCGGAACTGGTCCACGTCGTCGTGGCCGTCGAACTCGTCGACGATCTCGTGGACGAAGGGGAACTCCTCGGGGTCGAGGTCCCGCCAGTCCTGGGCGACGCGGCCGAGGTACTCGTCGCGGTCCACGTCACCTTCGAGCATCTCCTGCGTCGGCTCCTGACCGAGGTCGACGGCGGAGCCGACGACGACTCCGACGACGGCGGACACGGCGTGGAAGCGCTGGGACGCGGTGAGGTTCAGGCGGAGCGTCTGCTGGCCGAGCTTCTCGTACAGGCCCAGGGTGTTGCTCTGGATGCTCGTGTTGCGCATGAAGTAGGAGCTCAGCCAGGGACGCTCCACGATCGCGTCGAACAGCGTGACGGCCATGGCGCGGAGGTCGTCGATCGGGTCGTCGCTGCCGGGGATCTCGCGGATGTCTGCCAGGACGGGACCCATGGCGTGGTCGGCGGCGCGGTCGAGCAGTTCGTCCTTGTTGGCGACGTACCAGTAGATGCTGGCGACGCCGCCGCC
This sequence comes from Streptomyces sp. NPDC048002, assembly GCF_040653275.1. Lineage (NCBI taxonomy): Bacteria > Bacillati > Actinomycetota > Actinomycetes > Kitasatosporales > Streptomycetaceae > Streptomyces > Streptomyces sp. NPDC048002. The sequence continues at coordinate 146,627 of NZ_JBEZNL010000004.1, read as the reverse complement.
GAGGCGTTGTGCGAGCGCCCGGAAGGTCAGGGCCGATGCTCCCGCCTCGTCGAGCAGGGCCACGGCCTCCGCGAGCACGGACTCCATGGAGTGCGAGGCCCGTCGGCGTCCCCCGCCGGAGCGGTTCTGCTGGCGTGTCACGGCTTGATCCCTTCGCGTCTTGCACCGTATCGAACGTTGTTCTATCGTACCGTATCGAACCTTGTTCGATAAGCGAACGGCGTTCGATTGGAGGACCGTCATGACTACCGCAACGCTGCACACCCCCGCCCGCACCTATCCGTCCCTGCGCGCGGCCTGGATTCCCCTCGCCGCCCTCTGCCTGGCCTTCTTCGTCGAAATGGTCGACAACACGCTCCTGTCGATCGCCCTGCCCACGATCGGCCGCGATCTCGGGAGCGGGACGACCGCCCTGCAATGGGTCACCGGCGCCTATTCGCTGACCTTCGGCGGCCTGCTGCTCACCGCGGGCTCCATGGCCGACCGGCTCGGCCGGCGACGGGTCCTGCTCATCGGACTCGCCGTGTTCGGCTCGCTCAGCCTGTGCGTGGTGCTCGTCACCACAGCCGGCCAGCTCATCGCGCTGCGAGCCGCACTCGGCATAGCCGCCGCGGCGATGGCGCCGATCACGAACTCGCTGGTCTTCCGCCTGTTCGACGACAAGGCGCTGCGGATGCGCGCCATGACCGTGATGATCGTCGTCGGCATGTCCGGTTTCGTCCTCGGACCGCTGCTCGGCGGCACCGCGCTGGCCCACGTCCGCTGGGAGTGGCTGCTCGTCGTGAACGCCCCCATCGCGGTGATCGCCTGCATCGGCGTCCGGCTCGGTGTCCCGGCCGACCGGCCCGAGGACCTCACCAAGGACCGTCTCGACCTCCCCGGCGCCGTCCTCAGCGTCGCCGCCATCGGACTCGCCTGCTACTCGCTGACCAGCGGCGTCGAGCACGGCTGGCTCTCCGCCATCACCCTCACGTCGATCGCCGGCGCCCTCGCGGCCGCGGTCGCGTTCGTCCGGCACGAGCGCCGCAGCAAGGCCCCCATGCTCGACCTGAGGCTCTTCGCCGATGGCACCGTCCGGGGCGCGGCCATCGCCCAGATCGGCACGTCCATCGCGATGGCCGGCGTGATGTTCGGTCTGATCCTCCACTTCCAGTACGCCTACGGGTGGAGCCCGGTGCGGGCGGGCCTGGCCAACCTGCCGATCATCGTGACGATGCTGACCGCCACACCCCTCTCCGAGTGGCTCGCCCGCCGCTACGGGCACCGCGTCGCCTGCCTGGTGGGCGCCGCCTGCCTGGCCGGATCACTGGCGGGCCTCTCCTGGGCCGTCGACCACGGGTACGCCGCGATCGCCGTCTGCATGGTTCTCATGACCGTGGGACTGCGCACCGTCATGACGATCTGCGCGGTCGCGCTCATCGACGCGATGCCGAGCAACCGCACCTCGATCGGCGCCGCCCTCAACGACACCGCCCAGGAAGTCGGCACCAGCGTCGGTACCGCGGTGGTCGGCACCCTGATCGCGGCCCTGGTCACCACCCAGCTCCCCGCCGGGGTCTGGAGCAGCGACCTCGTCGCGTCCTTCTTCCACGGCGAGCGCGTCAGCTACGCGCTGCTGGCCGTCGTCGTGGGCCTGATCGCCGCGGGCGGCGCACTGAGCCTCACCAACTCCCGCAGCGTCGAGGAGCACCCGAGCGAGGAGACCGCGTGACGACGCCCGGCGAGCGGCACCGAGCAGGCCGCGGCGGACTGCCGGGCTCATGAGGGCCGGCCCAGGGCGCGGGAGCGGTCGCAGGACCCGACGGGCCGGGTCCCTGCCGGTGATCGGGAGGGCCGGCGGGACGGCGCCCGACCCGGCTCAGTCGGTGGACGGGGCGGCTCGGTACTCGTCGTCGGTTACGGGGGTCAGCCAGTGGACGACGTCGTGGTCCGCGTCGCCCTCGTTGATGGCCAGGTGGACCATCAGGCGGTTCGGTGCGGCGCCGTGCCAGTGCTCCTCGTCCGCCTCGAAGAGGACGCGGTCGCCGGGGCGGATGACCTCGACGGGTCCCCCGCGGCGCTGGCACAGGCCGACGCCCTCGGTGACGAAGACGGTCTGGCCGAGCGGGTGGCGGTGCCAGTGGGTGCGGGCGCCGGGCATGAAGTGGACCAGGTTCGCGGTGACCCGGGACGGGGCGGGCGCGGAGGCCACGGCGTCGATGTAGACGTCCCCGGTGAACCAGTCGGCGGGTCCCTTGACGGTGTCGATCGAGCTGCGGGTGATCTGCATGGGGTGTGTGCTCCCGGTGGTACGGCGGGGTGGCTGTGGTCAGGGCTTGAGGAGGGCCTTGATGGCGCGGCGCTCGTCCATCGCCCGGTAGCCCTCGGCGACCTCTTCGAGGGGCAGGGTGAGGTCGAAGACCTTGCCCGGGTCGATGCGGCGGGTCAGGACCCGGTCCATGAGGTCGGGCAGGTAGCGGCGTACGGGCGCGGGGCCGCCGCGCAGGCCGACGTGGGAGAAGAACAGCTCCTGGCCGTCGACGGCGACCTCGTGCGGGACGCCGACGAAGCCGACGTTGCCGCCGGGCCGCGCGGAGTGCAGCGCCTGTCGCATGGCCTGGGCGGTGCCGACGCACTCCAGGACGCTGTCCGCGCCGATGCCACCGGTCATCTCCTTGATCCGGGCCACGCCCTCCTCGCCACGCGCGGCGACGATGTCGGTGGCGCCGAACTCGCGGGCGAGCTGTTGCCGGGACTCGTGCCGGGACATGACGATGATGCGCTCGGCGCCCAACTCCTTGGCCGCGATCACCGCACACAGGCCGACCGCGCCGTCACCGACGACCACCGAGGTGGAGCCGGGCTTGACCTCGGCGGCCTCCGCCGCCCACCAGCCGGTGCCCATGACGTCGGAGACGGCCAGCAACCCCGGCCACAGCTCTTCACCGGGCACCTCGTCGGTGGCGACCAGGGTGCCCTGCGCGTTGGGGATGCGTACGTAGTCGGCCTGGCAGGTCGACATGAACTCCCGGTGCAGGCAGTTGGACGGGAAGCCGTTGACGCAGTTCGCGCAGGTGTTGTCCGAGGTGGCGAAGGAACCGACGACGAACTGGCCCGGCCGGACCGAGGTGACCTCGGACCCGACCTCCTCCACGAAGCCGACGTACTCGTGTCCCATGGGGTGCGGGTCGCCGGTCGGCTCCGCACCGCGGTAGGGCCACAGGTCGGAGCCGCACACGCAGGTCACGGCCGTACGGATGATCGCGTCGGTCGGGTTGAGGATCTTGGGGTCGTCGAGGGTCTCGAAGCGGATGTCGCCGGGGGCGTGGATCACTGCGCCGCGCATGAGAGGGGTTCCTTTGCGTGCCGAGGGGCGTGGCCGCCGGAGGACGGGGCCGTCGCCGAATGGGGGGCGGGGTGTGCGCCCGTCGTGACGGGACGGGCGCAGAGCACCACTGCGTCCAGCAAACCCGCTCCCGGCGCCGGCAGCGAGACACCGTCAAGGGGTGTACTGCCAGTACACCCCTATGGCGGCGGGCGGGACGTACCGTCGAAGGCGTGGACAACCAAGCAGAGGTCCGCGAGTTCCTCACCTCGCGGCGAGCGAAGATCAGCCCGGAGCGGGCGGGCCTGCCCGCCGGGAGCCGCCGACGGGTGCCCGGCCTGCGCCGCAGCGAGGTCGCCGCACTGGCCGACGTGAGTGTCGAGTACTACGCGAAGCTGGAACGCGGAAACCTCGCCGGAGTCTCCCCCGCCGTCCTCGAAGCCGTCGCGCGCGCTCTCCAGCTCGACGACGCCGAACGCGCCCATCTGCTGAACCTGGCCCAGGCCGCCGACGGCTCGGACGCCCTCACCCGTCCCCGCCGACGCACCGGCCGTGCCTGGAACGCGCACCGCAGCCTGCAATGGGTATTGGACGCCGTCACGGCCGGACCGGCCTTCGTACGCAACGGCCGCATGGACCTCCTCGCCGCGAACCAGCTCGCCCGAGCCTTCTACGACGACGTCCACGCCACCCCCGGCAACCAGGCGAACCTCGCCCGCTTCCAGTTCCTCGACCCCGCCTCCCGCCGCTTCTACCCCGACTGGGAGCGGGCCGCCGATGTCGCCGTCGCCATCCTGCGCACCGAAGCCGGCCGCAATCCGCACGACAAGGACCTCCACGACCTCGTCGGTGAACTGTCCACCCGCAGCGACGAGTTCCGCACACGCTGGGGAGCCCACGATGTCCGCCACCACGGCACGGGCACCAAACGCTTCCACCACCACGTGGTCGGCGACCTCACCCTCGCCTACGAGGGCCTGGACATGACCGCCGCTCCCGGACTCACCCTGACCATCTACACGGCCGAACCCGGCTCCGCCTCCGAAGAGGCACTGCGTCTGCTCGCCTCCTGGGCGGCGACGACCGCCGACGTCGCTACTGCTGCTCGTCCAGGCGAATGACACGCCTCAACTCGTCGGCCGCTTCGTGCTTCGTACCCTCGCGCTGCTCCAGCAACGCCGCGGCGATCGCGTCCAGCTTCTGCTGAACGGCGTGCGTGTTTCGCCGTTCGCTGTTCTTCAACAGGGCGAGCAGCAGAAGGTTGACCGATGCCATGAGGTCTCCGGCGAAGATCAGCCAGGCCAGCGGAGGGTGCGCGAAGTGCAGGGCGATGGTGCCGAGGACCAGGAGCACGCACAGGACGTAGAAGAGCGGTGAGCTGGTGACGTTCGACGCCCGGTCGGAGAACGCGGCGAACCGGTCCCGCCCGGCACCGCCCCGCTCGGCGGGATGATCAGTGGCCATGGCTCATGCTCCCACGTGCCCGGGGGCACGGCGCCGTTCACGACCCGACCGTGGGCTGCCGGGGGCCCTCTGGCGCATCGTGTGACGTCATGGCCGCGAGGGTAGTTCGCGGGGTGCCCGGTACGCGAAGCGATTTGCCCACCGGCATGGGCTGGTGAGCCGACGCGCAAGTGTGAACCCCTACCCATGGCAAGCCACCGAAGGCCCATGCAGCGTAGACGGCCCGGCGCCCTGCGCACCGCACACTTCCGGCCTCCGAGGTCCGAACTCCGGCCCTGGCCGACGCGAATCGACCGCCTCCATCCACGGACGGTGTCCGCCGTCCACCGGGCGGAACACCTCCACGCGGACCCCCTGCTCCCCCGGCACGCCCGTCGCGACCTGGCATCGCTGCTCGCCGACATCGACCGGGAACTCCTGCGCAGAACCCTCCCGGACGTGTTCGCCCATCGGGAACCCTGGCGCCGGGGTGCCTGGTGGTGGACACGCCTGTACGACACCAGCGATCTCGAATGAGTCTCGGGCCGGGCCCGATCACGCCTCCCGGACGACCGCGTCACACCACCCCGGCTGGGACACGCGTGGCCTGGTGGTAGTACATCCGCCAACCTGCCACCGGGTCCGTTCTGCGCCAGATCGAGCTGTGCCTGGTCCTGACGTCTCCGAGCCTGGTCTCGAAGGTCAGATGCACCAGCCCCGGCGCGAGGACGACTCCCGAGAACCCGGACGGCTCGTAGCGGGGCCCCTGCTCCGAACTGCCCTGGTGGTCCGGCAGTTCGGCGAGCATGGCCTCGTAGGTCCACCGCCGCCCCGACCCGCCGACCTCCACGAACTCCGGGTCGAGCAGCCGCGCGGCACGCTCGCGGGAGGCGCGGACACGCGGATCCATGAGCTGCAACTCCGCCGCGATCGCCTGGGTTACGTCGTCCTCTGCATCGTCCATGATCGTATCCTCGCCGATCCACCGGGGCGGCTGTTACCGGGCCGGCTGTTACCGGGTCGGCTGTTACGGGGCGGCCGCAGGTTTCGGCCAACCTCCCTCCTCCCCGCACCCATTGCGGCGGAAGGGTCCATGCATCCGCCATATGTCGACGCGCGCTGAATCCCGGGATTTCGGAGGCGACCGAAATACATGTGTTCGATATCCCCGCGCGGTCGTTGAACCTGTCGACCACGCTGGGCCACCATCAGGGGGACGATCACAGTGACTTCGGCCGCGACGGGCGCACAGCAGTCTCCCCCGCCCCCTCCACCGCCCGCGGAGATCACGTACAGCGGGCAGTACTCCGTCAACCCGCTGGCCCAGGTGTCCTTCGGGCGGATGTGCGCGCACATCCCCAAAGTGCTGCGCAGGATCGCCCGGTTGTCATGGCGTACGGACCGACACGCGGTGCAGCTGCTGCTGGTCTGCCAGGTGGTCACCGGGGTCTCGGCCGCGGTGCTGCTGACCGCGACCGCCACCGCCATGGGGCCGCTCCTCTCCGACGGCGCGGTAACCGACCGTCTGCGCGGCGCCCTGCCCGCGCTCCTGGTCGTGGCCCTGGCGGCAGCCCTCGGGCGCGGCGCCGACTCCGTATCCACCTACGCGGAGCGGCGGATCACTCCCCGGCTGGCCACGGAGACGGACACGGCGCTCGTCGAGGCGGTCTGCCGGGTCGAGGCAGCCGCGTACGCCGTCGACGGGTTCTCCGACCGGCAGGAGGCGGCCGAGATGGGGGTGATCCGTACGCTCGTGATGGTCGCCGACGCCCAGCGGTTCATGTCGGCGCTGATCCGTATGGTCACCGCGGGCAGTGTCCTGTCCGTGCTGAACGTCCTGATGCTGCCGCTGCTCCTGCTCGCCGTGCTCCCCGCCGGCGTCGGCGCCGTCCTGACCGCCCGGGTGGACTACCAGACCCACTACGCCAACGTCGCGGACCGCAACGTACGGGGCATGATGCGCTGGTGGGCCACCACCTCCAAGTACGGCGACGAGGTCCGCGCCAACTCGATGACCGACTACCTGGTCTACTGGTACCGCTCCCTGTCCGACCGCTGCGACCGGCGCACGCTCGCCGCCGCACCCCGGACCTTGCGGATCTCCCTGTCGTCCTCCCTGGCCGGCGGCTTCTTCCTCGTCCTCACCTGGGCGGCGCTGGCCTGGCTCGCAGCCGACGGACGCATCGACCTCGCGGTCGCGGCCACCGCGGTCATCGCCGTACAGACGACGCTCGCCGCGCTGTCCCAGGTCGTCATGAACGGCGCGGCCGTCTTCCACACCAGTCTCTACCTCGGCGACATGCAGTCCTTCCTCGACGACGCAGCCGCCCGCGCGCCCCGGCGGGGCCCGCACACCGTGACCGCCCCGGTCGGTGAGATCACCGTCCAGGAGGCCGTCTACCAGTACCCCGGCAAGGACAAGCCCGCCGTGAACGGTGTGTCCCTCACGCTTCGGCGCGGTCAGATCCTCGCGATCGTCGGGGCCAACGGCTCCGGCAAGTCCACCCTCACCCGGCTCCTCACCGGGATCTACCTGCCGGACAAGGGCAAGGTCACCTGGGACGGCCGGGACCTCGCCGAGTTGGACCCCGCGACCGTGTGGGCGAACACGGGCCTCGTACCGCAGATCTTCGCCCAGTGGCCCCTTCGGGTGAGGGAGAACATCACCCTCGGGCAGCCCCGTACCCATGACGACGCGGCCGTGTGGGAAGCGGTCGACGCGGTCGGCCTGCGGGAGGCCGTCGACGATCTGCCGGCCGGCCTCGACACCCTCCTCGCCCGCGACATCTTCGGCGGATCAGAACTGTCCGGCGGCCTGTGGCAGCGCGTCGCCTGCTCCCGGGCCCTGTACCGCAAGCCCGAGCTGCTCATCCTGGACGAACCCACGTCCCAGATGGACCCACGTGGTGAACACGGCGTCTTCGAGCAGATCAAGGCCATCGCCGCCGACCGCATCACCATCGTGGTCACACACCGCCTGGAGAACACGAAGATCGCCGACCACATCATCGTGCTGGAGCACGGCCGGATCACCGAACAGGGCGCGTACGACGACCTCGTCCACGCCGGGGGCACCTTCGCCGAACTCCTGTCCCTCTCCCAGGACCGCTGATCCCCCGCCGCCCTACTGCCGCTGGGCGTCGCTCGGCATCAGGCGGCCGACGCCCTGAACGGGTCCGTGGGAATGATCCCTGTCTCGTCGAAGAGCCGTTCCAGGGCCTCGTGGCCGTGGTGCCTGCGGTACTCGATCTCGGCCGTCGTCACGGGCAGGGTCCACAGGACGCGGACGTGGCCATCGGGGACGGGACAGTCTTCGAGGTCCGGTCCGTGCAGGTAGGGCAGGCTGATCAGCAGGTGGCCGCAGGACGAACCCGGCACCCACGGTTCGCCGATCGGCATGCTGTGTTCCAGGCCGAGCCGATGTCCCCCTCGGTGGTAGCAGGCGATCATCGTCATGAGGTCGGTGAACCTCTCGTCCCGGGCAGGGGCCGTCATGACGAACTCCAGTCCTTGGCCGTCCTCCTCGGTCAGGGTCGAGCACCCGACGGTGACGTAGGCCCAACTGTCGCCGCGAGGGCCGGGCCCCACGACGAGGACGTGCGGTTCGGGCACCGCTTCTCGTCGTTCGGGCCCGAGGTCCCGGTCGACGGCGTCCACGGGGTGCCCCTCGAAGAACGCTCGGACATGATCCTCCACGGCAGACAGTCTCTTGTCGGTCACGGCTTGATCATCCCAGGGCCGGGAACCATGTCTCCCCAACCTTCAGCCCACGGCCACCCGTTGGCGGTAGAGACCTTGATCGGGCGCTCCCTACTCTCACCGCGTGCGAAGACGACGGACACTCGTAGTGGGTACGGCCGGACTGCTGGTCACAGCGGCGGCCCTCGGGATCTACTTCTACGGCGCGTTCTGGGGGTGGTGGGCACGGCCGACCGTCCGCGACGCTCCGGAGGCCAGGCCCGCCTCGGTGGAGCCACTCGCGCGCGGCCTGCACTACCCCTTCGACCTCGCCTTCCTCCCCGACGGGTCGGCGCTGGTCACCGAGCGTGAATCGGGCCTCCTGCGGAAGGTCGGACCGGACGGACAGGTCACCGACCTCCGCACCATCGACGACATCGCGGAGCCCACCCGCCAAGCCGGGCTCCAGGGTGTGGCGGTCTCCCCGGCCTACGAGGAGGACGGCTGGGTCTACGTCTACTACACCACCGAGACCGACAGCCGGGTGAGTCGGTTGAAGCTGGACTCCTCGGCTCCGCCCGAACCGATCCTGACCGGTATTCCCAGCGGCGAGATCCACAACGGCGGCCGGATCAGATTCGGCCCCGACGGCATGCTGTACATCACCACCGGTGAGGCCGACGACCGTCCCCTCGCCCAGGACCGGGACGACCTGGGCGGAAAGATCCTCCGTGTCACGGCGGAGGGCGAACCCGCACCCGGCAACCCCAAGGCCGGATCACCGGTGTACAGCTGGGGATTCCGCGATCCACAGGGCCTCGCCTGGGACGACAAGGGCGAGTTGTACGTGTCCGACTTCGGCCACCACAATCTCGACGAGCTGAACCATGTCACCGCGGGCGGCAACTACGGCTGGCCGGAGGTCGAAGGCACCGGCGGGGAGCCCGAGTTCACGGATCCCATCGCGACCTGGAAGCCCGCCGACGCCTCCCCGAGCGGAATGACGTACCACGACGGGAAGATCTGGATCGCCTGCCTGCGCGGCGAACGCCTCTACCGCATCGGCACCGACGGCTCGTCGCCCGAACAGCTGCTGACCGGTGAGTACGGTCGCCTGAGACTGGTCACGCCCGCTCCGGACGGCTCGCTGTGGGTGCTCACCAACGGCCGCGGCGGCCCCGACCACGATCTGATTCTCCGGGTGACTCCCTGACGAGAGGGCGAGGGAACGGCAGGTGCGGGCACCGCTCGCGGAGGGCGGCCCGCCGTCTCTCGTCGCCCATCCGGCGCGGCCACGAGAGAGTCGGCTGATTCGGGGCAACAGGATTCCAAGCCAACTCGCCTTGGGAGACCCCGTGAGACGTCCCTGGACCCACAGTCGCCTGGACGCCCGTATCTGTCTGGCCCTCGCAGTCCTCTGCTTCGCCTGCGGGCTCTACGCAGCCCTCCACACCCCGTGGTTGTGCGTCTTCGGGTTCTACGGTGCCGCGTGCCTCGCCTGGTGTGCCGCGCGCCTGTACACGGAGCACCGGAGCCGGCTGGTCCGACACGAGCGTGCCCGCCGCGCCGCGGTCGTCGACTCCGTGCCCCCCTTCTCGGCTCCGGTCCCGTGCTGCGCCTTCTGGCGGCATACCGAAGGCGCCGTACACGGACCCGATTGCACCCGTCCCTCCGCCCCTCGGCACGTGCCGGACGGCCTGCCGCTCGACGCCCGGGAGGCCGCGGCGTTCGAGGCGATCACCGCCCACTTCGACGATCGCAGCGCTGCCTGAGCCCGCGCCGCGTCAGCTCCTCGGAACCAGGGCCTCACCCCTGTGAGGGAGGCCAGTCGCGTGGCGGTAGTGTGAAGGTCCGTGACAGTTCACGCAGCTCAGCACGGTTTCCCCGCGCGTCCCCTCCGGATCGCCGCGGCGCAGGCTCGGGCCGAGGCCGGTGACGTCGAGGCCAACGTCTCCGCCGTCGCGGCCCTCGTCCGGGACGCGGCACGGGCAGGGGCTCGGCTCGTGGTCTTCCCGGAGAAGTTCCTCAGCGGCTACGAGCCCGACCTCATCCGGGCCGACCCGCACCAGTACGCCATCCAGCCGGGCGACCCGCGCCTGTCGCCCGTTTCCGACGCCTGCCGGGAGACCGGCACCGTCGCCGTGGTCGGCGCCGCGTTCCACGATCAGGGGGACCTGTACGTCTCGGCGCTGGTCGTCGATGCGAACGGGGAGCTGGTCACCCGCTACGACAAGCAGCAGCTGTTCAAGTCGGAGCGCGAGATCTATCGCGAGGGTGCGGCCGGCTGCACCCTGGAGATCGAGGGCTGGCGCCTGGGGCTCGGCATCTGCTACGACTCCGGCTTCCCCGAGCACGCCCGTGCGGCCGCGCTGGACGGCTGCCACGCCTATGTGGTCGGCGCCCTCTTCAGCGTCGGAGGCGGGTACCACGAGTCACGGACCTGGTTCCCGGCCCGCGCCCTGGACAACACCTGCTACGCGGTGCTGGCCAATCACATCGGTACGACCGGCGGCTGGGACGCCTGCGGCTCCAGCGCCATCTGGGGACCGGACGGGCGGACCCTCGCCGAGGCCGGCGTGGATCAGCCGGAGCTGATCACCGCCGACCTCGACCCTCAGGTCCTGCTGGCCGCCCGCGACGCGGAACCGATGCTCCGCGACCTGCGCGACACGACCACGTACGAGCGGGCCTCGCACCGACTCGGGTGACGGGCGCCCGGCGCCTGGAGCATTCCGTGTGCAATGCCTCCGTGAGGTGAGGGGCGCCCGGGGCGACCCGCGCCGGTCTCAGCGGCGCCGCTCGGCGCGGCGGACCAGGAGGAACGCGGCCAGCGCGCCGAGCCCGGCCAGCAGCGGGGTGCGGTTGGCCTTCGCCAGCCGCACGCCCTGGTCCGCCTTCTCGCGCACCGGCTCGGGAGCCTTCTCGCGGGCGAGGCGGCCCACCTGCGTGGCCTCGTCGCGGACCCGCTCCACGGCGGAGGCGGCCTTCGCCTTCACCGGCTCGGGGGTACGGTCCTGCACCACGTGGGTGGCCTGGGCCGCCTTCTCCCGCAGCTGGCCGCTGACCTGCGTGGTCTTCTCCGCGACCTGGTGGCCCAGGGCCGCGGTCTTCTCCTGGGCGCGGGTCTTGACGTCGGCCTTCGCCGCGAGCGCCTCGACCGTCTCTCCGAGTTCCTCGCGGGTCGACTCGACCTGCTTGCGCAGCTCCTCGGGGGAACCGGGGGTCAGGTCGCCCGTGGGCTTGTCGTGGCTCATCGCTGTGCCCTTTCCTTGATCTCGGCCACATCGGCCTTGACGCTGTCGACGGTCTGTTCCGGCACGGGCGGGGACGCCGCGCTGATCTGGCGTTTGCCGAGTGCAGCCGCCAGCCCGGTGACCGCGGCCAGGACGCAGGTGACGATCAGGGCCGCCAGCCACACCTCCATGACGAGTGACAGCGCGGCGATCGCGGTGACCACGAGCGCCTGAAGGGTGAGCACACCCATCACGCCGGCTCCGCCGAACAGGCCGCCGCCCTTGCCGTACCTCTTGCCCTTCTGGGTCATCTCGGCCTGTGCCAGGCGCATCTCGTCGCGGACCAGCTGCGACAGCTGCTGCGAGGCACGCTGCACGAGTTCACCGACCGGCGGCTCCTGCACCGTGCTTCCGGTTCGAGGGGAGCCTCCCGTCATGCATCTCACCTTCCTTCTTTCACGCTCACGCCGCCGTGCGGTGTCCGTATGCCCTGTCGTCTGTCGCCTGTCGCGCACCGCTGGCCGGTGACGCCCTGTCAGCGGTGCTACGGGCACACCGTCCGGCCTGACCGACTGCTCGGGTACCCCGATCACCGCACATCATCACCGCCGGGACCCGGCAGCTCAGTCGCCGCCGGTTTCCCCCGGGCCACCGCGGATTCGGCACGGCACTAGGCTCGCCCGAGTGACCCGAAGTGACACCACCGGCAAGACACGCTTCCTCGTCCTGCACGACTACGGCATGGGCGGCCTGTGGTGGTGGATCCGTGCGAGGTCGGCCCGGGAAGTGCTGGAGACGTTCGCCGAGGTCGAGGTCGTCGACGATGCGGAGACCGTCGCACGGGCCGGGTCTTGGGACCTGGGCGAAGCCGACGTCGACGGAGCCACCGTGCCGGACGACCTGGCGGGCCTGCGGGCACGGCGTGACGCCCAGCGCGAGCGGCCCGGCTTCGGCGCGCTGGCGGACCGAAGCGTCGTGCACCTGCGCCTTCGGTACGACGAGGACGCCGACCCGGCGGTCTACCTGGTGGAGGTCGGACCCGACGGGCGTCGGCTGCGCCAGGTCGAACTGGGCGAGGACGGGACCGCCGTCAAGAGCGGCCCGGACGACTGGCCGTTCAATCCGCCCCTCGTGGACCTGTTCGACCCCGACCTGCCGGGCAGGGAGATCAGCCAGGACGAGTTCGAGGCGGCCTGGCTCCGCGCTCGGCCCGAGTCGGGCGACCAGTAGCCCCGCCTCACCGCGTCCGGGGCAGAGGGAGGCCGAGTGAGGGAGTTCCCGTACGGGCCGATGGGGCTCCTGGGCGTGGCCCGCTCGACCGGCTACGCCGCCACCCGCACAGTCGGGACCCTGGTCGTCGTGATCGCTGTCGTGGTACTGCTGACGGGCGGGCAGCCACCGGCCCGCCACACCACGCCCTCGACCTCCGCGATCGCCGCGAAACTCGCCATCGGCGTGGCACCGGTGCTGTACGGCGCCCACCGGCACCGCCGGCCGCCCCGCCCGCACGGGCCGCCGCGCTGGGCGTCCGAATGGACAACGCCTCCCCGGTCATGGCAGCCGGTCCGGCCTGGCTGATGCAGCCCTGGGGGCTGGTCGCGGCCGGCGCCGCGACCGCCCTCGACGCGCATCTCTCCACGCTCACCGACTGGCTCGTGCTGACCGGCTACGGCCTGCTGGCCACCCTCAGCCTCATCGTCATGGAGATGTACGCGGTCTGGACACCGGCGGCCGCGAACGCACGGCTGAACTCCCTGCGGAACTGGGTGGCACAGCACCAGGAGCAGCTGATCGTCACGCTCTCCCTCCTCGCCGGCCTGTGGTTGACGGCCGTGAGTATCTACGAGCTGGTCACCTGAGCCGGGAACCCGTGGTCGCGGCCACCGACCGCCCTCCGGGCAGGGGCGGCCCCTCGGGCGCCGTCAGCAGTAGAGGTTCGCGCCGGTGGACGTCCCGAGGATCTGCGTGAACCGCTGGTAGTTGTTGACGCGGCTCTGGACCTGCGCCGGGTTCTTTCCGTCGCACTCCAGGGAGCCGTTGATGGAGCGGATGGTCTGCCCGAAGCCCGCCTGGTTGACCATGGCGTTGTGGGGGGTCATGGTGCCGGGGCCGGACTGGGTGTTCCAGTACCACAGGGCCGTCTTCCAGGCGACGGCCGAGTCGTTCTGGACGAGCCAGGGGTTTCCGAGCAGGTCGATGCCGAGGGCGTCGCCTGCCGCCTTGTAGTTGAAGTTCCAGCTGAGCTGGATCGGGCCGCGTCCGTAGTAGGCGGCCTGACCCGCGGGACAGCCGTAGGGCTGGCTCCAGTCGCAGTAGTGCGGGTAGTTGGCGGTGTTCTGCTCCACCACGTGCACCAGGCCGCCGGTCTCGTGACTGACGTTGGCGAGGAAGGCGGCGGCCTCCTGCTTCTTCACGGTGTCGCTGCCGGTCTTCGCGAAGCCGGGGTAGGCGCTCAGCGCGGCGGTGAGTCCGTTGTAGCTGTAGAAGGAGTTCCTGCTGGGGAACATCTGGTTGAACTGGGCCTCCGACACGACGAAGTTGGTGTTGGGCGTGCCGGGTCCGTTGTCGCAGGCGTACGGGTCCCAGTACCAGGTGCTGATGGTGGGGTCGTAGCCGGGGTTGGCGTGCTCGGCTATGTAGGCCTTGCCGTCGGTGTAGCGAACGATGTCACCGGCGTTGTACGAGCGGCCGGCCACCCAGCCGGGGTAGCTGGAGCAGGACGCGGCGGCGGCCTGCGTGGCCGGGAGCAGTACCGGGGCTGTGCCTGCGAACGCGAGGACGGCCAGGGCGGCGGAGATGCGGCGTCTCGACACGGGATCAACTCCTTTGCGGGGCACGGCCGCACCCGGAGCAGGGCGCAGTGGGCCCGCACCGCACGCACCGGCGGACCGGTCACGGCGTGGGGGCGGCCGTGGTGGGGGGCTGCGGAGGCACACTCAATCGCATTGGTATGTACCAGTCAAGGGTGTAGACCAGTTACGAGGGTTCGGGATCGGTCGGCGACGGCGGAGCTTCCGCCGGAAGCGTTGACCGGGCCTCCGGCAGAACCTATCTTCTGGCCGAACCCCCGAACCTCGTTCGAAATACCGGCAGTTGACGCAACGGCCTCCGCCCGCACCCCGCACAGGGAGAACCCATGAGACCCGCATTCACCCGCCGTACGGCCCTCGGCATGCTGGCCGGCTCCACGGCCGCCGTCGGTCTCCCCGCCGGAACCTCTCACGCCGCCTTGCCGGCGTCCCCCGCCGCCACGTACACCAACACCCTCGCGGCACAGCGGGCCGACCCGCACATCGTCAAACACACCGACGGCTACTACTACTTCACCGCCACGGTGCCCGCCTACGACCGGATCGTGCTGCGCCGCGCCACCACGATCCAGGGACTCTCCTCGGCCGCCGAGACGACGATCTGGACCAAGCACTCCACCGGTGCCATGGGTGCCCACATCTGGGCGCCGGAGATCCACTTCATCGACGGGCGCTGGTACCTCTACTTCGCCGCCGGCAACGCCGACGACGTCTGGCGGATCCGGCCCTATGTCCTGGAGTGCACGGCCTCGAACCCCGTCACCGGCACCTGGACGGAGAAGGGCCGCATCACCCTGCCCCTGGACACCTTCTCCCTGGACGCGACGACCTTCGCCGTGAACGGGGTCCGCTACCTCGCCTGGGCGCAGAACGACCCGGCCGTCGGCCCCGGCACCAACCTCTACCTCGCGCGGATGGCGAATCCGTGGACGATCGACGGCGCACCGGTCATGCTCAGCCGGCCGACCGCCGCCTGGGAGACCGCCGGCGGCCAGACGGTCAACGAGGGGCCGGCCGTCATCCAGCGCAACGGCAAGGTCTTCATGGCCTTCTCGGCGAGCGCCACCGACGCCAACTACTGCATGGGCCTGCTCACCGCGTCCGCCTCGGCGGACCTGCTCACCGCGTCGTCGTGGACGAAGAACGCGGGCCCGGTGTTCGCGAGCAACACCGCCACCGGCCAGTACGGCCCCGGACACAACCAGTTCACGGTCTCCGAGGACGGCAGGTCGGACATCCTCGTCTACCACGACCGCGGTTACAAGGACATCAGCGGCGACCCCCTCAACGACCCCAACCGCCGCACCCGCGTCCAGAAGCTCTACTGGAAGGCCGACGGCACACCCGACTTCGGCATTCCCGTCGCCGACGGCCTCACCCCGGTCCGGCTCTCCTCCTACAACTTCCCCGACCGCTTCGTCCGGCACTGGGAGTTCCGCGCCCGGACCGAGGCGAACGTCGCCCCACTGGCCGACTCGCAGTTCCGCGTCGTCACCGGACTCGCCGGCAACGGCTCCGTCTCCCTGGAATCGGCCAACTTCCCCGGATACTTCCTGCGCCACCGGAACTACGAGGTGTGGGTGGAGCAGAACGACGGAACGGCCCTCTTCCGCGGCGACGCCTCCTGGCTGGCCCGTCCCGGGCTCGCCGACACCGCCGGAGTCTCCTACGAGTCCTCCAACGCCGCGGGCCGCTACATCCGCCACTACAACCACGTGTTGTACGTCCAGACTCCCAGTACGGCCACCGACCGGGCGGACGCCACCTTCTACGCCCAGTAGCCGCCGCCGCCTCGGCGCCCCTGCCGCGCGGCCCTGAGTCCTTCCAACTCGGCGCGAGGCTGCTCGCAGAAGGTCCTCGGGGGCGGCGGTGATGTAGGAAGCCGTGATCTCGGCCTCCGCCTCATGATCACTGACGGTGCATCGGGCCCAGCAGGGGGTGCATATCTCGCACCCGGGCCTGCCACCCACAACCGGCGGTTGTAGCCTGCGCGGCAGGGTGGTTGGGGGTGGGGTGGGGGCCGGGTACGGCTTTGCGGCGCGTACCTTGTTGGTCGCCTCGGGGGTCGAGCCCGACGGGCTGCGGCTGGATGTTCGCGAGAACGTGGAGCGGGGCGTCGCGGTTGCGCTGCGCGGGTTCGGCTCCGGGCGACCCGTGCTGGTCGAGGGTGCGGTCGCCGTCGCCTCGGACATTCTGCAGCTCTGGCGGGCGCCCCGGCCGGAGCTGGTGGCCGGACTGGTGCGCTGTCTGGAGTCCCCCTCGTCGCTCGCCCAGGACGCCGCGGGCACGGCGCTGGCGCGGCTCGATTCGTTGGACTGGACGCAGGACATCACGTCCGCCGTACCCGCTCTGATCGAGGCCGCCGGTGTCTCCAACAAGCGGGTCGCCGGGCCCCTGGACCCGCGTCCAGGCCGCCCACGCCTGGTGGCGCCTGACCGGCGACACCGATCTGTCCGTACCCGTGCTGCTGGCGGCCCTGGAGCCCCTGCGGTCGGGGGCTGCCGACGAGCCCTGCCGCGCCGCCCTCCGGTACCTCGCGCCCGTCGGCGCCCCGGCCTCGGCCGCGGCGCCGCTGCTCGAAGCCACCCTGTCATCAGGCCGCCGCTTCCCGCCGGACGCCCACCCGGCGGCTCGCGCGGCGCTCGCGGCCTTAGGCGGCGGCTCCCGCACTCGGTAGCCGCCGCCGTTCCTTCCCTATGGTGCGAGGTCGAACTGGGGTGGCTGGAGTCCGGCCAGACAGGCGGTGTCCGGCGCGGTCGGACGGTCGAAGAACGAAGTGGTGATCGTCTGCGCGCACTGCGAGTCGGCGAACACCACATGGGCGACGTAGGGAACCGTGACGGTGGTGGCGCGGCTGAGCGTGCGGGCGGCGTACGCTCCGTTGCTCGGTGCGGTCTGGGCGTCGAAGCCGCCGGACAGGGTGAGGGTCGGGATGTCGCTGCGGGTCACGTCCCGGACCGACCGGGGCGCCGCGGGGATGTCCCACGCACGGCAGTCGTCGTGGAGCCAGGCGAGCTGAGGGGCGTTGGCCAGCATCGACCGCGGGAACGACGGGAACGCGCGGCGTCCGCCCCGGATGATGTCGGCCCGGCTCTCGTACGGGGTCCACTGGCTGCAGAAGACGCCGTAGACCAGCCCGTGGGCGACCCTTCCGATGGCCTGCGGGCTGTACTTGCCGCCCGCGAGCTGCTCGGCGATCCGCTGCGGGTTGCCGTGGGCGAGTTCGTCGATGGAGCGTGGCACGCCGGAGGCCACGTGGGTGGCGGAGGTGAGCCAGTTGACCAGGGTGCCCCCGTCGAGCACGACCTTCACCGGCTCCGGGTGGACCGGGACCGTGACGGTGGTGGTGATCGGGTCGGCCTCCAGCTCGCGCACGAGGCGGAGGAACGTGGCCTTGAGGTCCGGGTAGCGGGTGTTGCAGTCGGTCTGCTCCTCGCACGCCTTGAACAGGCCGTCGAATCCCTCCCGTGCGGCCTTCCAGGTCACGGCCCCGCCGGCGATGGACGGCGGCAGTACCCCGTCGATACCCACCGAGCGGATGCCCTTCGGGTGCAGCCGCATGTAGTTGAGCGCCAGGTGGGTGCCGTAGGAGATCCCGAAGACGTTCCACTGCCTGATGCCGAGGGTCCTGCGCAGGGCGTCGTAGTCGGCGGAGCTCTCGATGTCGTTGTACGTGCCGCGGGCGGCGCCCGTGGCGTCCACGCGGTCGCGGCAGACCCGGGTGGCCCGGACGTGCAGGCGTCCGGTGGACGGTGCGTTGGAGACGAGGCCCAGGGCGCGGGCGTTGAACTCGTCGATGTCGGGGCAGGTGAGTTCCGGGTCGGCGGAGTAGGTGCCGCGCTGGGACATGAAGATCACGTCACGGTCGCGGTTGAGGTTGCCGGCGAGGGCCAGCGGGATCTCGGAGACCGCGTCGTCGCCGGGGCCGCCGGCGAACCACACGATCGGGTCGGGCGCGGGCCGACTGCTCTCCGCGGGCATGATCGCGACCGCGAGGGTGATCGTGCGGCCCCTCTGGTCCTTGAGATCCCGGGTGTCTCCGGTGCTTCCGGTGCCTCCGGTGCCCTTGCTGTCCTTGCTGTCCTTCGTTCTGGAACGCCGCTCGGGCACGGTGAGGGTGCCGCAGCGGGCGCGCGCCAGGTCGGGGATCGGGTCGGCCGTTCTGGGGCAGGGGCCCGGTTCGAAGTGGGCGCTGCCCACCGTGCGGGCGACCGTGCCGACCGGGTCTCCGGCCGCGGACTCGGCGTGGGCGGGGATAGCGGCGAGGCCGGCGACGAGGGCGCCGGCCGTGGCTGTGGCCAGCGCTGCAGGGAGCCGTCGCGCCGGGCGGCGACCCGGGATCGTGCGTGGGGACATCGTGCGTACTCCGGTCAGGGGATGATGGTGAACGGCTTGGGTTCGACGCCGGCCACACAGCCGGTGTCGGGCGCGGTCGGGCGCGCCAGGAAGGACCGCAGGACCGACGCGGCGCAGGGGTTCTGCGGCACCACCCAGTGGGTGATCCCGGGAACCACCACGGCGGTGGAGCGCGGCAGGGTACGGCCGGCGAACGGCCCCCAGCTCGCCCCGGTCTTCGCGTCGAAGGTGCCGGTGACGATCAGCGCGGGCACCTCGCTGCGGGTGGCGATCCGCTGGACGGCGGTACGGTCCGGGACGTTCCAGGCACGGCACAGGTCGTGTTCGAAGGGCAGCTGCGGGGCCTGGGCCAGCACCGAGTCCGGCCAGCCGGGGAACGCCCTGCGGCCCGCTTCCAGCACGTCGCGCTTGGTGAAGCCCGGCACCCATTCGGCGCAGGCCACCGAGTGCGTCAGTCCGTGGGCGAACTCACCGATGGCGGGCGTCGCACCGGCGGCCTGGGCCCGCGCGAGGCGTTCGGGGTTGCCTGCGGCGAGTTCGTAGAGCGCCGCGGGGACGTCGGCGGACGGGACCAGTCGGCCGTTGGTGACCAGCAGGTTCACCAGCGTGCCCCCGTCGAGGACGACGTTCACCGCAGTGCCCCCACCGGGCGACGGCACGGTCAGCCTCAGGGGGTTCGCCTCCAGGCGCCGGACCTGCCGTGTGAGCGTGCGGGAGAGGTCCGGGTAGCGGGCGGCGCAGGCGGGCTGCGCCTCGCATGCCGCGAAGATCGCGTTGATCCCCTCCTGGGCGCTGTCCCAGGCCCACGGCAGGCTCACGGTCTGGGGCGGCACGACCGAGTCGATCGCCAGCGCGCGGACGCCCTGTGGGTGCCGGCGCAGGTAGGTGAGGCCCAGGTCGGTGCCGTACGAGTAGCCGTAGACGTTCCACTTCTTGATGCCCAGGGCCGCGCGGAGGGCGGCGAAGTCGGCGGCGTTCTCGGTGGTGTTGTAGGACGCGAGGTCGATTCCCTCGTCCGTCAGCCGGTCCCGGCACTGCTTCGCCGCGCGCACCAGGCCTCGTCCGGTGGACGGAGCGTCGTAGGGCAGGCCGACGGCGGTCGCGTTGAACCGGTCCATCTCCGGACAGGCGAGGCTCGGCTGTGAGTGGAGGGTGCCGCGCTGGGCCATGACGATCAGATCGCGGTCGCCGTTCACTCCGGACTCGACGAGGAAGGGGATCGCGCCGAACGCGTCTCCTCCCGGCCCGCCTTCCATGAAGACGACCGGCGAGGCGGCCGGTGTCCGCACCGCGGCAGGGATGACGGCCACCGCCAGCCGGATGGTCCGTCCGGTGCGGCGCTCGCGGTTCTCGGGGACCTCCAGGAAGCCGCATCGCCCGGGGACCGGCTCGGCCGTCTGCGGGCAGGGGCCCGGGACGAACCGTGCAGGATGCCCCGGTGCGGGACCGCCGGGCGACGGCGACCGCGCGCTGCTCGGCGCCGCGGTCCCGACCGCGCCGAGGACTCCCAGGCAGGCCGCGAGGAGGGCGGCCCGGGTGCGCCGAGCCCGTCTTCGTACGGGGCTTCGGGTACCTGAGGGGGCGGGCAGGGGCCCGGGACCGATGTCGTGTTCCGCCATGTGCACTCGTCTCTCTGACGTCCCCGGCCGCTCCGGCCTGGGGGCGGTAGGCAGGCAGTGCCCCGCGGCATGGCCGGGCGGGGCGCCTACGTCAGCCTGGGTTCGGGCGGGCGCGTCCACCACTCGTCGCCTCCACTTGGAGCAGCACGGGGCGGGCGCCGGGGCCGCGGGGCGGTCACTCGGACGGCGGAGGTCCGAGGCGTCCCGATCCGGCGGACGGACGTGCGGTGTACCGGGCCGTGGCGAGTGTCAGAGCGCCGCGACGGCAGCGGCGACCGCGGCGAGGATGCGGTACTGGACGGGGACCGGGATCCCCGGGTTGGTGACGGCCTCGTGGGCCGTGTCGCGGTCGTGCAGCAGACCGGCCAGGACGCGGGCCGGAAGCCGCGGATTGCGCATCGCGGTCGCGCGGACGTAGTGCGCGGGGTCATCGAGCAGCCGCACCGCGTCGGCCGGCGTCAGCCGGGGGTCCTCGGCCGCACGACGGCGGGCCTCCGCTTCGGGGTCGCGGGCGAGCCGTGCGACGTCGGCGGGGGTGGACCGGGGGTCGTCCAGGGCCAGGCGGCGCATGCGAGCGCTGGGGTCGTCGGCGAACCTCAACAGGCCGGTGCGGGGGAAGTTGGGGTGGGTGCGAGGGCGGCCGGGGTGGCTGAAGCTGCCGTCCCACCAGCGCCAGACCTCCAGCAGCATCTCGGCCGGCGCGTCGTCGCAGGACTCGGCGAGGAACAGGCGGACGGTCCGGTCCTCGTCGTGAGCCAGACGCTCCACGACATCCGGGGGAAGGCGGCGGGCGCGGGCCACGCTGCGGCGGACGAGGGGGTGGGACGACGCGGCAAGGCGCCGCATCGCATCGGCGTCACCGTGCAGGCTCGCGATCCAGGGCACCGTGTACGAGACGGTCCGCGGGTCGAAGTCATGGCGGATCGCGGCGCGTTGCTCCTCCGTCAGGTCGGGTCGCAGCGCGACGGCGGAGCGGACGTCATCGTCGGGGTCCTGTGCCAGGACGGCGACGGCGTGCGCGCCGAGTTGTACGTTGGCGGCCAGTGCCCGGCGCGTTTCCACGTCGCCGTCGCGGACCAGGTGCAGCTCCAACTCTGAGCTGAGACAGCACTGTTGGAGTGCGCGTCGGGGTTCAGGTAGTTGGTTGAGGACTTCGCGGGGCATCGGGACGCCGTGGGTGTGGTGGGCCAGGAGCGCCTCGGTGCGTACCAAGTCCTGTGTGTCGGCGAGCAGTTGGTCCCGCACGGGCTGGGCGAGGTCCTCCCAACGGGCGCAGGCGGTGACGCGTACGCGGGGATCGGGGTCGGCCGCGAGTGCGGGGAGGTGGCCGGCCGGCACGGAGGGCAGCGCGGCGGCCTCGGCGCGGCACGGGCCGGCGAGCAGGTCGCCGTACAGGTCATCGGGGAGTTCGACGCCCAAGGCGCAGGCGCGCTCGGCCAGCAACACGGCTAGGGCGGGAGACGGTTCGGCGCGCACCAGACGTATCCACTGCTCGGGAGTGAGCTGGGGCCGGAAGGCCTCGGCGGACCTCGCGCGTACCTTCGCATCGGGGTGGGTCACGGCGGCGTCGAGGACGGCGGGCCGGTCGCAGCCGTAGAGGAAGCCGTCCGACACGTCCAGCAGCCGGATCAACAGGTCGTCCGGGGCTGCCGGGTTGACACCGATCCCCTCCGCCCAGTGCAGGGGCCACCCCGGGCGGGCCGGTACGTCGGCCCACGCCGCGACGCGCTCGGCTTCCGTCTCCCGCCCCGCGGCCCCCGCGACCTCCTCCAGCCGCTCCGGCAGTCGGTCCAGGGCCGTCAGCCGGGATCCGTCCGGGCCGGGGACCTCCGCCAGCAGCACCTGACCGTCGAGGGCGAGCGCCACGAACCCGGGGCCACCGGTCAGCTCCGGAACGGCGACGGTGCGGCGGACCCGGGTCCAGAGGGCGTCGTTGCCGCCGATCCGATACCTGTGGACGGCCACCAGGAACTCGTCGTCGGCGTCGACGACGCGGTCCCACCACGGGGCGTCGAGCGCGTCGGGGGCCTCACCGTCCGGAGCCGTGATCCCTCGCGCGACACGCCAGGCGGCCTCGGGCGGGAACAGGCTTCCGGGGCGCATCTCCTCAACGACCGTGAGCCCGGCGCGCGAAAGCAGTTCCTGGAGTCCCTCTCGGAGGTGCATCCGGTCATCCTCTCCCAACGGCCCCAGCGACCGGAGCGGTCTCCGCGCCTCAGTCCACGACGATGCGGAGGTCGGCCTCTACCTGACGGCGTACGAGGTAGGTGCCCGGGGCGTGGCCCATCGCGCCGTGTTCGGGGTGGAGGATGTAGGCCGTCGCGCCCTCGGGGACGGTGAAGCAGCCGACGTCCGGGCCGTCGGGGTCGATCGGCGCCCAGGTGACCGGGCCGTCCGCCACGAGCAGGTGCGTGTTGCCTCCGCCCTCGGCGCTGACCAGCGGGATTCCCGCGGCGGGGACGGGTTCCGCGCCCGTCGGCGGCCCGTACCCGATCAGGGCGACCGGGATGAGGCCGATGTCGCCCTGGCGCTGGAGTCCCGCGGAGACGGGGATGGCGGCTTGCAGATCGAGGTGGTCCAGGACGTCGACTCCCGCGAGTGCGGTGACGTCCGCGAGCGTCGGGTGCTGTGCGGTCATGGGTGCTCCGGTTCGCTGGTCGGGGCCGGTCGAGGAAGTGCCGCGGGTGTCCTCACGTGGCTCGGCTCATGGTGAGGTACTGCTCGCGGGTGAGGCCGAGCAGGCCCGCCGCCGCGGTGGTGGCGTCAGGGGTGTCGGCGGCGACGGTCATGCCGTACTGCCGACGGGTGCCGTCGCGTTCCACCGAGGCGTTCGTGCACAGCAGGACCCGCATCCGGCCACGGGCGTGCGGCAGTTCGTAGAGGCTGAGCCACTGCCCGGGGTTGCCCGGGTCGGGCTCGCGGCGGCCGACCTGCCGCAGACCGGCCGCCGCGATGAACTCGGGCCAGCCCATGCGTTCGATCGCGCAGCGCCGCACCTCGACGTTGGTCTCCTCCAGGATGCGGGCGGTGTCCCAGCGGCCGGCCGTGAGGGAGGCGGGCACCCTCCTGCCGTGCCAGGAGTGGACGGCCCAGCCGTCCGGCCACACGGCGGCCGGACCGTCGGCGCAGTGCAGGCGCCCTTCCGCGTCCCGCCGGTAGGTGGCGGGGCGGGGGGTGAGGACCGCGTAGTCGCGGAAGGCCCACCAGTAGCCGGCGTGCCGGGCCACCTGCCGCTCGCCGTGGAGGTCGTCGATTCCCGTCACGCCGATGCGCTCCATGGCGTCGGCCCACGCGTACGCGCCCACCCCGCGGCCGGTCAGGGGACGGCCGCGCCACCAGCGCACGGGGAGCCGGGCGCGCCCCGCGACGCGTCGGGAGACACCCGCCTGCTCGGCGACCTGCGCCACCAGCTCGGCGTGTACGGTCGCCGCCACGTCGAAGTCGTAGCGGGCCGAGCCGAGGTAGCCCTCGCTGTCGAGCCCCGGGTCGAGAACCCCGAGGTGCTGCACCGTCACCTGGTCCTGCACATGGGCGTGGACCACGAACCGCCAGCCGTTGCGTGGAGGGCCGGGTTCCCGCAGCAGGCGGGTGACCTGTCCGTCCACCGCCTCCGACACCTGCGCCCGAGCCCGGTCCAGGACGTCGGGCCGCAACAGCCACACCCCGCGGGGGACCAACTCGTCCCGCATGCGCCTGCGGAAGCGGGCCCTCACCCGCGCGGGCGGGCCGCCGACGACCGAGGCGATCACGCCGGGAAGCATCGCCTGCCCAATCAGGCCGGCCCAGGGGGAACCCAGCCAGAGGACGAATCGGGGCGAGCGCAGTCCGCAGGCCCGGTAGGCGGCCCGCACGCCTTGCTCGGCGGCTTCCCGGTTTTCCGGCCCCGTCGCCCCCTCGATGTCCGCCCAGTCACGCGCCACACCGCGGACCACGTTCTCCTGCTCCGCACTCAGCGAGGTGACGCGAACGGTGGCTTCCATGGCCCTCCCCAGAACCTCACGGAACTCATGCACCCGCGAAGCCGCGCACCAGGCGGACGGGAACCGGTGCTGCACGGCCGGACTGCGGATCAAGACGTCAGTCCCAGTGGGACGGTTCCCGGTTCGCTAGGGCGTGTTTCGAAAGTCCCGTCGTCCGCCCGCAGGGCAGGCGGGACTTTCGAAACACGCCCTAGGGTCTGCGGCCATGACAGGGAACACCTCCGAGGCCTGGCCCGAACCCCCGCTCGCGGGCACCGAGGCGGCAGCCGTGCTCGGCGCGCTCGAACGCCAGCGGGCCACGCTCGCCTGGAAGTGCTCGGGCCTGGATGCCGCCGGCCTGCGCGCCACGCTCGGCACGTCCACCCTCACTCTGGGCGGTCTGCTCAAGCATCTGGCACACGTGGAGGACAGCCACTTCGCCCGGTTGTGGACCGGCTCCCCCGTCGGCGCCCCCTGGGACACCGTGGACTGGGACAGGGCACCCGACTGGGACTACCGCTCCGCCGCCGAGGACACACCGGAGCAGTTGCTCGCGCTCTGGCGGGAGTCCGTGGCCCGCTCCCGTGCCGTCGTGGAGGCCGCTCTGCGCGAGGGCGGGCTCGACCAGCTGGGCGCGTACAAGACGCGCGGCGGTGAACGTCCCCATCTCCGTCGCGTCCTGCTCGATCTCATCGAGGAGTACGCCCGTCACGCCGGTCACGCGGACCTGATCCGCGAGTCGGTCGACGGGCTCACGGGAGAGGATCCGCCCGGGTGAGCAGCGCGCAGGATCGGTGTGACGACCACGGCTCAGTCGCCCGCCCGGCCACGCTCTAGCATGTCGCCCGTCGGGTGACGCGCGGGATCGGTGTTCCGCGTGGTCGTGCCGCGGGTGCGGCCCCGCCCGGCCGGCTGCGAACGGGCAGTCGTGTCCACGGGGGAGAGTCTCAGTGTTCGGAATCATCAGACCGTGCCGTCATCGCCTGGGCGAGGGCCTGCGTACCGAGTGGATGGCGCATCTGTGCGGGCTGTGTCTCGCGCTGCGCGGCGAGTACGGGCAGTTCGCGCGGGTGGCCACCAACTACGACGGTTTGATCGTCTCGGTGCTGACCGAGGCCCAGTCGGAGCGCACCGGTGACTGGCGTCAGGGCGCCGGTCCGTGTCCGCTGCGGGGGATGCGGTCGGCCGATGTGGCGCAGGGTGAGGGTGCCCGGCTGGCGGCGACGGTGTCGCTCGTCCTGGCCGCGGCGAAGGTGCGTGACCATGTGGCCGACGGTGACGGGCTGTTGGGGCGCCGCCCGGTGACGCTGGCGGCGCGGCGGATCGCCCGTGGCTGGGACCGTGCGGGTGCGGCGGGCGGGGAACGGCTCGGTTTCGACACCGCGGTGCTGATCGGCGCGGTCGAGCGGCAGTCGGAGATCGAGCGGCTGACCGGTCGCGGTGACTCGCTTCTGACGGTGACCGAGCCCACGGAGACGGCGACGGCCGCCGCCTTCGCGCACACCGCGGTGCTCGCCGGGCGCCCCGGCAATGCCGAGCCGTTGGCCGAGGCCGGGCGGCTCTTCGGGCGGCTCGCGCATCTGCTCGACGCGGTGGAGGACTTGGACGCGGACGGGGTGAACGGCGCGTGGAACCCGATCGCGGTGACCGGAGCGGGCCGTGCCGAGGTTCGGCGGCTCTGCGACGACGCGGTGCACGGGATCCGACTCGCGCTGTCGGATGCCGAGTTCGTCGACGGACAGCTCGTACGGGCGCTGTTGGGCGGTGAGTTGGAGCACGCTGTCGACCGGGTTTTCGACCCTCGGCATCGTCGTCATCAGCACCGGCACCAGGAGCGAGGGCCGCGTGTGCTGCCGTGGCTGGGGCGCCGCAGCGAGCCCCTTTCGGGGGCGGACTCGGGTGCCGCGTGCGGTGTCGGGTCGCTCGCGGGCGCCGCTCCGGAGGGTGCCTCGACGGCGGCGGACCGGTCCTCCGAGGGGCAGTGCCGACGGTGCGGGCAGTGGCGCCGGTTGTGCCGTAATTGCGGACTGTGCTTCAACTGCTGCACGTGCGAGGACGATTACGGCCCGGACGAGGGTGAGTCCTGGGACTTCGGCGGCGGCAACCAGGGCGGCGGCTCTCGGCAGGACGGTTCCGGTCAGGGTGGCTCCGGCCGGGACGGTTCGGGGGGCGACGGCTGGTTCGGTGGATCCGGTGGCGGCAACTCGGGCGGCCACTCCGGCGGTTCGGGCGGAGGGGGCCGGGGCTCCGGTGGCTCCGGTGGCGGTTCGGGGGACGGTTGCGGCGGGGGCGGTGGCGGAGGCTGCTGCAATCCGTGCAAGTGCTGCTGCGACTGCTGTGACTGAACGAAAGGACTGTACGAGAGGGGTGAGTCGGCGGGCGCGCGGGCGCTGATCGGAGTGCGCACGGGTTCGCGGGAATGGCAGGATCCCTGCCGTGACCTTGATGAACGTGCTCGTCGACTTCGCCCGCACCGGCCGGCTCGGTCCGCTCCAGGTGGGCATGTCCCTGGCCGAGGCGGAGGAGCACCTCGGCCCGGGGCGGCCGCACCCCGCGATCATCATGAAGGGGCCGGACATCGACGGCTACCCGTACCACTGGGGCGGGCTCAAGCTGGATGTCACTCACCGGGCCGTCAGCGGCATCGGGATCGATCTCTGGCACGGTCCGACGGTCACGCTCCCGGCGCTGGTCCTCCCCGAATCGGAGGCCTTCGATGCGACCGTGGCACGCGAGGAACTGACAGCGGCCCTTGATGCAGCGGGCTGCGAGCATCACGTCCACGACGTGCTCACCTTTGGGCGGCAGTCCAGCATTCTCACCCGGCCCGCCGACGTCTGCGCGGTGTTCAGCCTCCCGGGGCGGGACGACCACGTTCCTCACCAGGACCGCCACTACCTGAGCGTGATCTACACGCGCTCCGCCTGAGCCGCGCCCCTGCCCCTGCCCCGTCCGGTGCTACCTGGTCGTGTGCAGCGGGGGCGGCGAGTCGACCTGCTGGAGTTCGGTGAGGAGTTGGTTCTGGTTGGCCAGCAGCTCGGTGAGGATCCGGCGTGCCGCGCGCAGGAGTTCGGCGACATCGCCCCCGGCGAGCGCGTAGTTGACCGTGGAGCCCTCTCGGATGGACACGACGATGCCGGAGCGCCGTAGGACGGCGAGCTGCTGCGAGAGGCTGGACGGCTCGATCTCGATGTCGGCGAGCAGGTCCCGCACGGGCACCGGCCCGTGCTGGAGCAGTTCCAGCACCCGGATGCGCACGGGGTGGCCGAGCATGCGGAAGAACTCTGCCTTGACCTGGTAGAGGGGGGGCTGCATCGATGCTCGCTCCTGCTCGGTGGGGTGCACACCGGTCGCCGGGGTGCGGCGGCGTCGAGGGGAGACCGCCGCACCGCGGACCGCCTTCTGGTCCGATCCTTCACGTCTCGGACTCGGCAGGAACGCACTATGGCACCATGCTGATCTGGTGACTTGAAGAATTCTTCAAGTCATGGGCATGGGTGGCCACAGACATTCCTGAGCGGGCTAGATCTCGATTTCCTCCTCCACGCGCTTGAGTTGGTGGCGGGCCATCGCCAGATTCGAGTGCTCCTTGTCGAGGACGAGGTAGAGGAACAGCCCGTTGCCCCCGCGACCGGTCAGCAGCCGGATCACGTGATACTGACGGTCCAGGGTGATCAGGATGTCCTTGATACCCCCCTTGAGCCCCAACTGCTCCATCGTGCGGACCTTCGCCCGGATGACGTCGGTGTTGCCGGCCGCGGCGATCGTCAGGTCGAGTTCCTTGCCGCCGCCGAGCGTGCCCAGCGCCATGCCGCTGGTGTAGTCGACGATCGCGGCCCCCATGGCCCCCTCGACCCCGGCCATCATCTCCTTCAGCGACACTTCCACACTCGCCACTGCGCCTCCCTAGGGTGTGCCCTGTTCTCCGCGGGCCGGCGTCGGCCGACCCGCCTCGGTGTTCGGGACCGTATGCATGCCGGTGGCGTGCGAGGAGGAACTGTCCGGGAGTGACGCCCGAAGATTGAAGCGTGGTGCCCTTCGATCATTCACCGAGCTGCAAATGTCTTACGTGCGGCGGAAGTTGTGCATGCGAGGTTCGGGACCGGCCGGTGTGAAGCGAGGGCGCGCGGCGCCCCGTCGGCCGGTCCCGAACCTGCCTGTGTCAGTGCTGGTTCAGGGGCAGGGCCACGTCGACGACCGGGCGGTTGGCGGGGAAACCGCCGACGAGGCGGGCGCGGCCGGTGAGCACGTCGACCTTGTAGAACTGCTGCTTTCCGGCCGTGGTCAGAGCGGCGAAGCCGTGGTTGGTGCCGTCGGAGGGCCGGTAGTAGATGTCGAATCCGGCGGAGGGTCCGGCGTTGACGCCCAGGTTGCCGGTCGGGGCGAGGGTGCCGGCGTTGGCCGGGGACTGGAGGGACACGCGGTCGTTGACGGTGTCGATGTCGAAGAGGGTGGTGGCGGTCGCCGCGTTGAGGTCGTTGTTGGTGTACGCGGCGCCGGTCACACCGAGCGCGGTCGACGGCGGGGTGGTGGGGTTGGTGAGCGTGCCGTCCACGATCGTGGTGAGGGGTGCGGCCGGGTCGTCGATGTTGTGGCGCAGGTTCTGGCCGGTGTCGCTGATGACGCGCAGGCGGTTGGCGGCGGGGTTGAAGTCGACGCCGAAGTGGCGGCCCTGGAGGGCGACGGTGAGCTGGGAGACCTTGACGGCCTTGGCCTTGGTGCTGAGGGTGTACACGCCGCCCTTGTCGCCGACGCCGTACAGCTTGCCGTTCTGGACCCGGAAGTCGATGCCGACGAGCTTGCTGTCGCCGCGCAGGCCGGAGATCTTGCCCAGGCTCCAGGTGTCGCCGGGCTTGGTGGTGGTGAAGCCCACGAGCCGCTGGTCCGCGGTCAGGCCGACGCTGATCAGGTGGTTCGTGGCCACCCGGCTCGACGGCACGAAGTCGGCGCCGCTCGGGTCGGCGGAGGCGACGGCGGGGAGCAGCAGGCCGGCAGCGGCGGCCGTGGCGACGGCGGCGGTGATCATGCGTGAACGCACGAAGGGTCTCCGTTCGATGAGGGATCCGCTCCTGAGGTGGGCGGATCTGCGGGTATTCCGCTGCACAGGGCGGGAAGGACGGGTCCCGCGGACGCGGACCATCCGTTCGGCGGTAAAAGTGCTACTGGTAGGGCGGCCGGTCGGGTCCGGCGGATGCAGCGTGCACACGTTTGGCGGAGGGATTTACCCCGTGCCGGGGAAGGCGGTGCCCGGCAGGGGTGACGTGGGGCCTTCCCCAGTGTCTCCGCGGTGGCTGGTCCGCGTTGTGCCCGGCATGAGTACTGATTGGAGCAGTCCGATACTGACCACCGCCGTGCCGGTCGTCGCCGAAGGGAGGGATGCGGAAACCACGCCCGGAGACATACTCAGCGCCGGTCTTGGACGGTCCGCCGGTTTCGGACGATCCGCCGGGGCGAGGGACTCGCTTCGGTCGGCGGCTTCCGGTCCGCCGGGCACCCCGCCGAGGGAAGGGCCCGGGGTGAGGAGCGTGTGATGACCTTCCTCCTCCTGACCTGCGGTCCGGCCCTGCTGGCACTGGTCCTGGTGTACTGGCCGGAGGCCGACGGCCATCGACCGCGGCGCACGGCGCAGGCACGTCACGCGGCGCACTCGGCACGCGCGCGGCCCAGGCCGCGCTACGCGCCGGTGAAGGCGGTGCGCACCTGAGGGACACGTGGAGCCGGGGCTCGGTCGAGGCCCGGCTCCACGGCATCGCCGGGCACGGTGACCGGCCGGAACGACGGGGCCTTCACTCCCCCGGCAGCGGACTGCCCCCGGCCGCCCAGACCAGCAACTCGCGCGCGTCGAGGCTCGCCGCCTTCTCCAGGACGCCCGCGTACTCCGTCTCACCGAGGCGGCTCACCAGCCGCGCCTCGCACTCGTCGCGGAGCAGCGCGATCTCGGGTGTGCCCCGTTGCGGGTGACCGACGCTCGCCCAGTACCGCAGGGCCGCGCCGAAGGCGTACGCGGCGGCCCAGTCCTCGCCCGTGTCGCACTGGGCGAGCGCCAGTACGTCCATGGCCATGGCGATGCCGAAGTCGTCGCCGATGTGGCGCTTGGCGGCCAGCATGGAACGTGCGTGGTCGACGGCGTCCTTGGCGTGGCCTTCCATGAGCGCGATCAACGCCAGTTGGTGGTCGAGGTAGGAGCGGGTCCAGTACTCCTGCGAGCCCACGCACACGCCGCGGAGTGCGAGGGCCTCGCGCCGGGCCTGGTCCTGGCTGCCGGTGGCCGTCAGGGCGAAGACGCGGACGAGGCGGCACATGGCACTCGCGGCGGCCGGTCGTCCCTCGCGCGGCGTTCCGAGGGTCAGCAGCGCCTCGTCGACGACGGTCAGCGCGGACAGCGGACGGCCCTCCAGCAGGTGCAGCAGTCCGCGCAGGTAGGCCGCCGCGCCCAGGCCCGTGGGGTCACCGGAGTCCAGGGCTGCTTGGCGGCACTGGAGTTCCAGGGCCTTCGCCGCTTCGGGCTCGCCCTGGAGTGTGCGGGCCAGGCCGAGGCTCCACAGTCCCTGCGTCCGGATCTCCGCCGGGCAGTCCCCCGGCAGCATGGCGAACGCCCGCTCCAGATACTGCCGGGCCTCGTACAGATACCCGGAGCAGACCCAGAAGAAGGTGAGGTGGCCGATCATCCGCAGCGCGGCGACGGGGTCCGTCGTGAGCAGGTGGTCGGCGGCCAGCCGGACATCGGCGTGCAGGAAGGAGACCCGCCCGTACCAGTCGCGTTGCCGGGGCCCGAACCACTCGGCATGCGCGGTGCGCGTCTCGGACAGGACGTGCGCGGCGTGACGGTCGGCGATCCGGTCCTCCTCGCCCAGTTCGGCCAGCCACATCCGGCCGTACTCGCGGACCGTGTCCAGCATCCGGTAGGTGCCGTCGCGCTCGGAGACCACGGACTTGTCGCGCAGCGCGGCCAGGGCGTCGGCGACCCGGTCGTGGGTGAGCGGTCCGCCGCGGGCCACCTCGCGGGCCATGTGCTCGTCGAAGCGGCCGGGGAAGTAGGACAGCCGCGCCCACAGGAGCCGCTCCACGGGGGTGCACAGTTCGTGGCTCCAGCCGATCGTCGTGCGCAGGGCCGCATGGCGCGGCAACTCGGTGCGGGCTGTCATGGGCGGCAGGTCCACCGCCGCGCGCGGGCCGAGGCACAGCTCGGGCAACGGCATGATCCGCAGCTGGGCGGCGGCCAGTTCCAGGGCGAGCGGCAGGCGGTCCAGCCCGTCGCACAGACCCGTGGCCAGCCTTCGCTCCTCGTTGGTGCGCAGGGGGTGTCCCGCCGCGTGGGCGCGATCCGCGAAGAGGGCGAGCGCCTCGTCCGTGGAGGCCGGTGGTTCCACCCGGACGATCGACTCCGCGCCGCCCCGCAAGGGTGCGCGGCTGGTGGCCAGGACGCGGAGGTTCGGGCACGCCGTCAGAAGGGCGTCCACGAGTCCCGCGCACTCCGTGAGGAGATGCTCGCAGGAGTCGAGGACGAGGAGGATCCGCCGTGGGCCCACCCATCCGCAGATCGCCTCCGTCGGCATGCGCGGGGTGTGGTCCTGGAGGTCCAGCGCGTCGGCGACGGTGGCCGCGAGGAGTTCGGCGTTGCGCAGCGGTGCGAGATCCGCCCAGGCGACACCGTCCCACGCACCCGGCGCGTCGGTGGCGGCGATCCGGCGGGCGAGCCGGGTCTTGCCCACTCCGCCCGGCCCGGTGAGCGTGACCAGGCCGGCGGCGGACAACTCCGACCGGATCGAGGCGAGTTCCTCGACCCGCCCGACGAAGGAGCCCTCATCGTCCGGAAGCGTCCTGTCCATCGCGCCATCCTCTCGCACGGACGGCGACACGGGGACCCGATCGGCGGCACCGAACACCGGGGACGCGGCGCCCCCGGTCCACACGGAATCCTCTACGAGACGACCGGGCTCGGGGAGCACCGCGGGACCGGGTGCCTCGCCTTCCTGCTGACCGGCGGTGACGCTACGCCGTCTCGGGCACCGACAGCAGGCGGGCTCGGAAATGGTCGAGGACCTGGTCCAGGGCCTGGCGGGTGGGCTGGCCCGGTTCGTCGATCAGGTGCTCGGTGAGGACGGAGTGCGGAGGCAGCAGGCCGGCGGGGTTCGCGGCGCCGTCGTCGAGTTCGATGCCGATGAACGCCTCGCCCAGCTTCTCCCTCAGCAGCGCGAAGCGTTCGCCCGGTGCGACCCGGTCGCCCCGGAAGCGCAGGCCGAGCACGGTGAGTCCGGCCTCGCAGCGCTGCTGGACGGTGCTCAGGTCGCTCGGGGAGATGTCGAGGGACCGCCGCTTCCGTGCCGTGACGGCGAGCGGGAGCGAGGGCTGGCAGAGCACGGGGGCGAGGAGGCGCTCGTCGGTGGCCATGGCGAGGGCGTAGCCGCCGGTGAAGCACATGCCGAGCGCGCCGACGCCCGGGCCTCCGCAGCGCTCGTGCTCGTGGCCGGCGAGGGCGCGCAGCCATGTGACCACGGGTGAGGTGCGGCCCGCCGCGAGGGTGGTGAACTCCCGGCTCACGCAGATGTGGGCGAGAGCGCGCGCGCCTGTCATCGCCGCTCCGGTCCAGCCGTGGGCCTTGGGATCGGGATCCCGTCCAGCGAGGCCGAAGAGGTCGGGCATCACCACGGTGCAGCCGATGTCACGGACCCGCCTGGCCAGTTGGGCGACCTTGGGGGTGATACCGGGGATCTCCGCCATCACGATCACGGCGGGGCCGCTGCCGGAGCGGAACACGGCGTGCGCGCGGCCCGCGTGCGTGAACGGCTCCCGTACGAAATCCGCGAGCAGGTCGTCGGTCACGCTTCCTCCAGCGTCCGGGCGGGTGCTGTCTCCTGACCGAGCCGGATCCTACTGGCAAGTAGCCAGGGCCGCGGGCGCGTCGGCGAACTGTCCGGAACCAGGTCCCGCGCTGTACACGGAAGGCGAACACTTGTACGGGACAACGACCCTTGCCGGTCGCCGGGGCCGACGGGCTATCGTTCCGCGCGTGGCCAACGGGGAGGCCCAGAGGGGGAGTTGTGACAGCGAATAGCGACGGAACACGGCTGGTCGCCACCGGGGGCGGCCACCGGGTGACACCGGCCGAGCTCTTCTTCGACCTGGTGTTCGTGTACGCGATCACCCAGGTCACCGCGCTGATGGCGGCCGATCCCAGTGGGCTGCGCCTGCTCGGCGGCATGGTCGCGCTGGCCCTGCTGTGGTGGTGCTGGTGCTGTTTCGCCTGGCTCGGCAACGTCGTACGTGCCGACACCGGCGCGATGTTCACCGTACTCGTCGCCGTCATGACCGTGGTCCTGATCGTGTCGCTGACCGTGCCCGAGATCTACGACGACGCACCCGGCGGACTGCCCGCACCCCTGGTCTTCGTCCTGTGCTACGGAGCCGTCCGCGCCCTCCACCTGATCACGTACTGGCTCTCCGCCCCCGACGATCAGGCACTCCACGGCGTCCTGCGCCGTACCGCCCTGTTCTCGGTGGCGCCGCCCTTCACGCTGCTCCTCGTCGGCGCGGCCTTCACCGGCACGACGCAGGTGCTGATCTGGCTCGCCGCTGTGGTCATCGACTACCTGGGCATCTTCCTCACGGGGAAGTCGGGATGGCGGGTCGCCTCACCCGGCCACTTCGCCGAACGGCACGGGCTGATCGTCATCATCGCCCTCGGCGAATCGATCGTCGCCATCGGCGTCGGCGTCTCCGGCTTCGCGCTCAGCACGCCGGTGGTCGGCGGAGCCGCCCTCGGCCTGCTCGTCTCCGCGGGGCTGTGGCGCCTGTACTTCCGTCAACTGGCCGAGGCGGCCGAACACCGGCTGACCTCCCTGACCGGCGACGACCGCACGCGGCTGGCCCGCGACGCGTACACCTTCCTCCACCTTCCGCTCGTCGCCGGAATCGTCATCACGGCCCTCGGGATGAAGAAGTCCCTCACGCAGATCGCCGATACCGCCCACTACGACCTGACCGAGCCCCTCCACGGTGTCGTCGCCTGGGCGCTGCCCGGCGGAGTCGGCGTGTTCCTCCTGGCCTCGGCGGCCCTTCTCCTGCGCACCACAGGCCGGCGTTCGCCGCTCCTCCTCGGCGCGGGAACGGTATGCCTGGTCGCCGGACCCGCCGTCGCCCTCGTCCCCTCACTCGTCGCACTGACCTTGCTGGCCGCGCTGGTGACGGCCCTGGTCCTGGTCCAGGACACCGGCATCCGCCCCCACCAGCCGGCCGCCACCGGCTGACCCCACCCCGGGCGAGGAAGGTCAGACCAGCCGCGTCAACGAGCCCGGTTCCGGCAGGTGGATCCAGCCCTCGGCCCTGGCGGCGTCGAGCTCCGTGGCCCCGGGGTGTGCCGTCAGGCCGCGTGCCACCGCTCGCGCTGTCAGGGCGCACATCAGCGCGTCGAAGGCGTGCTCACTCGCGTCGTACGCCCGTGCCGTCGGCGGGTCGCAGTGGAGCCAGGGCACGGTGGCGAGGAGGGTGTCCATGTTTCGGGGGGTGCCGAGGAGGCCCCAGCGGTGCCGGGATGCCTTCGGGTACACCTCGGCGATCCGGCCGCCTCCCGTCCTGTCGACCCGAACGCCTCGCCGGCCCAACTCGTCCTCCAGATGGGCCCATCGCGCCACCATCGCTCCGATGCGGTCGAAGGGCGCGGGGAGCGGGGCCTGGAGGGGGCGGATCGCGTCGGCCACGATCCGGTCCGTCAGCCGGTACCGCAGATGGTCCTTGCGGTACCGCTCGCTGTCCTGGCCGCGCCCCGGCCAGGGGTTCCCGGCGAGGTGGGCTCCGACCGCGCGCACGAACTCGACCGGCCATCCGAAGGGTGTGTCGACTCCCGCCCGATCACCGGTACGCAAGGCCGCGAGCGCGTCGAGCAGTTCGTCGTCGGTGCACTTGAGGGCGGGTGGGCCCACCGTCGCCGCCCCGTCCGTCCACTCCACCACGGACATCGCCGTCTTCGAGCGGTCGGCCGAGAGATCGATTCCCACTGTGCGCACGCCGCCCATGGTGGCAGGTTCGGGCGACGGCCGTGGTTTCCGCGAATCTCCCGGGCAACCAGGCAGGCGTTCGTCCTGATACCGCCGGTCACAGGCTGGGCGGACCGGGCCGGGGCGGTCCTGGCAGACTGTGCGCCACCTTTGAGGGGGGAGAGACCGCGATGCCGCACGAGTTGACCGTCCGCCGCATACTCGGGGACCAGCCTTTCGCCGAGATCGGCCGACCGGTGTGGGCGGTGCCCGACGCGCGCCACGGCTGCGTCATCGCCGCCGGGGACCTCGGCCGGTTCTCCTGGCGCGGTACCGGCGAGTGGCTCGCGCACCGGATCGTCGTGTACGAGGCCGACACCCTGCGTCCCCGTCACGTCATCGCCACCCGCCACCACGTGTGCGCGATCGAACCCCATCCCGAACTGCCGCTCGTCGCTGTCGGAACCGGCCGCTACGACGGCTCGTGGGACTTCGAGGGCCAGCTGCTCCTGCTGCACCTGGAGACCGGTCGGGTGACGGACCTGCTGAGCAGGACCCGCCAGGTCCGCCACCTGCGCTGGCTGGAGGACGGCAGACTCGCCATGCTGCTCTCCCCCGAGGACAAGGACGGCGGCTTCCGCGAGGGTTACGAGCTGGCCGTGACGGCGGAGGACTGGCTGACCGCGCCGGCCGGTCTGGTCGACCCGGACACCGCGCGCGGCCCGAAGGTTGCGAGCGGTCTCCTCTACGACCCCGATGTGGAGGACGCCCTCGCGCGGCTCACCGGGGGCGGGTGGCAACGGCGGCTGGACGTGCGGGACCTGGCGGTGCTGCCGGACGGCCGGGTGCTGGCCACCGGGCGGACCACGGACCTCGAATGCTGGGATGCCGCGGGGGCGTCGGCCTGGGCCCTCCCTCCGGACGGTGAGGGCAGCGTCCGTGTCGAGGCGGCACCGGACGGCGAGTCCGCGTGGGTGACGTACCAGGGCTACCGGCGCGACGAGGCCGAGGGCAAGCTGGTCAACCGCGCGACCACCGTGCGGCGGGTCTCGACTGCGGACGGAGCCGTCCTGGACCGGCTGGACCTGCCGTCGGCCCCTGCACTGTGCTCGACGGACGAGGGTTGGCTCGCGCTGCGCCCGCAAGGCCGCGACCCGCACGCCACCCTGCTGCTCTTCCCCACCCACCGGGAGGCCGCACGCCTCGACCTCGCCCCCACCCGCACCAACTCCCCGCCGCTGCGCGTCCGGCACAGCACTCGCCTGCTCTACGTCGATGCCCCGGGCCCGGACGACACGCCCTGGATCCACGCGATCGACCCGCCGTCCGCCCACGGCCCCGCCATCCCACGTCCCCTCTTCCCGCTGGACTGGGACCCGGAGTCCGCGCTCCAGCCCTGGTACGGTCCCGCCGTCGAGCTGACGCACAGCCTCGTCCACAGCGGCCGGGCGTACCAGCGCGGCGCCACCTACGCGGACTCCCGCGAGGGCACATACGTCGTGAGCCGGAGGCTGCCGGACGGTGCGGCGCTCTGGGTGCACCGCACCGACCTGCCGCTCGCCGATCTCGACGGTGACGAGCGGGAGTTGTACGTGGTGTACCGCACCGGCGAGGTGGAGGTGCTGGACCCGGCGACGGGCGAGGTGCGGGCACGGCACACCCTGCGCGCGCACGGCCACCCGGTGACGCCGGCGTCCGCCGCGTACCGGGCGGACCAACAGCGCCTGGTGGTGGGGACGTTGGACGGACGGATCCTGGACTGCGCGATCCGCGACCGACCCTGCTAGGACCTTTGGTGCAGGATGATCCGGGCGATCACCGGGAGGTGGTCGCTGCCGGTCGCGGGCAGGGTGGCGAGGTGGGCGACGGTCGCCGAGCGGGCCATGACCTGGTCGATCCTGACCAGCGGGAACCCGGCCGGGAAGCTGAGGGCGAAGCCCCGCTGCGCCACACCGAGCCGTGAGGTCAGCGGGGCCAGCCCGCGGTCGTCGACCGTGCCGTTCAGGTCCCCCAGCACGAGCACCGTCCTCAGCGGCTCCGCGGCCACGGCCCTGCCCAGGAGGCCGGCGCTCTCGTCACGCCAGGAGGAGGCCAGCCCGCCCGCGCCGATGCGGACGGAGGGCAGGTGTGCGACGTACACCGCGATCTCGCCCTGCGGTGCCCGGACCACGGTCCGCAGGGCGCGGTTCCAGCTCTCCGTGATGCCTCGCGGTTTGATGTCCAGCGGGCGCGCTCCGGTGAGGGGGTACTTCGACCAGAGGCCGACCGTGCCGTGGACGGTGTGGTGCGGGTAGCGCGCGGCCAGGGTCCGCTCGTAGTCCGGCAGCGCCCGGGGCACCAGTTCCTCCAGGGCGATGAGGTCGGGTCCGGCCTCCGCCAGTGCGCGGGCCGTGGCCTCGGGGTCGGTGTTCTCGTCGCTGACGTTGTGCTGCACCGCCACCAGCTCGCGCGGGCCGCCCTGCGCGTCGCCGGGCAGGAGCAGCCCGCCGAACTGATGGGTCCACGCCGCGACCGACAGGAGTACGGCGAGCAGGGCGGCGCTCGAACGACGGAGCAGGGCCAGACCCACCAGCGCCAGGACGACCAGACCCAGCCAGGGCAGGAACGTCTCCAGCAGACTCCCCAGCCGCCCCGGCGAGTTGGGCACCGCCCGGTGGAACATCAGGAGGACGGCCGTCAGTACCGCGGACGGGGCGAGCAGGTGCCCGCGCGCCCGGCGGGGCACCTCCGCCGCCTTTCGCATCAAGGTCGATGCCGCACCGCTGTTCGCCTGTTCCACGTGCTTCCCATCCGCTGGTCCTGTCACTCAGGACGAACCGAGCCGTCCGCGAAGTTCCACGCAACCCCACCTAGGTCTGGACCAGTTGGCGTTGTCCGCGTAACCTCCCGGCTAGCGTTGAGAGCGCTCTCACCGTACGCGCGCCGCCCGTCACCGGTCGGCGTTCCCCCACTGCGAACGGAAGGAAGCACCCCCATGCGTCGCATGCGAACCCATGCCGCCGCCTCCGTACTGGTCACCCTCGGAGCGGCCGTCGCCTCCCTCGCCCCCACCGCCCAGGCCGCGTCTGCCGCGCCCGCCGCGCCCGAGATGTCACCGGGGCTCGTGCAGGCGATGCAGCGAGACCTGAACCTGACGAAGTCCGAGGCCGAGCACCGGCTGAAGGCGGAGCAGGACGCCATCACGGTGGAACAGCGCGTCAGGAAGCTGGCCGGCGGCTCCTACGCCGGCAGTTGGTTCAACGCCGGGACCGGCAGACTCACCGTCGCCACGACCGACGCCTCCCTCACCGCGGAACTCCGTGCCGCGGGCGCGGACGTCCGCCACGCCACCTATGCCGCGGCCCGGCTGGACGCCGCCAAGGAGAAGCTCGACAAGGTGACGGCACCCGCGGGCGTCGCCGCGTGGCGGGTGGACCAGAAGGCCAACCGCGTGGTGGTCGACATCGTCGCGGACCAGCGCGCTGATAACGATGTCAGGTCGTTCGTGGCGCGCGCCCTGAAGGCCGGTCCCGTCGAGATCCGCGAAGTGAACGCGGCTCCGGAGACGTTCGCCGCCGGAACCGTCGGCGGCGACCCCTACTACACGGGCAACGTCCGCTGCTCCATAGGCTTCTCGGTCCACGGCGGCTTCGTCACCGCCGGGCACTGCGGACAGGCGGGCGCCGCGGTGCGGGGCTGGGACCAGAGCCCCGTGGGCAACTTCCAGGGCTCGTCCTTCCCCGGCAACGACTACGCCTGGGTGAGTGTCGGCAACGGCTGGTGGACCGTGCCCGTGGTGCTCGGCTGGGGCACGGTGCCCGACCAGCTGGTGCGCGGCTCGAACGAGGCTCCCGTGGGTGCCTCGATCTGCCGCTCCGGTTCCACCACCCGCTGGCACTGCGGGACGCTCCTGGCGAAGAACGAGACCGTGAACTACAGCCAGGGAGCCGTCCAGCAGCTCACCAAGACCAGCGTGTGCGCCGAACCGGGCGACTCCGGGGGCTCCTTCATCTCCGGCGACCAGGCTCAGGGCGTGACCTCCGGTGGGTGGGGCAACTGCTCCAGCGGCGGCCAGACCTGGTACCAGCCGGTCAACGAGATCCTGACCCGCTACGGTCTGCGTCTGCACACGGCGTGACCGGTCGGGCCGCGTAGGCCGGACCTCGCCGGGCCGGCCCGGGTGGCGGCACTTCCACGGTGCCGCCACCCGGGCTGAAACCCCGGTCAGTGTTCGCAGAGGGAGAACTCGCGTTCGTAGAGCTGCTCGTTGTGTTCGTCGACGAAGAACTTGCGTTCCCGCATGAGCTGTTCGCGGTAGCTCCTGGCCTCTTCCAGCGTCATGGTGGAGGTGTCGGACCAGGGCTGCTGCGGGGGTATGTCCGACGTGGAGACGATCGTCTGCGACGGGTCGACGAGGAAGAACGCGAGGATCTTGCGGTGCCCCGGGCGGGTGGGGTCCGCGAGACGGAACGCGCCGACGCGGTGTTGCAGGACGTTCGGGAAGGCCAGGCAGCGGCCCGCCGGAGTGGAGACCGAGCCGAGCGGCTGGTTCAGGGCGTCCTCGTCCTCCAGGCCGTAGACGTCACGCAGACCGTTGTCGTCGTTCTGCTCGTAGCTCGGGTCGTCGAGCGCGGCGCGGAAGCCCAGGCGGCTCTCGGTGATGTTGTCGCTGTCCCAGTAGTAGATGCCGGTCGAGACGATCCGCTCGTTCATCATTCCCTCGACGTGCCAGGAGCCGCCGTCGTATTCGGGCTTCTCCGGGGTGAGGTGAATCGTGGCGAGCTTGACGACGACCTGGAGCCGGCGGCCGCGCAGGTCGACCCGGGCGGAGTCGTCGGGCGGCTCCGGGGTCGTGAAGACCGGGGCGTCCGGGACCACCGGGCGCCGGTTGTCCCACCAGTCGTCCTGGGCCCGTTCCCACGCGTCGACGGCCTCTTCGTACGACGCGTCGTCATGGTGGGCGGCGCGCTCCGGGCGCTGCGGCTCCGAGTCGTACCACCCGTAGGGATCGACGTCGATCCGCGGGGGGCGCGGATGACGCAGGTCGGTCAGCACGTTCTCGAACAGCGGGCGCAGGCGCGCGAACAAGTCCGGCAGAACGGCGGCCAGTTCGCCGTGCTCCTCGGGGTGGACGTTGTTCACGTACGAACGGAACGCGACATCGCCGTTCTCGTGGACGTCCACATCCGTGGGCAGCCACTGGAACTTCTCCGAGAACTCGTAGCGCGAGTACGGGGTCGTCGGGTTCCGCCAGGCCCGCTCCGGTCCGCCGCTCGCGTCGCGCACGAGGCAGAACAGTGAGGGGTGGACGAGGTCCAGGACCTGGCCGTCGGATCCCGGATGCCAGTCCAGTTCGTCCTCGGGGACCTGCTCCAGTACGCGGACCGCCGCGCGCAGGCGGGACCGGAGTGCGTCGTCGATGAGAGCGTCCGAGTGCCAGACCCCGTCGACGGCCGATGCCTCGACCCCTGTCCGTGGATCGCGCAGTGCGGCGTAGTGCGCGAGTTCCGCGAGCACGTAACGGATCTGCGCCTCCGTCATGCCCTGGGCGAGCGCTTCCTCCGTCCACCTGGCCACGACGGCGGGGTCGTTCCTCTTCTCGAACCACGCCGTCTTCGCCCGGATCCCTGCGCTGCACCGCATCATCTGGATCTCCCGCAGCGTTCGGGGCTCCGCCAGCCCCAGGGAGCGTGACGCGTGAAAGGGCAGGGGGAATGCGGTCAGGCCGGTCAATTCTCTGGGTCCTCACAGTCGATGTTCAGCGGCGGGAACACTACTTCAGCCCACTGACAGCACTGCTCCCGTGGCCGTACGTCGGCCACGCCCCGCCCTACTCGACGTCGTCGGTGCGCAGGGTCAGGTCCAACAGGCCCGGGAAGCGGGCGTCGAACTCCGGTCGGCGGAGCCGGTTGAGGCGCTTGGGGCCCTGGTCGCGCTGTTCCACCAGCCCGGCGTCGCGCAGGACCGCGAAGTGGTGGCTCTTCGCCGCCCGCCCCACGGGGACGTCGAAGTTGCTGCAGCTCAGCGTCCAGTCGGGGTGATCCGCGAGATCGCGGACGAGCTGGATGCGCACGGGGTCGGCGAGCGCGGAGAGCGCGGTCAGCAGCGGTACGTCGTCGGGGTGCGTGTGCACGGGTGCGGCGCGGTGACTCGCTCCCGTGACCTGGTCCGCCATTCCGGCCCTCCCTCATCCAGTGTTCGATGGCCATCGTACAGTGCTAGTGTTCGATGACGGTTGAACACTGACGGGACGGGGCGGTGGCTGCGCGTGCGTGCGATGGAGTTCCAGGAGTTCGGTGGGCCCGAGGTGCTGCGGATCGTCGAGACCGCGGCCCCCTCGCCGGGGCCCGGTCAGGTGACGGTCGAGGCGGTGTGGGCCGGGGTGAACTTCGCGGACGTCAAGGCCCGCGCGGAGGGGTACCGGGTGGCGTCCCTGCCCTACCGTCCCGGTCTCGAAGTCGCCGGGCGCGTCCGGGCGGTCGGCGCCGGCGTCGTGGGCCTGCGGGAGGGGCAGGAGGTCGCCGCGCTCGTCGACGGCGGCGGGTACGCCGAGGTCGTCCTCGCGGAGGCCGCGAGGGTGTTCCCGCTGCCCGACGGCATGGACCTGCGCACGGCAGCCACCCTGCCGACGGTGCTGCCGACCGCGCACGCCCTCGTCCACGAGGTGGGGCGGCTGCGGGCCGGGGAGAGCGTGCTGGTGCACGGCGCGGCCGGCGGCATCGGCACGGCGGTCGGCCAGTTGGCGCGCGCCGCCGGTGCCGGGGCGGTGTACGGGGTCGCGTCCAGCGACGCCAAGGCCGACCACGCCCTCAAGTACGGCTACGACGAGGTGTTCCGGCCCGGCACCTTCGACACGGACGTCCGACGCGTGACCGGCGGTCGGGGCGTCGACCTGGTTCTGGACCCCGTCGGCGGCGATACCCTGCGGCGCGGTCTGGAGGCCCTGGCCGTCTTCGGGCGCCTGGTCTCCTTCGGCAACGCCGGTGGCGCCGAGCCCTGGCGGGCCGGGCCGGGCGAGCTGTACGCGCAGGGCAGATCCG
The DNA here is from genome assembly GCF_040653275.1 of Streptomyces sp. NPDC048002. Lineage (NCBI taxonomy): Bacteria > Bacillati > Actinomycetota > Actinomycetes > Kitasatosporales > Streptomycetaceae > Streptomyces > Streptomyces sp. NPDC048002. The sequence goes on along the minus strand of NZ_JBEZNL010000004.1, from coordinate 104,233 downwards.
TCGCCGGGTTCTCCGTGCTCGGCCTCGCCCAGTCGTCCCCCGACGCCCTGCGCGCGCTGACCGAACGCGCCCTGCGCACGGTGCGCGACGGCACGGTCGCCCTGCCCGTCACCGCCGAGTTCCCCCTGTCCGAGGCAGCCGAGGCCCACCGCCTCCTCGGCGGCCGCACCTCCACGGGCAAGCTGCTGCTGCGCGTCACGGACTGACGACAGCGGTCCGGTCCCGTGCGTCCGCCCGCGAGCCGTCCCCTGCGCGTGCCCGGTGGCCCGGGTGACCTCTCACCCGTCGGACTCGCCGAGCACGGCCCGGATCACATGACGGGCGTTGCTCGCCATCGCGGAGTTCGTCCGCCGGTAGTACGGCAGGGCGATCAGCGCCTGGGAGAGGGTCCGCCCCCGTCCTCGGATCCACGTCGCCCCGTCCACGCCCAGCGCCTCGCGGAAGACCTCGCGCGCACCGGTCGGCAGCAGGTTCCACGCCGGGAACAGGTCACAGGCCGGATCCCCCACGCCCAGGCACCCGAAATCGATCACCGAGGTGAGCCTGCCGGCTTCCACCAGCAGGTTGCCCGGCATGAGATCGGCGTGCAGCCACACCGGCGGTCCGTCCCAGGCGGGAGCCCTCAGCGCCTCCTCCCACACGGCGGCGGCCGCGTCGCAGTCGACGCCCTCCTCCGGGATCCGGCGGAGTTGCTCGATGGCCGCCCGGGTCTCGGCGTCGAGGGAGGTGAGCGGTCCGCCGCGATGGGCCCGCGGCGCGGCCGGCAGGGTGACGCTCCGCATCGCCGCTACAAACCCGGCGAGGTCCTCGGCCAGCAGCGCCGGTGCGCCGAGCGCCCCCGCCTCGGGGTTCTCCCCGGCACGCCACCGGTACACCGACCAGGGCCACGGGTAGCCCTCCGCCGGGCGCCCTTCGCCGAGTACCTCGGGAATCGGCGTGGGCAGGAGGGGCGCCAGTCGCGGAAGCCAAGTCCGCTCCACCGTGACGTCGTTGGCCCCGCCCTTCACCAACGGAAGCCGTACGACCATGTCCTCGCCCAGCCGGTACATGGCGTTGACGGTGCCGCCGGACGCGAACCGCGCCACCCCCAGCCCCGCCCACTGCGGGAACTGCCCGGCGACCAGCCGCCGCACCAAGGCGTCGTCGATGGGGTGCGTACCGGCATGCATGTGCCCTGAGTTCATGGCACGCCATCCGACCGTCACCCGCGCAGGGGCGTCAAACGCGATACCTGGCACACTCGATCACATGCCCGAACCGCACCCCGCCGCAGCGTCGAGCGATCCGATGCGCAAGTATGTTGCCCACTATCCCGACGTGGTCCGAGCCGGGTCGCTTCCGAACGCCCTCCAGGCAGTGGCCGATCAGGCGGGGTACCGGATCCAGGTCACGTTGCCGGACGCCCCGGGGTGGCGTCACCAGTCGGCGGAGGCGGCTTGTGAGGGGCGTCGGGTGTACGTGCACATGGCGCTGGAAGAACGCTCCTTCCTCGTGGACTGCTGAGCCGACGGCGTTCGGATGGCCACCGGCGACACCGATGACCTCTCCCGGGCCGCCGGGGCGACGGACTCCTGGCTGCGGGCAGGGCCTGTACGTGAACTCGTCGCCCAGTGGCCCTACTTGCGCACCTGGGAGCTGGCGGAGGCCCACGAACGCGGTGAGGCCGAGGCGGTGTCGGTGCGATGGCGACTCATGCGCGAATCCACCGCCCGCGGCCAGGAACACGCAAGGCACGCACTCGTCGAGGCCGCCTTCGAACAGCCGCGCCTGCGGGCCCTGTCGCCGGGCCGGAGCATCTACTGGCTCACCTTCAGCCGCCGCGCCGCGCCGCCCATCTGCCACGACCTGCCGAAGGCCATGCCGGCCAAGGACGGCCGCTACCGGGTACACGTCCCGGGCAGCCCGGCGCGGGACGCCGCCACCGCGGCCGAGGCCGTCGCGATGATGGTGGCGGCCCTTCCGGCTGACGCCGTCCCGCCCTCCTGACCCGGCACACAGCACCTCATCCGCCCTGCGGGTGCGGTGACTTCGTCGCGCCCGAACCATCACCGGTCCGGTCAGCGCGTCCCCCTGTACAAGGTGCGGTGACGCGACATCCGGATCGAGCCGCTGGACCGACCCGTGACTCCGCCCCCGAGGTGTGCGCACACCTCGGGGGCGGTGTCGCGTTCAGGACGCCGGGACCTCGTCGACGAAGGCGGTGCCGGCACCGCGCAGCGCGCCGACCTTCGCGGCGACCTGGGCGGGGGTGAGGACCTGGTCCTTGACGTGCAGGACGTAGTCGACCTGCTGGTCGTAGGCGCGGGGCGTGGTGGAGGGCTGGCCGTTGAGGTCGATCAGCCACTGGTTGAAGTTGATCGACATGGGCCGCTCGGGCAGGTAGGCGGCGTCGTGGGTGCCGAAGAGCTGCCCGTCGACGTAGTAGGTGATGTTGCTGTTGTCGATGGTCACGACCAGGTCGTGCCAGCCGGCGAAGCTGGTCCGGCTCTCGCTGTGCTGGTTCACCGCCTGCCACGGGTCCGGGTTGTAGGTCTCCCAGGAGGTCGTGTACAGGATGTTCGCGGGCTCGCCCCAGCCGCCGTTGGGGAGGTACTCGAAGTCGTACTCGGCGTAGTCGTCGGCCATCGGCGCCTTGAGGTCGTTGATGGTGAAGAAGGTCTGGACGATGCGGTCGCCGTCGGGGCCGTACTTGGGCGCGTCGGAGAACTTCACCCGGGCCGCGTAGGTGCCGTTCTTGAACTTCGTCGCCTTGGTGAGGACTTCGGTGTGGGTGGTGGTGGAGCCGGTGCCGGCGCTGGAGGTCTCCAGGTTCATCACCGTGTTGCCGCTCTGGTTGACGAAGGTGACCTTGGAGGGGTCCCAGGTGGCGCCGGGGACGCCCGGTCCGCCGGAGTTGGAGCGGACGCTCCAGCCGTGGCCGGACAGGGCAGGGTCGGTGTGGGAGGTGTAGGAGAAGTCGTCGAAGAGGGTCTGGCCGCCGCCCCCGGGCGGGTCGGTCGGGGTGGGCGGGTCGGTGGGCTCGTTCCCGCCGGGGGCGGTGCCCCACACGCTGGCGCCGGCGATCTGCGCGGTGACCTTGGTCCAGTCGGCGTAGGCGGTCTGGGAGCCGCTGAAGGAGTAGTCGTCGCTCTGGGTCAGGCTCTGCCAGTTGGACTGGTAGAACCGCAGTTGCATGTCGCCGGTGTCCGCGCCGGGGGCGAGGGAGCCGGCCGCGGAGGTGAAGCCGATCTCCAGGTAACGGTCGGCCGTGGCGGTGGGGTTGGCGAGGGTGCCGAAGGTGCCGGTGATCGCCGAGCAGCCCTTGACCGCCCAGGAACAGGCGAAGCGGTACGTGGCGCCCGGGGAGTCCGCCTTGAAGTAGTAGCGGATCTTCACCTGGCTCAACTGGACCGTGGTGGTGCCGGTGTTGCGCACCTTGAACCACGGCTCGCTCTGGTCGGCGGTGGCACCACTGGCGCTGGTGCGGTACTGGACGGCCACTCCGTCGCCCGCGGCGGCGGAGGTGGTGGCGAGCGGGACGACAGCCAGGGCCGCGCATCCGGTGACGGCGGTCAGGGCGAGGGCCGCGCGGAGACCGCGGCGGTGGGCACGATTGCTCATCCGACAGTTCCTTTCGTCGCTCCCGCCGGCCGCGGGAGGGATCGTGGGGGTGTGCGAGGAGGGCCGCGGCCCCGTCACGCGGGGGCGTGCGCCGTCCGGTCCGGGAGGGTGTCGTGCGGTACGCCGAGCGCGGTCAGCCGCGCGCGGTGCCCGTCCAGCCGGGTCCGGAAGTCCGGCCAGTCGTCGGTGGGGTCCCAGGCGCGTTCGGCGAGCGCGCACAGGCGGGGGTAGGTGAGGTACTCGATGTGCTCGGGGGTCGGGACGAACTCGGTCCACAGCTGTCCCTGGGTGCCCAGGACCTTTCCGGCGAGCAGTGGTTCGCCGGCCGGCGGCGCGAGGTCGACGCCGTAGACGGTGCGCAGGTCGACGGGGCGGCCCGGCTGCGCGGGTGGCTCCAGCGGGCCGGGGTCGCGGGCGTAGTCGAAGTAGGTGGCGCGGTAGTGGGCGTGGATGACGTCGTGTCCGCGGCGGGCGGCCGCCCAGGCGTGCCGGGGTGTGCGCCAGCTCATCACCGTGCAGTCGGGGGGCAGTGTGCTGCCTTCCTCGGCCCAGGCGACCGGGCGCCGGCCCGCCCGCAGGACGTGGTCGGCCATCCGGGACATGAACCAGCCGTGCAGGTCCCGCGGGCCCCGCAGCCCCTCCTGCGCGGCGCGGGCGACGGCCTCGGGGCTCGTCTCCCATTCCTCCGTGGGAACCTCGTCGCCGCCGATGTGGATGTACGGGGAGGGGAAGAGGTCCATCACCTCGTCGAGGACCGTGCGGAAGAAGTCGAGGACGTGGTCGCCGACGCCGAGCACGTTCGGGCAGACGCCCCAGTGGGTCCATACGTCCAGCGACCGGCCGGGGTCGTTGCCCAGTTCGGGGTGGGCGGCGAGCGCGGCCCGTACGTGTCCGGGCACCCCGATCTCCGGTACGACGGTCACGCCGCGCGCGGCCGCGTGGGCGACGAGTCCGGTGAGTTCGGCACGGGTGTACGAGCCGCCGTGCGGGCGGCCGTCGAAGTGGGTGCTGCCGGCGGGGCCGGTCATGGACTGCGTCCGTCGGCCGCCGATCTCGGTGAGCCTGGGGTAGGCGGCCACCGGCATCCGCCAGCCCTGGTCGTCGGTGAGGTGCAGGTGCAGCGTGTTCAGCTTGTGCAGGGCGAGGAGGTCCACGAACCGGTGCAGGTAGGAGACCGGCTGGAAGTGGCGGGCCACGTCGAGCAGCATGCCGCGCCAGGGGTGTGCGGGGACGTCCGTGATCTCGACGCCGGGCAGCTCAGCGCCCTCGTACGGTGCCGACAGGGCCTCGTAGGGCAGGAGTTGACGGATCGTCTGGACTCCGCGCAGGAGTCCGGTCGGGCGGGCGGCGCGCAGCAGGACGCCGTGGGGGGAGACGGTCAGGCCGTAGCCCTCCTCGCCCAGGCCCCGGAGGGCGGGGTCGAGGGCGAGGACGAAGGTGCCGTCCTCGGCGTGCTCCAGGCGCGGTCCGGTGGCGGGGCGGAGGTAGGTGCGCAGGAGGTCGGCGGCGCTCTCGGCGCCGGGGGTGACGCGCAGTCGTGTGGTGGCGTCGAGGCGGAACCGGCCGGAGCGGGCGGACAGTTTGACGGGCCGGGGAACGAGGGCGAGTTCAGGGCGTGGCGGTGTGGGCGGGGGCAGGTCCACGGGCTTGACTCCGGGGTTCGGCGGGCACGGTACGGGGGTGCGGGTGCGGAAGTGGAGGTGGAGGTCAGCCCTTGACGCCTCCGGCGGTGAGGCCCGAGGTCACGTGGCGTTGCAGGGCGAGGAAGACGATCAGCGCGGGCAGCGCGAAGAGGGTGGAGGCGGCCATGGTGGCGCCCCAGTCCGTGCCGAAGGTGGTCTGGAAGGAGGAGAGCCAGACCGGCAGGGTGCGGCTGTCCTGCTGTTTGATGATGAGGAAGTTGGCGTAGGTGAACTCGTTCCAGGCGGTGATGAATCCGAAGAGCGAGGTGGCCATCAGTCCCGGGGCGAGCAGCGGGAAGGCGATCCGGCGGAAGGCGCCCAGCCGGGTGCAGCCGTCGACCTGTGCCGCCTCCTCCAGTTCGGGCGGGATGCCGGCGATGAAGCCCCTGAGGACCACCACCGTGAACGGCAGGGTGATCATGAAGTAGATGAGGGTGAGCGTCGGCAGCCGGTCGAGCATGTCGGTGTCGCGGGAGATGATGTAGATCGGGATGATCAGCGACTCCCAGGGCGCCATCTGGGCGATGAACACCGCGAGCATGAACTGGCGGCGGCCGCGCCAGCGCAGCCGGGCCACGGCGTAGGCGGCGCCGAGCGCGACGACGAGGGCGAGGAGTACGGCGCTCAGCGTGACCAGGAGGCTGTTGCGCCAGAACAGGGCGAAGCTGTCGGCCTGGACGGCGGTGCGGAAGTGTTCGAGGGTCCATTCCCGGGGGATCAGGCGCGGTTCGTAGGACTGGATGTCACGGGAGGGCTTGAAGGCCGTCGCGATCATCCAGTACACGGGGAAGAGGCAGATCAGCACGGTCAGGGTGGCTGCCGCGCCGAGCGGCAGGCGGCGAAGTGCGCGTCGACGGGCGGCCGTTCGGGGCGTGCTCACAGGTGCTCCCCTTCCTGGCGGAACAACTGGCGGAAGTACAGGACGAGGACGCCGCTCATGAGCAGGACGGTGACCATGGAGGCGGCCGAGCCGAGGTCGTAGCGCTGGTTGGCGAGGGCGGTCTGCACGGCGTACACCGGCAGGATCGTGGTCGCGTCGCCGGGGCCGCCCCGGGTCATCACCCAGATCTGCACGAACGCCTTGAACGTCCAGATGACTTCGAGGGAGAGCACCAGCATGAAGATCGGCCGCACCAGGGGGAAGGTGACGGAGCGGAAGATCCGTACGGCGCCGGCCCCGTCGAGGCGGGCGGACTCGTACAGTTCCTCGGGCACGGTGGTGAGGGCCGAGTAGAGGGTGATCGCGGCGAACGGCACCGACTGCCAGACGATGAGGACGACGATGATCGTGAAGGCCGCGGTGCCGTTGGCGAACCAGGGGTACGCCTCGTAGGAGGTGAAGCCGAGGTTGGTGAGCGTTTCGTTGACGATGCCGAACTCCGAGTGGAACAGCCACTGGAAGACGGTGGTGGCGGCCACGACGGGCACCGCCCACACCAGGACCAGTGAGCTGAGGACCACGGCCCTGCCGACGGTACGCAGCCGTTCGATCATCAGGGCGACCAGCGTCGAGAGGACCATGATGGCGGCGACGTTGACGGCCATGAACAGGAACGTGCGGCGGACGACGTCCCAGAACCTGGGGTCGCTGAGCAGGGTCTGGTAGTTGCGCAGTCCCACGAACTCGGCGTCGCCCTTGATCAGTTCGCGCAGCCGGAAGTCCTGCAAGGAGATCAGCAGGGCCCGGCCGAACGGATAGACCAGGAGGTAGAGCATGCCCAGGACGGCCGGCGCGATCAGCAGGTAGGGGCCGAGGGCGGCGGGGCGTCCGCGGGACGGGGGTCGGAAGGGCGTGGCGGGCATGGGTCAGGAGCCGCTGTTCAGCGTGGCGGTGATGGACTCGGACGCCTTGGCCGCCTCGGACTTGATGTCCCGGCCGGTGAGGACGGCCGTCATGTAGTCCTTGATGGGGTTCTTGGCCTCGACCGCCGCCCACTGGGGTGTGTTGGGCGTGGCGTGTCCCTGGGCGGCGCCGACCGCCATGGCCGCGGCACCGGGGTCGGAGGCGACGGCGTCCGCCAGGCTGGTCCGGTTCGGGACGTAGCTCATCGCGAGGGCGAGCTTCTCCTGCCAGGCGTCGCCGGTGAGTTCCTTGATGAAGGTGTACGCGGCTTCCTGGTGGGCGGCGACGGCGGGCACGACCAGGTCGGAACCGCCGGTGAAGACGGCGCCCGGGGTGTCGGCGGTCTTGCCGGGGATGGGGAAGAAGCCCAGCTTGCCCTTGAGGTCGGGGTTGCTCTGCGCGATGACGTTGGCTCCGCCGGGGGTGGCGATGACCTGGGCGATCTGCCCCTTGGCCACGACCTCGGCCTGGAGCGGGCGGGCCTCGTCGGAGTCCTTGGGTCCCTTGCCCAGGGCCTGGAGTTGCTTGTAGAACTCCATCGCTCTGAGCGCTTCGGGGCTGTCCAGGCCCCCGGTCCATCGGTCGCCGTTCTGGAAGGCGAGGTCGCCGCCCTCGTCCCAGACGAAGCCCGCGAGGGTGTACCAGTTCTGGCCGGGCAGGTAGATGCCCTGCACGCCGCCCTTGTTGAGCTTCTCGGTGGCGGCCAGCCACTGGTCACGTGTCTTGATCTGCGTGGCGTCGATGCCCGCCTTCTCGAACAGGTCGGTGCGGTAGATGACGACGCGGTTGGCGGCGTAGTACGGGATGCCGTACTGCTTGCCCTCCCAGGCGCCGGGTTCGGCGAGGCCCTTGAGCCAGGTGTCGCCGCCGAGGTCGGTGACCTGGTCGGTGAAGTCGGTCAGTCCGCCGCTCTGGGCGTACTGGGCGACCTGGGTGTTGCCCACCTCGATGACATCGGGGGCGTCGTTGCTGGCCAGGGCGGCGGTGACCTTCTCGCCGATGCCCTCCCACTCCTGGATCTGGATCTTCACGTCGATGTCCGGGTGGGCCTTCTCGAAGCCGGCCTCGAACTCCGTCTGGAAGTCCGCCGAGACGCTGTCGCGCATCAGCCACACGTCGAGGGAAGTCGGTCCGCCGTCGCTCTGGTCGCGGTCGGAGGAGGAGGAACAGGCGACGAGTCCGGCGCTCAGTAGCATGGCGCCGAGCAGGGCAAGGGGGCGGTGGTTCACGGTTCACCTCTGGGGAGCCTGGGAACGAGTGGCAAACCCTGACCTGACCAATCTCTGGCCGAGTGTTTACCAGTTGGTGGCGGCATGAAGGTGGCATAGACCAATGCGGGCGTCAACCCCCCTTGCTGACATGTCAGTTTGCTGAACCCAAGGTCTCCGGGAGCCATCCCACCCCGGACCTGCCCGGACACCTGCAAGTTGACCAGTTGGCCAGTTATAGTTGACCAGCGAGTTCCCCACGACTTGCCGACCCCTTGCGCCCCCTTCCCGACCCCTTGCCGACGAAGTCCCGACGAAGTCCCGACGACGAACGAGAGCCCCGTATGGAGATCGACGCGGCCGCCTCCGGCGCGATGCTCAAGCGAGAGCGGGTCCGTGACGCGATCCTCGAACTGATCGAGGCCCGCAGCCCCGGGGACGCCATCCCCTCCGAGCGCGCCCTCTGTTCACAACTCGGCGTGTCCCGGCCGACGTTGCGGGCGGCGGTCGATGAACTGGTCGTCGCGGGACTGCTCGTGCGGGAGCACGGCCGGGGCATGTTCGTGGCCGCGGAGAAGATCACCCAGGAACTGGTCTCGGACCGCAACGCCTTCAGTCTGCCGAGGGCCTCGGGTGTGTGGACCAGCCGGCTGCTGGAGTTCAGCACGATTGCGGCCGGGGCCCGGATCAGCAGAAAGCTCCGCGTCTCACCGGCCGCGGAGATCTTCTACGTCGCCCGCCTGCGCCTCGTCGACGGCATCCCGACGGCCATCGAGCACCTGCACGTCCGGGCCGATCTCGCCCCCGGCCTGACCAGTGACGAACTCAAGCAGGGGGACCTCTACGAGCACCTGCGCGACCGGCACGGCGTCCAGGTCAGGGAGGCCGTACAGTCCATAGAGCCGACCGTCGTCACCCGCGCCGAGGCCGAACTCCTCCACGTACCGGAACTGTCCCCCGCGCTGCTCTTCGAGCGGCTCACCACGGACAGCCGCGGCAGAGCGGTGGAGTATGTCCACTCGCTCTACCGCGGCGACCGCTACCGCATCGTCTCGCGCCTCACTCTCAGCGCCCACGACGAGCCCCCCGCACCGACGGAGGGCCACCATCCGGGCTTCCCCCCGGGCGACTTCACGACCGGCGACCCGGTGTCGTTCTCGACCCGGGGGGTTGTGCAGCAGGACGGCTGAGGCGACAGGTGTCCCCTATGACGGAACCGCAGCCCCGGGCAGCGGTTCCCCCTCCCCCGGCTCCTGCGTCGGGTCGGTGAGCTGTTCGCGGATGTAGGTCCAGATCACCGCGATCAGGGCGGTGATCGGGACGGCGAGGAGGCTGCCGACGATGCCCGCGAGGTTGCCGCCCAGGGTGACCGCCAGCAGGATCACCGCCGCGTGCAGGCCGAGGCCGCGGCTCTGGATCATGGGCTGGAAGACGTTCCCCTCCAGTTGCTGCACGACCACGATGATGGCGAGCACGATCAGCGCGTCGGTCAGACCGTTGGAGACCAGCGCGATGAGGACCGCCACGAAGCCGGCGAACAGCGCGCCCACGATCGGCACGAACGCGGTGACGAACGTCAGCACCGCCAGGGGCAGGACCAGGGGGACGTCCAGGATCCACAGGCCGAGTCCGATCAGCACGGCGTCGAGCATGCCGACGGCGGCCTGCGAGCGGACGAACGAGCCCAGGGTGTCCCAGCTGCGGGCGGCGACCGTGGGGACGTCGGTGGCGAGCCGGCCGGGCAGTTGACGGGACAGCCAGGGCAGGAACCGCGGGCCGTCCTTGAGGAAGAAGAACATCAGGAACAGGGCCAGCACGCCGGTGATCACGCCGTTGACGACGCTGCTCACGCCCGTGACCAGGGCACCCACCGCGCTGCCCAGACCGTCCTGCGCACGGTCGACCGCGCTGTCGAAGGCCTTGTCGATCTCGGCGTCCCCGATGTTCAGCGGCGGCCCGGCGGCCCACTCCCGGAGCCTCTGCACGCCCTCGACCACGCCGTCGGTCAGGTCGCCGGACTGGGACGCCACCGGAACCGCGATCAGTGCCACGACCCCCGCGGCCACGACGAGGAAGAGCACCGTGACCAGCGAGGCGGCCGGCGCGGCGGGCCAGCCGCGGGAGCGGAGGAAGCGTGTCGGAGGCCAGGTCAGCGTTGTGAGGAGCAGCGCGATGACGAGCGGCCAGACCACCGACCACATCCAGTCGAGCAGCCAGAGGGCGACCCCGAGCATCACGAGGACCAACAGCAACTCGGCCGAGACACGGGCCGATGTGCGCAACGCGGCGCGGGTTTTCGCGGAACTGACCATGGCAGGCATGGGGCACACCCTATGGCGAGGCCCCGCGCCCCTCGTCCGTGAGGCGGGGGAATTCCGGTGCGGGCGGCGGGACTTCCGCGGTCGGAGCCCGTGCGTGGGGCTCCCGTGGCGGGCGGCCACGGCCCGGAACCCGGCCTCGTGTTCCTCGTTCGCCACCGCGAAGGCGGCCTGCTCCGGCCCCGTCGTCGGCGGATCGTGCTCCGTCCGCGCCCACCGCCCCGGACTCCTGCACTTGACCTGCCGGAAGAAACGTGGTGACCATGTACGTATACGTCGTAAACATACGGGGTCGGGCAGGGCTTCCGCCGCACCGTCGACTACGTCGCCCACCGCTCGGGAATCCGCCGTCGGATCGAGTTTCGGAGCGCCGAGATCATGATTCACCCTTCACAGCTGAGCGAATCCAGCACCGTTCCCTCGCGCAACGGCACTCTCCCGGGGACTCCCGCTGGCCGGACCGGCGACCGCCCGGCCGGGCACCCCCTGCGCCGCGCCGGGGACCGCCCGCCGCCGAGGGCCACCGTCAGTCTGGTCGTCCCCGCCCGCAACGAGGCCCGCAACATCCCCTGGGTCTTCGAGCAGATCCCGGACTGTGTGGACGAGGTCATCCTCGTCGACGGCGACTCCCACGACTCGACGGTGCACATGGCGCGCCACTGCCTGCCCACCGTCCGCCACGTCGAGCAGAGCGGCCCGGGCAAGGGCAACGCCCTGCGGACCGGTTTCCTCGCCGCGTCCGGCGACTACATCGTGATGATCGACGCGGACGGCAGCATGCTGCCCGGGGAGATCCCGCACTACCTGCACTTCCTCGACAACGGGTACGACTTCGTCAAGGGCTCCCGCTTCATCGCGGGCGGCGGTTCCCTCGACATCACCCGGATCCGCAGCTGGGGCAACCAGGCACTGCTCGCGGCCGTGAACCATCTGTACGGCGCCCACCTGACGGACCTCTGCTACGGGTACTGCGCCTTCCGCCGCAGCTTCCTCGACGACCTCGACCTGCACAGCACCGGCTTCGAGATCGAGACCGAGATGATCGCGCACGCCCTGAACTCGGGCCTGCGCATCGCGGAGGTGCCGAGTCTGGAGCTGCCGCGCCGCAGCGGCCACTCCAACCTGCACGCGGTCTCCGACGGCCGCCGAGTGCTGCGCACCCTGCTCTCCGAGCGGCCGGGCAGCCGCACCGCACCCGCACCGCACCCGAGCACGCCGGACTGATTCCGGCCGCCCCGTCCACACGGAGTCACCCGTGTTCAGCCGGCAGCAACCCGAAGCGCTCCGCGAAACACCCGCGGGGCAGGAGGACACCATGCCGCGCGTGGGTAGCGACACGCTGGGAACCCCCGAGGTCTCCCCCCTCGCACCGCTCGCGCGGCCCGTCTCCGCCCGCGGCCGGATCCGGCTGCGCGCCTCGGGCCGCGGCGTCCGGGCCGCGGCCTTCCTGCTGCCGGCCGCCGTCGCCCTGTGGGTGACCTCCCTGCGCGAGGTACGCCTGGACGCGATGGGCGACCTGGGCCTGCTCCAGGTGCTGCCCGTCACCTTCTGGGTCGCGCTCGGCCTCCTCGTCGTCGGCTTCTGCGTGGCGGCGGGCGACCGGCGCACCCCGCACGGCTGCTACGCGCTGTACACGCTGGCCCTGATCGCCGTCATCCACGCCACCCCGCCCCTGCTCTACTCGGAGCTGCGCTACGCCTGGGCGTGGAAGCACGTCGCGGTCATCGACGCGATGGTCCGGCACAACGGTGAGGTGCCGGACGCCGAGGGCCTCGGCATCTACAACCAGTGGCCCGGGTTCTTCCAGTTCAACGCGCTGCTCCTGCGGGCCGCCGGCCTGGAGTCCGCCCTGGCGTACGCGCTGTGGTCCCAGGTGCTGGTCAACGTCCTCACCCTCGGCCCCCTGCTGCTGATCTACCGGTCGCTCACCACCGACCGCCGGCTGATCTGGGGCGCCGTGTGGATCTACTACTCGTGCGCCTGGGTGGGGCAGGACTACTTCGCGCCGCAGGCCTTCACCTTCCTGCTCTACACGGCCGTCATCGCCGTCGTCGTCCGGCAGCTGCCCTCCTCGCGGACCCCGAACCGCGGCGTGCCACGCTCCTGGGGGTGGCCGCCCGGTCTGTTCGTCGTGCTGGTCGTGATGGAGGCCGCGATCATCACCTCCCACCAGCTGTCGCCGCTCATGCTGATCAGCGCGCTGCTGCTGCTCGCCCTCCCCCGGGCCAACCGGCGGGTGGTGCTGCCCGCGCTGGCCGCGGCGGTCCTGCTCAACCTGGCCTGGTACGCGACCGTGGCGAGGCCGTACGTGGTGGAGAACCTCGGCAGCTTCGTGAAGGCGGTCACCCGCCCCGAGGCCAATGTCTGGTCCGGCCTGAACCGGCTCGCCGACGCCGCGCCCAGCCAGGTCGTCGTCTCCTGGATCGACCGGGGCCTGTCAGGGGGCGTGTTCCTGCTCGCCGCCGCGGCCTACGTCGTCCACCGCTGGACCCGGCGCACCCCGATGCCCCTGCTCGCGCTGTCGCCGCTGCCGCTCGCCCTGATCAACGCCTACGGCGGTGAGATGGCCTTCCGCGCCTACATGTTCGCCCTGCCGGCCGCTGCCTTCCTCATCGCGGCGCTGCTGATACCGCACCTCTCCCGGATCTCCTTCCGCACCCCCGTGGTCGTGGTGGTCCTGCTGGCCATGCTCGGCGGCCTGATGTTCGGCTACTACAGCAAGGAGGCGATGAACCGCTTCTCCGCCGACGAGGTCGCCGCCACCCGGTACGTCACGACGCGGACGCCCCCCGGGTCGCTGATCGTCTCCGTCACGTTCGCCGCCCCCGGCCTGGAGATGCACTACGACCAGCACGAGCGCGCGGAACTCACCAGTGAGGGCCTGGAGGCGCGGCGGCTGATGGGCCGGGACCCGCTCGCCGGGCTGGAACCGATCCTCGGCCGGGCCGGCGGCAGGCCCGCGTACATCGTGCTCAGCCGTGCCCAGGAGGCGGACGTCCGGCTGAACGGTTCGATGCCCGCGGACTTCACCCGCAGGCTGGAGACCGCCCTGTCCGGCGCCCCCGGCTTCACCGCCGTGTACCGCAGCGCGGACGCGGTCGTGTACCGCTTCGACCCGCCCTCGGAAGGGAGGACACGATGACCCGGCTGCGAGGGTGCGTGGCGCTGTCCGGATGGCTGGCGCTCGCCGCGACCGCGCTCCCCGACGGCTCACCGGTACGGGTGGTGATCACGGTGGCCTTCCTCCTCGTGTGCCCCGGGCTGGCCGCCCTGTGGTGGGCCACCGGGCCCGGACCGCGGCGCGGGGACGGCACGGCCGCCCTGCTGGCCCCCGTGGTCATCGCGGGAGCCGTCAGCGTCGCCCTGTGCGCGCTGGTGGCGGAAGCCCTGTTCGTCCTCGGCGTGTTCAGCCCCGTACGGGCCCTGATCGCGCTGGCCGCGCTCACCTCGGCCCTCGTGCTGACGCCCCGGCTGCGGCTGCCGCGCAACGACACCGTCGCGCCCCCGCGCTGGCCCTCGCGCCAGGGCCCGCTGTCCGGCAGCACGAAGTGAGCCCGGGAGACGCCATGGCCACCCAGGCGGTCAGCGGACACCAAGGACCGCCCCCGGACGAAGCGGGGACAGCGGCCGCGGCGGAGGTGGCACCCGCCCCGCGCCCCCGCCTCTCCGGTGTCCGCACCCGCTGCGCCGGACTGCTGCCGAGCGAGCCCCTGCTGCGCAACGGCCACCTGCTCGCCCTGAGTTCGATCGTCAACGCGGTCCTGGGAGCCGTCTTCTGGGTGCTGGCCACCCACTGGTACGACGACCGGACGGTGGGCCTCAACTACGCCGCGGTGTCCGCCGCCACCCTGCTGTCCACGGTGGGCCAGCTCAACCTCTCCGACTTCCTGGTGCGGTTCGTCCCCGCCGCCGGGCGCCACACCCGCAGCCTGATCCTGACGTGCTACGGCGCCAGCATCGCGTGCAGCGTGGCGGTGTCCGTCGGATTCCTGCTCCTGGTGCCCACCGTCAGTCCCGGTCTCGACTTCCTGCTCTCCCCGCTGACCGGCCTGTTCTTCGTGACCTACACCGCGGCCTACGCGATCTTCGCACTCCAGGACGGCGCGCTGACGGGCGTCCGGCACCCGGGCTGGGTGGCGACCGAGAACGTGATCTTCGCCGTGGTGAAGATCCTGCTGCTGGCCGCCGCGGCCGCCCTCACGCTCTTCATGGGCATCCTCGTCTCCTGGGCCGGCGCGCTGATCGTGGCCCTCCTGGTGGCCAACGTCTTCCTGCTCCGCCGCGCCGTGCCACGGCACGAACGACAGGCGCCCCGGGCGGCCCGCCCGCCCCGCCTCGTCGGGTACGCGACGGCCGACTACGTCGGCTCACTGTTCCGCATGGCCGCCTACAGCCTGCCGCCGCTGCTGGTGCTGAACACGCTCGGCCCGGAACAGAGCGCCAACTACTCCCTCGCGTGGATCGTCGGCTACCTGCCCTACCTGCTGGCGACGAACATGGGCAGCTCCCTGATCGTCGAGGCCGCCCACGAGCCGGGACGGCTGGCCGAGCACACCGTCCGCGTCCTGCGCCACTCGACGCTCCTGATGGCGGGCGGCGCCCTGCTCATGATCGTCGTCGCGCCGCGGCTGCTGGCCCTGTTCGGACCCGAGTACGCCGAGCACGGCACCACCCTGCTGCGGCTGCTGGCCCTCTCCGCCGTGCCCAACCTGGTGGTGAGCCTCGCCGTCGACGTGGCCCGGATGCGCCGGCGCATGCGCACGGTCGTCGGTCTGCAACTGGCCCTGTGCGCCCTGGTGCTGGGCCTCGCGGCCGTCCTGCTGCCCCGTATGGGGCTGGCCGGCGGAGGCGTGGCCTGGCTGGTGGCGCTGACCCTGCTCGCCCTGTACCTGATGATCCGGCGATCCCAGTGGCTGCCCGCGCGGTCCCGGAGGACGCCGGCCCCGCCCACGCCCGAGAAGCCGCGGCCCGGCGAGCCCGAGCCCGGCCCGCGGAAGTAAGGAGAAGTGCCGTGCCCGGTACCGATGTCTCCGTCGTCATCTGCGTCTACACCGAGGACCGGTGGCAGGACATCCTCGCCGCCGTCACGTCGGTACGGCACCAGTCCCTGCCCGCCGTGGAGACCCTGCTGGTCGTCGACCACAATCCGGCCCTGCTCGACCGGCTCCGCAAGCAGTACGGCGCCGGCGCCGGACCGCTGGACGGCGGACCGGAGCTCCGGATCATGCCCAACGCGGGCCCCCAGGGCCTGTCCGCCGGGAAGAACACCGGCATCGCCGCCGCCCGGGGCTCGGTCGTCGCCTTCCTCGACGACGACGCCGTCGCGGAACCCGACTGGCTGCGGCACATGGCCGACGCCTACGACGATCCGCACGTGATGGCCGTCGGCGGCCGGACCGTCCCGGCGTGGGCCTCCGGGCACCGCCCGGCCTGGTTCCCGGCCGAGTTCGACTGGGTCGTGGGCTGCGCCTACAAGGGGATGCCCCCGGGACGCACCCCCGTCCGCAACGTGCTGGGCGGCAACGCCTCCTTCCGCCGGACGGTCTTCGACCAGGTGGGAGGCTTCGCCATCGGTATCGGCCGGGACGGCGACAAGCACCCCCTGGGCTGCGAGGAGACCGAGCTGTGCATCCGGCTCACCCAGCGGCTCCCCGACGCCGTGCTCCTCCTCGACCACCGCGCCGTCATCCACCACAAGGTGCCCCCGGTCCGGGAGCGCTTCGCCTACTTCCGCCGCCGGACGTACGCCGAGGGCCTCTCCAAGGCCCAGGTCACCCGACATGTGGGGGTGCGCAAGGGCCTGGAGTCCGAGCGCCGTTACACCACGCGCGTCCTGCCGGCCGGTGTGCTCCGCGGGGTCCGTGACTGTCTGCTCGGACAGCGTGGCGGCGCCGGGCGGGCGGCGGCGATCGTGGCCGGGGTGTCGAGCGCGGCCCTCGGCTACACGGTCGGCGTCGTCCGCGCCCGCCGCGGCCGCTCCGCGTCCTGGGTGGTGGAACCCCCCGCCCGGACCGGCGGTCCCCGTCCGTCCGCGCCCCTTCCCCCCGGTGAGCGGCACCGCGCCCACCCCGCCGCGACCTGAAGAGCGAACTGAAGGACACCCACCATGGACATCAGCGTGTACCGGCCGGAAGAGCTGACCGCAGCCGACCGAACCGCGTGGCGGACCCTCCAGTCGAAGGCGTACGCGGGCGGCGCCTCGCAGCTGGCGAACCCCTTCCTCGCACCGGAGTTCACCCGGGCCGTCGGACGGTGCCGGCGCGACGTACGGGTCGCCGTGCTGCGCGAGGACGGTTCCACCGGGGAACCGGCCGCGTTCTTCCCCTACCAGCGCAACGCGGTGGGCGTCGGCCGCGCCGTCGGGCTCGGCCTGTCCGACTGCCAGGGCCTCGTGCACGCGCCGGGCTTCCGGTGGGACGCGCAGGAACTGCTGCGCGCCTGCGGTCTCGTCATCTGGGAGTTCGACCACCTCGCCGAGGGGCAGCAGCCGTTCGAGCAGTCCCTGCTCGGCACCTTCCCCTCCCCCGTGATCGATGTGGCGGACGGCTGGGACGCCTACGTGGCCCGGCTGCGCGCCCGATCGGGCCGGGGCACCCGTGTCCGGCTGGGCTACGAACGCAAGCTGGCGCGCGTCGCCGGGGACGTCCACTACGTGCACGACGAACGCGATCCCGCGATGCTGCGCACCCTCATGGAGTGGAAGTCCGCCCAGTACCGCAGGACCGGGCGCAGCGACCGCTTCGCGCACCCGTGGATCCGCGAGCTGACGGAGCAGCTGTTCCACACCCGCACCGACTCGTTCGCCGGTCTCCTCTCCGTGCTGTACGCCGGCGACCGGCCGGTGGCCGCGCACTTCGGGGTGCGGTCGGAGCACATCCTGGCCTGCTGGTTCCCGGCCTACGACCCGGCCTTCGCCAAGTACTCCCCCGGCGTCGTGCAGCACCTGCGCATGGCGCGCGGAGCGGCCGAGGACGGCCTCTCCCACCTCGACCTCGGACGCGGGCAGCGGGACCACAAGGACGTGCTCAAGACCGGTGACGTCCAGGTCTCCGAGGGCTGGACGACACGACGCCATCCGGTCGCCGCCGCCCACTGGGCGCGCCGGGCCCCGGTGCGCGCCCTGCGCAACACGGTCGTGTCCCACCCGGAACTGCGCGCGCCGGCCGACCGGCTCCTGAGGTCCATGGGCAGGGCCCGCACCTGGACCGCCACCCGTGCGAGGAGTCCACGATGACCCGTCCCGTACCGATCCTCATGTACCACGGCGTCTCGGACGCGCCGGCGGCCGCGATCCGGACGCTCTCCGTCACACCCGGGATGTTCGCCAACCAGATGGCGCTGCTGAACGAGCGCGGCTTCACCCCCGTCACCACCGCCCACCTCGCCGAGGCCTGGCGGGGCCGTGCGACGCTCCCCCCGCGGCCGGTGCTGATCACCTTCGACGACGGCTACCGGGGCGTGCACCGCTACGCCCTGCCGGACCTGCGCCGGTACGGCTTTCCCGCCGCCGTCTTCGTCACCACGGGCTGGCTGCGCGGCCCGCACGAGATCGACGGGGCCGCCCTGGACACCATGCTCGACTGGGACGAGGTGCGCGAACTCGCGGCACAGGGAGTCGAGATCGGCGGCCACAGCCACACCCACCCCCAGCTGGACCAGCTCGCCGAGGGGCGGTTGCGGTTCGAGGTGGAGCGCTGCAAGGAGATCATCGAGGAACGGACCGGCACCGCGCCCACGTCCTTCGCCTACCCGTTCGGCTACTCCGACCGCCGGGTGCGGCAGACCGTGCGGCGGGCCGGCTTCGCCCAGTCCCTGGCCGTGGGCAACGCGCTCGCCGACCCGCGCCAGGGTCCGCTCGCCCTGCGCAGGATGACCGTACGACGGGGCACCGGACTCCAGGAGTTCGCGCGACTGGTCGAGGGACGGGCCGTGGGCCGGACCTTCGCCGTGGACCGGACGCTGACGAAGGGCTACGCCCTGGTCCGCGGCTCCCGACGGCTCGCGCGCCGGACGGTCGGGGCAGGTGTGCGGGAGTGACGCGCCGGGCGGGCAGGGCGAAGGCGAGGTGGCGTGTGAGCGCCGCCCTCTCGGTGATCGCGGCCCTGGCCCTGCTCGTCGCGCTGTGCGGCAGCCAGTCCGGCGGGGACGAGGCCGTCCCCGCCTCGCTCGGCTGGGGCGTCACCCACACGCAGTACAGCGTCGGTGACCAACTCGGCTCCTCCTCCGTGGACACGGCGGTACGGACCCTGTCCGCGCAGTCGCTTCCGCAGAACCAGCACATGATGGGCTGGGGTGCCGACAATCCCGAACCGTCCCCGGGCCGCTACGACTTCGCGGCCCTGGACGCGCGCATGGACCTGATCGAGGCGACGGGCGGCACACCCGTCGTCACCCTGTGCTGCGCTCCGGACTGGATGAAGGGCGGCACACCGGGCCGCACGGACTGGTCCCGCCGGTCCCTGGAGACCGCCCCGAGCCCCGAGCACTACGACGACTTCGCCGACCTCGCGGCGACCGTCGCCCGACGCTATCCGGAGGTGAAGCACTTCATCGTCTGGAACGAGTTCAAGGGCTTCTTCGACGAGAGCAAGCAGCGCTGGAACCAGGAGGGGTACACCCAGCTCTACAACCACGTCCACCGGGCCCTGAAGAAGGTGGACAAGAGGATTCTGGTCGGTGGGCCGTACCTGAACATGGACAGCCTGCCGCCCGGAACCACCCGCCACGCCTCCTCCCTCTCGGGCCCGTGGGGCACGGTCGACCGCCGGGTGCTCGACGCCTTCGACTACTGGAACGAGCACAAGGTCGGCGCCGATTTCGTCGTGGTCGACGGCTCCAGCTACGCCCGGGGCGGTGTCGCGGTGCCGGACGAGTTCGGCGCGACGGAGAAGTTCACCGCCGTGGGCCGGTGGCTCCGGCAGCACACCTCGCTGCCGCTCTGGTGGGCCGAGTACTACACGGAACCGGGCGAGGAGGACGGCTCCTACCGGAACTGGAGCGAGCAGCACCGGCTCGCCGTCGAGGCGGCCGGGATGATGGCCATCGCCAAGGGCGGCGCCGAGACGGCGTTCTTCTGGAACGCGCAGACACGGGACGGTCGGTGTGTGAGCTGCCTCTGGCCGAACACCGACGTCGACACCGGCACCGGCACGACCGGTCGGGCGTTGCCGATGATGGCACTGATCCAGCGCTTCGCGGCCGGGTTCCCGCCCGGGACGGAGTACCGGCCGGTCCGGGTGGAGGGGCGCGACGCGGCCGCCGTGCTGACGCTCGCCGACGACGACACCGCCCTGCTCGTCAACACCCTGGACCGGCCCGTGCGGGTCGAGGTCGACGGCCGGACCGTCGACCTGGAGGCCTACCAGGTGCGCTGGCTCGACGGCGGGTGACCCGGGTAAGCCGCTCCGGCGCCGAGGGTCACCGCGCCCCGGAACGGGCCCGGCGACAGCGTCGACATCGCGTCGAGGGAGTCCTCGGGTACGGGGAGCAGGTGGGCGTCGACCCAGGTGTCGCCCCTGGACGTCTCGGCCCACGGGTCGTCGATCACGAGAGCGCCCGGCACCGCCGCGTGGCAGAGCACCCAGTGCGGGACGTCGTACCCCTGCATGCGGTCGAGTGACAGCAGGAGCAGGGTCGGTTGCCGTCGGTCGAGTCCGCTCAGGATGGCGGCGAGGGTCAGCCGCTCGGACCGCACGGGCACGCCGGCCCGCGCGGCCTCCTCGCGGGAGACGTCTTGGAGGACGGTGCGCCAGGCGCGTTCGGGGTCGGTCAAGTGGTCCAGGAACAGGGGGTCTTCGCTGTCGAGGTGGACGGTGACGGCGGACTCCGGCCAGGCCCGGTGGACGGCGAGGCCGAGGCCGACCGGTTCGCAGGACGGGAAATTGGTGGCGTCGCGCCACAGCGTCAGCTCCGCCCGGCGGTCCAGGGCCGTCCACGGCAGGTTCCCGGCGTGCGCCCGCGCGACCAGGGCGGTGACGGCACCGCAGGTGAAGTGGGTGCTCTGACCGTAGTAGCGCGGTTCCGGCACCGTGGCCCCCGACAGCCAGCGGACGTAGCCGGCGGGCGGGCCCGGCGCGTCCTGCGGCTGCGCGAGGGGTGGGGTCAGCGCGGTGAACCCTTCCGACTCGGCCACGGCCGGACTCACCGTCCAGCCCTCCCACTTGACCTGAGCCAGCGCCAGACGCCGGGCGTGGGCGACGACGGCGCGGACCGCGGCCCGCACGTCACCGATGGCGTCCACGATCTTCAGGTAGGCCGTGTCCGGGCGGGCCGTCACCAGGGCGGCCCCGGCCACGCCCTCCCCCGCGTCGTCCGGTACGAGCACCAGGCGCGGTGCGTGGCGGGAGCGGTCGACGGTGCGCCACCGCTCGGGCGTCTCGGCGGCGAGCCGGCCGAGTTCAGGGGGCGGGGTGTCGGCGTCGAAGGGCACGACGACGCTCCGGAGGGGATCTTCGGCATGCGCGGGCACGGCAGGAACTCCTGGGGAACGGACGGGGTGTTCGGGGTCATGCCCGTGAGCGGCGCAGCACCCACAGGAAGTACGGGCCGCCGACCAGCGCGATCATCAGGCCGGCCGGGACCTGGGACGGGGCGACGACCGTGCGGCCCAGGGCGTCGGCCACGCACACGACGAGCCCGCCGAGCAGCATCGCCACCGGGATGACACGGCCGTGCCGGGCCCCAACCAGGGTGCGGGCGAGGTGTGGGGCGACCAGCCCCACGAAGCCGACGACACCGACGGCGATCACGCTGAGCGCCGCGAGCACCGCGGCGATCGACAGGGCGACGAAACGGGTGCGTTCCACCCGGACGCCGACGACGCGCGGGGTGTCCTCGTCGACGGCGAGCAGGTCGAGCCTGCCGCGCATGGCCAGCAGCAGCGGAAGGGCCAGCGCCAGGGCCACCGCGACCGGAACGACGTCGGGGAAGGTGCGCCCGTACGTCGTGCCGGAGAGCCAGGTGAAGATGCGGGGGGTGTTCCACGGGTCGGCGCGCAGCAGGAGGAAGGTGGTGACGGCGCTGATGCCGTAACCGCAGCCGATGCCGATCAGGACGAACCGGTCGGGGAGGAAGCCGCCGCGCCAGGCCAGCAGGGCGATCAGGGCGAAGGTGGCGAGCCCGGTGGCGACGGCGGCGGTGATGAGCACGGGACGCCCGCCGGGCAGGTCCGAGGTCACGATCACCGTGGCGCCGAGGCCCGCGCCCGCCGTGATGCCGAGGACGCCGGGCTCGGCGAGCGGGTTGCGCACCGTGCCCTGCACGACGCATCCGGCGAGGCCGAGGGCGGCGCCCGCGAGGACCGCCGCGAGCACGCGCGGTACCCGGTCGTCGAGCGCCTGCCCGATCAGCGGCGGGGCGGTGCCGCGCGCCCACAGCACGAGGTCGCCCGTCCGCAGCCAGAGGCTTCCGGCGAGGACGGCCACCACGACCGTCGCCGTCAGCAGCACCAGCGCGCCGACGGCGACGGCGAGGAACGCGCGGCGGGAACGGACGGCGACCTGTGCGCCGGGCGGTTGCCGCAGGTGGCCGGTGTCGCGCAGGCGCAGCGCGAGGACGACGATCACGACGGCGCCGAGCAGCGCGGTGGGAACCCCGGTGGGGATCGACGCCGCTCCGTCCGCGCCCTGCACCGCGCGCAGCACCGCGTCCGCGAGGAGCACGAGCAGCGCCCCGGACAGGCCCGCGGCGGGGAGTTGGTACACATGGCGGCGCAGGGAGTGGACACGTCCGGCGATCAGCCGGGCCAGTACGGGCGCTGCCAGGCCGACGAAGCCGATCGGGCCGGCGAGGGTCACCGCCGTGCTGGTCAGGAGCACCGCGCACAGCACCGCGGCCGTCCGGGTGGTACGGATCGGCACGCCGAGCGTGGTCGCGGCGTCGTCGCCCAGGCGCATCACGTCCAGCCTCCGCGACAGCGCCAGCGCCGCGCACAACAGCACGCCCACGAGCGGGACGGCCCGCGTCGACGCGTCGATGTTCAGCTGGGCGAGGGAGCCGCTGCCCCAGGCGTACAGGCCGGTGGTGTTCTCGCGGAACAGGATGAGGAGCGTCCCCGTGGCCGCGTCCAGGGCCATGGCCATGGCCGAGCCGGCGAGGACGAGGCGGGTGGACGAGGTCCCGGCGGCCCGGCCCGCCAGCAGCAGGACGAGGACCGCCGCGGCGAGACCGCCCGCGAAGGCCACGGCTCCCGACGCCCACAGCGGCACGGTCAGGCCGAGGGCGGCGACGAGCGAGAGGGTGAAGTAGGCCCCGGCCGTGACGGCGAGGGTGTCCGGTGAGGCGAGCGTGTTGTGCGTGACGGACTGGAGCAGCGCGCCGGCGCAGCCGAGGGCGAACCCCACTGCCACGCCCGCCAGGAGGCGCGGCAGCCGTGAGCCGGTGAGGATGTCGCCGACCGTCGCCCCGGCGGACTCGTCCCGCACTCCGGCGAAGTGGCGCAGGAGGTCGGTGACGCCGACGCCCGAGGTGCCCTGGGTGAGGTGCCACAGGCCCACCAGGACGGTCAGGGCGAGGAGGGCCGCCAGGGCGGCGGCGCCGGAGAGGCGGCCGCCGCGCCCGGTGCGCGGCGGCTCGGCCCCGGTGGGCGCCGCGGTGTGCGTCGCGGTCACTTCTGGTCGAGCACGTCGACGTACGCGTCGATCGCCTGCTCGCAGGAGCGGGGGCCGCCGGCGCCCCACACCTGGGGCGGGAAGGAGTGCGCGCGGCCTTCCTTCACGGCCGGGAGGGACTTCCAGATCGGGTTCTCGCCGAGCGCCTCGACGTAGCCGCCGGCACCCTCGTCGTTGGCGTAGAAGAGGTTGGCGTCGCCGACCGCGGTGAGTCCCTCGACGTCGGTCTGCGCCAGGCCGTAGGAGGGGTCGACGCCGCCGTCGCCGTGCTCCTTGTTCACGGCGTCGGTCCACGCCCCCTTGAGGCCGAGTTCCTCGCCTATCTCGGTGAACAGGGCGCCCTGTCCGTACGGGCGGATCGTCAGGTTGCCGCCTTCGAGCCAGCCGTCGAAGAAGACGAACTTGTCGGTCGGCAGGTCGGCGTCGGTGACCTGCTGCTTGGCCTGGGCGAGGTGGTCGTCGAACTCCTTGAGCACCTGGTCCGCGCGCTCGGAGCGGCCGGTGGCCTCGCCGATCATGCTGAAGACCTGGCGCATGTTGCCGATCGGGTCCTCGGGGTCGGCGCCCTTGGTGGCCATGACGGGGACGCCCCGCTTCTCCAGCTTCGCGATCGTCTCGTCGTCGGCGTCGAAGGCCTCCACGACGATCAGGTCGGGCTTCGCGGCGTAGAGGGTGTCGAGGTCGGGCTCCTCGCGGGTGCCGATGTCGGTGACGCCGCTCGGCAGCTCCTCCGCGCTGGTCCAGGTGCGGTATCCCTTCGGGTCGGAGACCGCGACGGGGGTGACGCAGAGCGTCAGGGCGTCCTCGATCTGCTGCCACTCCAGGACGGCGATCCGCTGGGCGGGCTGGTCGAGTTCCACCTTGCGTCCGACGCCGTCGGTGAAGGAGACGGGCCCGGTGGACGTGGTGGTGGTGTCCTGGGCGCAGTCCTCGGAGGCGGGGGAGGCGCTGGTGGTGGCGGCGCCGGTGGCCTCGTCGACGTCGGTGGTGCCGCAGGCGGTGGCGGCGAGGACGATGAGTCCCGCGGAGGCTGCCGCCGCGAGGCGGTGGACGCGATTCATGAGGGTTTCTCCTTCTTCTGGTGTGCGTGTGTGTCGCGTGGGCGTGCTTTTCCGGCACGCGGACGGTGCGTGGCGCGTGTGCGCTGACACGTGCCACACCGTGGCGTGTGGTGGGCGGAGGCGGCCGGGGTGCCGCCGGAGTGCGGGAAGGGGTCAGCCGGCCGGGTCGTGCCGTCCGACGGGGTCGATACGGAGGCGTCCGGTGCGCGGGTTGGTGTCCACCTCGACCTCGATGCCGTAGACCTCGCCGATGTTCTCGGCGGTGAGTACGGCGGCCGGTGGTCCGACCGCGTGGATCCGGCCGGACGCCATCAGGGCGAGCGTGTCCGCGACGCGGGCGGCCTGGTCGAGGTCGTGCAGGACGATCCCGACCGCGGTGCCGTGCCGTCCCGCGAGGTCGCGCACCAGGTCGAGGGTCTCGATCTGGTAGCGCAGGTCCAGGTGGTTGGTCGGTTCGTCCAGCAGGACGACGCCGGTGTCCTGCGCCAGACAGGCCGCGAGCCACACGCGCTGCATCTCACCGCCGGAGAGTTCGCCGACCGGCCGGTCCGCCATGTCGCCGACTCCGGTGAGTGCCATGGCGCGTTCGACGGCCTCGCGGTCCTCGACGGACGGCCCGGCGAAGCCGCGCCGGTAGGGGTGGCGGCCGAAGGCGGTGACCTCCTGGACCGTCAGTCCCTGCGGCGCGGGCCTGGACTGGGAGAAGAGGGTGACCTCACGGGCGAACTCCCGATTGCCGAGCAGCGCCGTGTCCCGCTCGGAGGCCGCTTCGCCGGTGCGGTCGAGGGTCACCCGGCCGCCGCCGATCGGGTGCAGGCGGCACAGGGCGCGCAGCAGGGTGGACTTGCCGCTGCCGTTCGGTCCCACCAGGGCGGTGACGTGGCCGGGCCGGAGGGTGAGCGAGACGCCGTGGACCACGGGCCGGCCGCCGTGACGCAGCAGCAGGCCGGTTCCGGCGAGGGCGGCCCGCGTCGGGGCGGGCACGTCCGCGGCGGGGGCGGCGCGGCGGATGGGGCTCAGGGGCATCGTTCTGGTCCGGACCGTCGAAGGGGCACGACTGGGGCAGCCCTGGGCCGGTCCTCGACGGGCTCTCACCGACCGAGCATCAACTAAGGGTTGCCTAACTCGACGAAGGCTATATTTCGCTTCCGCTGTCGACAATCAGCAGTTCGGGACAGCCGATACGCGATTCGGGACACCCGGTTCCACGGGATCGGCCGGAGCGTGGAAGGCGCCGGGAGTCGTCCCCATGACCCGACGGAAGGCGGCGATGAAGGTGCTGGGGCGGGTGTACCCCAGGACCGCGGAGACCGTCGTGACGTCGAAGCCCTCGGCGAGGAGCATCAACGCCCGGTGCACACGCAGCGCTTGACGCCACTGCGCGAAGGACAGACCCGTGCTCTGCCGGAACGCCCGGGTCAGCGTGCGGTCGCTGACGTCGAGTTCCCGCGCCCACTCCTCCAGCGAACGCGGATCCGCTGGATCGTCCAGCAGGACCTCGGCGATCACGTCGATCCGTGCGTCGCCCGGCACCCGCAGGGCGAACTGGCGCTCCGAGGGACGCAGCACGTCGAACACCACCGACTCCGCCCGGCCCCGGGCACCGGGATCGAGATCGGTGCCGGACAGATGCGTCAGCAGCGACTCCAGCAACGGCGTCATCGCGATCGCCGTCGGCTCCTCGAAGGCCACGGGGGTGCGGTCGGGGGCGATGAAGGCGCCGTAGAAGCGCGCTCCCGCGGTGGCGCGGCCGGCGTGGAGGGTTCCGGCGGGCATCCACAGCCCGTTCCCCTCGGACACCGTGAAGATCCGGTTGCCGACCCGGGAGGTGAGCGTGCCGCCCCGCACCCAGACCAGTTCGTGCCGACGGTGGGTGTGCGCGGACCACTCCGTGGCGACGCGGGGGACGTGCAGCCCGGCGACGATGGCGTAGGGCTCCACCGCCTGCTCCTGAAGGGCGGCGGGCGGCACCACCACGGTGCCCGCGTCACGCCGCCACATCCCGGGCCCGGCCTCGCCGCGGTCCGGTTCGATCATGTGGGCGATTCTATCGAGGGGCAGTACGGTCGGGCGATGGAGGTCGGGGTGGTGACGATGGAGGTGGGGGTCATGGACTGGAGCGAGGACCGCAGCGAGGACCGGATCCTGGCGGAGGAGCTTGCCGCTCTCAGTGCGACGGGTGGGGCGAGCGGTGGCCTGGTCCGGATGGTGGCCAAGGTGATGAGGAAGAACGTCCATGAGGTCGATCTGCTCGTTCCGCTGCCGTTCGAGGACGCGCTGAGGCATGTCTCCGAGGTGCTGGGGCGGGTGGGCCGGGTGGTCCCGGTCGGATCCGGCGAGAGCGAGACCGAGGGTGAACGCGAGGGCGAGAGCCAGGGCGAGGGTCGGGCGACGGTGCGCGTGGTCACCGGTGGCGGTGTCGGTGGGCTGAATCCCGTGGTGGTGACCGCGCGCGTGCTGAGCGGCGCCGAGGCCGGCACGGAGGTGTGGCTTCGGGCGGCCGCCAAGGAGGGGCTGATCAGGCAGCGGGCCGGGGAGAGGACCGCCGTCAGCGTCGCCGCCCTGCTGAACGGGACCGCCGGCGGCGGAAAAGGTGAACGGTGACCAGCGTGACCGGCCACGCGGTCAGCGCGAAGGTGAGCCAGCCGGGTTCGATACGCCCGAAGCCGAGGAACGAGGGCAGGCTGATCGCCCAGCCGGTCAGGGCCGCCGTCAGCAGGGCGTGCGGCAGGGCCGTCTCCGCGGTGCGCCGGGCGGAGTCCAGGGAGACCCCGACCGGCTGTCCGGCCAGGCCGGTCCACGCGGCCGTCAGCCCCAGCAGCGCACAGCCCACGGACGCCGACAGCGGCCACAGGGACGAGAGTTCACTGTCCGTGAGATAGCCGGGCACCTCCTCCCCCAGCAGACTCAGCGCTGCCCCGGCGACCGCGAGACCGGCGACCGGGAGAACCACCGCGCGCAGCGTCGCACCCGTGCTCACCCAGGCGACGGGCACGGCCTCGACCAGGGTGTCCTTGGCCATCACGAGGCTCAGCACCACCCGGCGGTGGAGGAGGACGGTCTGTCGCCACAGCCACTCGGCTCCCGCCCGTACCGTCGCCAGGCACAGGTGCCCGAAGGCCAGCAGCACGCCGGCGGCGAAGGCCGCGGTGCGGAGCAGCACGTCGAGGGTGTGCTCCGCGACGCTCAGGCAGACGCCGATCAGCCGGGCGGCGAGGTCGTCGGTCCCCGTGCTGTAGCGGGTCCGGCCCGGGTGCGCCCAGGCGGGGCGGCGCGGCTTGGGCACGGGTCGGGTCAACGGGACGACGCGCCGGTCGATGCGTCCGGCGCCCTGGAGCGCGCCGGCGACGCAGGTGGCGAGCAGGGCGCCGATCAGCGCGCCGGGTGCCGCCAGATCGATCCAGTGCCGGGCCCAGTCCGGCAGCCGGGCCAGCCGGCCCTCCGGCGCGAGCCGCTCGACCGCGAGGAACAGCAGTGCCGCGGGAACGGGGGCGAGGACCGCCGCGATCGGGCCCGCCGCGCGGGTCCCCCGCACCCATCCCACGCCGGGAGTGACCGCGTCCGTCACGCGCCGCGCGGACGCCTCGCGCCGGTCGCCGGAGGAGTCGCCGGTCACCGCCTCCCCCGCGCACCGCGCGGCCACGGCGACCGCGGTGAGCACGAGCAGCGTGGTCGCCGCGATCCGGTCGACGGGCCGGCTCGTCCAGTGGTGCGCCACCACGAGCACGCAGGTGACGAACCAGGCGACCGCGGCCGTCCGCGAGGTCACCGCCCAGCGCCGCAGCGGCAGGAGCAGGACCGCGGCACCGAGCAGGAGGCCGAGCACCCATATGGGCCAGGGCGAGCCGAACTGCGCCGTCCACACCAGCGCGGCCACCAGCAGCCGGGGCAGCAACCCCACCGGGTTGAGCGGGTGTTCTTGCTTGCGGACGTTCCGCAGCGGCAGAAACGCCTCGTGGGTGCGGCAGTACAGGTCGCTGGGCCGGATCCTGCGGACGTCGCAGTCCAGGGCGGGCCCTTCCGGAGTGGAGCAGCCGTGCGGCGGTGACGCCGTCTCGGCCCCGAGCAGCAGCCACCAGGAGCGGGCGGGCCGGGGTGCGCGGCGGGGCCGCGGGTGCGGGGGCAGCGGGTCCTGGGGTGAGCGGGGGTGCGGTGCGGTGCGTCGCCGGGCGGCGCGGCCGGTCGTGTCCACGGTCTTGGCTTCCTGAGTGCTGAGGTCGGGCCGTACAGGTCGGTGAAGGCAGGGGGACGGTCATCCGCGGCGTCGGTGCCGGGCCCTGCGGGGCAGGAACCAGGCGAGCAGCCGGAAGCGATGCCACCAGCCGTACTGGAGGGCGAAGAGGGCGAAGAGGTACTCGCGCACGCTGTAGACGCGGTGTGCGCCCGGCAGCAGCGCGGTGCGCCACGCTCCGGCGGCCGACCCGAGGAAGAGGTTCGCTGCGGTCAACTCGTCGTAACGGTCGCGCAGGATCTCGTCGGTGAGGGCCGGGTCGGCGGCGTCGTAGCCGTCGCGCAGGAGCCGGTGACGGTAACTGAGGATGCCCTGGAGGTCGTTGGTCTCCTGGAACCAGACGGTGGAATCGCGTGCGTGGGCCTGGGAACGCGGTACTCCGCGGCGCAGACCGTCGAGGCTGTCGCGTACGTCGTGCAGGGCCCGGAACTCCACGGGCGCGTCGGCGGGTTCCGCCGGCGCACGGCTGAGCAGGCGGCGGGCGAGGGGGCGCAGATCGGGGGTGCGGTGCATGTGCTCGACCACCCGTCCGAGGGTCTCCTCCAGCGCGAAGGAGTCCTTGCTGCCCGCGTCGGCCCGCCGGGCGTGCCGGCGCAGGTACCACCACGCGGGCAGGAGGCGTCCTTGCGCCCACAGGGCGGCGCCGATGCGTTCGGCTCGTTCCAGCGCGTGCGGCCCGCGCGCCGGCGCACCGCGCCACAGGCCGCGCAGGGTGTTCCACCGGCCGGCTTCCCACAGGATCCGGGAGCGCGCCCGGCGCAGTTCGTCGGGGTCGTCCGTGCCGGTCCGGCCCTCGCGGAGCAACCGCCGCACCTCCCGGTGCAGGCCCAGCGACTGGTACAGCAGGAAGGTGGCGTGGTCCCGCTCGGCGTCCGTGACGCTCAGGGGCGGGGTACGCGGGGTGCGTCGCACCGGTCCCGGCAGCGCGGGCAGACCCCAGGAGTCGGCGAGCGCGTCGAGCACCTCGGCGGTGGGCGCGCACACCACGCGTACGTCGGCGCCCGCCGCCCGCAGCAGCGCCTGGAGGGGAACGGCGTCGGCGCCCAGGGTGTGCGGCTCGTGACCGGAGTGCGAGATCCAGAGCACCCGGAGCCCCCGCAGTTCCTCCGGGGGCAGCGCGGCCACGAGCCGGTCCACGTCGAAGTAGTCGCTGCCGCTGTAGCCGACCACCACCATGCCCCGGCTGCCGCGCAGTTCGCACCTCAGGCGGGCGGCCTCCCGCTTCGGGAAGCCCGCCGAGAGACGGCCGAGCGTGGCGCCGAGGCGCTCACCGTCGGGTCCGTCGAGGAAGGAGCCGTGGAAGTGGTGGACCGCCCGGTCGGGGACGGGGCCGGCGTACCGCTCCTCGTGGGCACGCTCCACGCAGGTGTCGAAGTTCGCCGTGACATGGCGCCCGCCGGAGGCGACGTGGTCGGCGGCGAAGGCGTGCAGCCGGTTGGGCGCCGCCTTGCTGACGTCGTCGAGGAGCGCGAACACGGACGGGGAGGTGTCGCCCCTGGCCCGTACGGCGGCCTCCAGCGCTGTCTCCAGGCGCGGCGGCCGGGCGGCGGGCAGACCCGCGTCCCTCGGGCACGCGCCGTACGCGCCCAGGCCGAGAACCTGGTGGTACGTCATGACCCGGTCCAGCGACCCATCCTCGAAGAACGTGTCGAAGACCCTCCGGGTCAGCTCCGGGCCGGTCGGCAGGCTCGACGGCCCCTCGACGGAGGCGCCCGCTCCCGACCACACGAGGACCTCGGCCGGGGACAGGCCGTCCAGGTGCCGCACCGCGTCGGTGACGCCCTGTGGCCTCACCGCGCGACCGCGTCCGCGTCGGGGTCGCCCACGGCCGGCCCGGGCAGGTGGGTCGGCTCCGGCTCGGCCGCCTCCCAGACGGCCTCGAAGCGGCGCAGCCAGTACGCGTACCAGTGGGGCGAGGTCCGGCGGTCCAGCACGAGGTGCATCCGGGTGTTGATCGTGTCGTCCCCGAAGCCGTGGAACTCCACCACCACGGTCCCGTCCGTGCGGTCGCCGTTGACGATCAGCAGGCTGAATCCCGGGTTGAAGGGCAGGCCGCGCCAGTCGAAGCGCTCGTGCCGCGCCAGTCGGCGAAGGGTGATCAGGGAGCCACGCAGGGCGGATTCGAGGTCGAGGTTGTCGTCGAGCTGAACGGCCGCCTGGGCGAGGGCGGTCGGCGACGGTTGCAGGACGACGAAGCGCGCGGTGCCGCCGCGCTGGAGGACGCGTCGGCGCAGGTCCTCGGCGTTGGCCAGGACGTTGATGGCGGTCGGCCCGTAGACCCGGAGGTCCTCGGCGCGTTCCAGCAGGTCGCGCAGCGGGCCGAGTTCCTGCCTCTCGCGGAGCACCTCGTCCGGGGACGCGGGTGCGGGGCGGCCGGGCACCGCGGCGGTTCTGAACACCAACAGGGCCAGGGCCGCGACCGTGAAGGTCAGCAGAACCTGGGTACCGACGCGGTCGAACAGCCCGAGGACGAAGAGGACGAGGCCGGCGACGAAGACGGCGTACGACTCCAGGTGCCGGCCCCGGCGGATGTCGTGCAGGACCGGACGGAGCCGTCGGAGCGGGCGGTTCACTCGCGTTTCCTCACTTCAGAAAGGTCCGATGCGACGCTGAGGACCCGACTGAACCGGATGGCGACGGCCGCGCGACAGACGTCCGCGTATCCGTTCCGAGCAATGCGGTATCCGCGCGCCGCGCGTCGAGTCCCGGACGCCGGGCGGTGCGGTCGGCGGGCGGTGCGGACGGCGGGCGGTGCGGACGGCGGGCGGCGCGGTCGGCGGGCGGCGCGGAGGAATCATCCGATTCGGCGCCGGAACGCCCCGATTCGCCGCTACCGTGCGGCCGTTGCCCGTGGACGGGAGGAGCCGCGCATGGCGAGGAGCGACAGCGGAGGCAGGACGCCTCCCGGCGTGGAGACGTGTCTGAGGGCGTTGCGGCACCGCAACATCCAGGGACCCAACGCCGTGGTGCGGGCGTTGAAGGAGGACCTGGGCGAACTGCCCTGGGCGGAGGCTTCCATCCGCTCCTGGCTCAACGGAACCCGGAAGCCGGGGCCCGAGTTCATGGGGGCGCTGGCCCGGCTGGCGGGCGTCTCCGTCGCCGACGTCTTCGTGGAACTGGGCTGGCTGCGCGCGGAGGAGGTGTCCGGCCCCGATGTGGCGTCCCTGATGGGCCAGTTGCGGGACGGCATCACGGCGCTCGGGCGGCTGCCGCGCGCCTGGGAGGCCCCCTGGTTCGACCGTGCCCCGGTCGCGGCGGCCACGGCCGTGCTCTCCAGCGACCACGGGGCGCGCAGGTTCACGGCCGAGCTGACGGCGGTGCGGTCGGGCGAGGCGTACCCGACGGTCGTCCTCGACGTGGCGGAGTTCCGGCTGCGGCCCGGTGAGAAGCCGCTGCCCCTGACCGACGCCGTGGAACTGCTCAGGCGGGAGCGCGTCTGGGACGCGGCGCCCGGACCCGAAGCCCCGGAGCCGGGTCCGGCGCACGACTACTGGTCGACGCGGCTGGAGTTGACGGCGCTGGCCCACCCGGCGCTCCAGGAGCGCGGGGAGTACAGCTGGCAGGGTCGGCCGGGGGCACGCCTGTGGCTGGATCCGCGTGACGGGCACCGCCCACGTCATCTCCTCGTCCAGGACCGGCTGGCCGCGGTGGAACGGTCCGCCCGCGCGGTGGACGCGGCCGCACCGGGGCCCGCCGTCCCGCCCCTCGTCGTCATCGGCCGGCGACCGCTCGCCGGCGGTGCCGCGGCGCTGCTCGCCGAAGGGCTCGGGATGCAGTACGTGCTGCCCAGGTCCGGAGCCGAGGTCACACCGGACGGCTTCGTGGTGCCGGTGCGCCGGGAGAGGCTCGCGGGACGTGTCGAGGGCTGGCTGAAGACGTCCGAGCATCTGAGTGTGCGTCACCGCACTTCCTCACCCTGGCGTGCCGTCGTCCTGGCCCGCCCCTATGTGTTCGCGGGGCCGGGGTGCGGCTCCGGGGACAGCGACGACCGGGCCCTGCGTGCCCTGCTGGACCTGCCCGCGCACGTCGTGTTCGTACGGCCCGCGACGGCGATGCTGCACTGGTGGGCGGCGCGGCAGGCGGACAACGGGGTCGACTCGGAAGGCGGCCCGGAGGGCTGGGTGGAGCGGGAACTGCGTCTGTACGCGAGGATCGAGGAAACGCTGCGCGACCGTCCGGCGGACCGGACGCTGCTGCTGCGCGTTCCCGAACCGGACACCCCGCTACCGGTGAGCGGATGGGGATGGCCCGCCGCCGTGTCCGATCTCCAGCCGCGGCTCGCCCGAGCGGTGCTCGACTGGCTGGACCGCACGGTCAATCGCCGGGGTCCAAGGCTGGCGGAATGCCTGGGTCCGGGACAGTTGAAGGAGTGGGCGCCCACTCTCGACCGTGATGGCCAGGTGTCCGCTCTCAAGGCGTACTGACGCGCCGCGCGCAGCGGACGCCGAGGTCAGCGCCGGTCGTCGGGTTCCTCGGGATCGCCGGCGTGGCGCACTGTCGCAATCCTCATGGGCCGTGCTCCTCCTTCCACGAGGACGACGCCTCGTGCTCGGCTGTCTGGACAGTGGTGGCGCGTCCGCACGGCGGTGGCTCCCCTCGGTGCCGTGCGGACGCGGCCCCCTTCCGAGGACAGCGGTCGCGGGGCGGCCCGGACACCCTGTTGCCGCCTTCCCGTGCCGACCCGGACAGTGGTCGGACAAGCCCGGACGGCGCGGGCGTCCACGCATCCGAGACATCCGAGGAGAGCGCGTGTCACAGGGTCAGGGAGGACAGGGGGGACAGGGTGGACACGGATCGCACGGCGGAGCCGATCCGCGGGAAGTCACCTCGGTAGCGGAGTTCGCCCACGCGTTGACGGTGCTGCGGCAGCGGGCGGGGCGGACCGTCCGGGACGTGGCCCGCTCGGTGCGGCTCGCTCCCAGCACCGTCGGTGACTACTTCTCCGGCCGTCATCTCCCGCCCGTGCGCGCTCCGGAGCTGCTCACCGGCATCCTGCGGACCTGCGGCGTGGAGGACCACGGCACGCTGGAGCTGTGGCACGAGGCACTGGTACGGGTGCGGATGACGCCGGGCCGGCAGCCCGCCGGAGCCGTCCCGCCGTACCGGGGTCTTCGCGTCTTCGACGAGGAGCACGCCGAGTGGTTCTTCGGGCGGGACGAGCTGACCGCCGCGCTGACCTTCCGATTATCGAAGCTCACGGAGGCGGGCGGCGGACTGCTCCCGGTGGTCGGCGCCTCGGGCTCCGGCAAGTCCTCGCTGCTGCGCGCCGGGCTGATCCCCGCCGTACGGAACGGGACACTCCCGACGACACGGCAGCCGCACACGCCGCGTCCGGTGAT
Organism: Streptomyces sp. NPDC048002; assembly: GCF_040653275.1. Taxonomy (NCBI): domain Bacteria; kingdom Bacillati; phylum Actinomycetota; class Actinomycetes; order Kitasatosporales; family Streptomycetaceae; genus Streptomyces; species Streptomyces sp. NPDC048002. The sequence continues at coordinate 70,343 of NZ_JBEZNL010000004.1, read as the reverse complement.
CCTCATGACGCCGGGCGAGAGTCCCGCCGAGGAACTCACCGCGCGGCTCGCGGCGGCGGGACCCGAACCGCTGGTGGTGGTCGACCAGTTCGAGGAACTGTTCACCTCCTCACCGCACGACAGCGCACACGCCCACTTCATCGCCCTGCTCACCGCTCCGCCCGTCGTCACGGTCATCGGACTGCGGGCCGACTTCTACCCCAAGGCCCTGCTGCACCCGGCCCTGGCCCGGGCCTTGCAGGACCACCAGGTCGTCATGCGGCCGATGTCGACGGAGGAGATGCGGCAGGCGGTCACCGGGCCCGCCCGCAAGGCCCGGCTGGAGGTGGAGAGCGGCCTGGTCGAACTCCTGCTCCGGGACCTCGCGCCCCGCTCCCCCGACACCGTCCCCGGCCCCGCGGCCGCCCACGAGCCCGGCACCCTGCCCCTGCTGTCGCACGCGCTGCACGCCACGTGGCAGCGGGCGGAGCGCGGTCGCCTCACCGTCGCCGCGTACCGGGCCGGCGGCGGCATCCACGACGCGGTCGCCCGCACCGCCGAGGCGGTCTTCTCCGAACTCCCCGACATCCAGCGGGAGATCGCCCGCCAGATCTTCCTCCGTCTGGTCCATGTCACCGACGACGCGCCGACGACCCGGCGGCGCGTGGCGAGGAGCGAACTGGTCGACGCCGCGGGCGGTGCCCGTGCGGCGGAACCGGTCGCGGTGCTCGCCGCCTGCGTGGAACAGCGGCTGATCACCGTGGACCAGGACACCGTCGAGATCTCCCACGAGTCGCTGCTGACGGCGTGGCCGCGGCTGCGGGAGTGGATCGACACGGGCCGCGGCGGGCTGAGGATCCACCGACGGCTCACGGAAGCGGCACGCGGCTGGGAGGAGTCCGGCCGGGACCCCGGGCAACTGCTGCGCGGCACCGCGCTCGCCGTCACCCGTGAGTGGGCCGAGGACCGGGCGGGCCGGGCGGCGCTCAACACCACCGAACACGCCTGTCTGGACGCCTCGACCCGGCTGGAGGAGACGGAACGGCGCATGGCGCGGCAGCGCACGCGCCGCCTCGCCCAGGCCCTGAGCGCGGCCCTGGCCCTGCTCCTGATCGCCTGCGGCCTGTCCCTGTACGCACGTCACCAGCGTGACCGCGCCGAACGCGCCCGCACCGAGGCCGTCTCACGCGCCCTGGCCGCGGAGGCCGACCGTATCGGCACCCACGATCTCTCCGTCAGCGCCCAGTTGGCGCTCGCGGCGTACCGCACCGCCCCGACCCACGAGGCGCGCGCCGCGCTCATGGACTCGTCCGCCGCTCCGACGGCCGCCCGGATCACCGGGTTCACCGGTCTGGTGCAGTCCGTGACGGTCGACCGGGCGAACACCTTGCTCGCCGCGGGGTCCTCGGACGGCACCGTGCGGCTGTGGAGCATCGCCGACCGGGCCCGGCCCCGCCATCTGGCGACCGTGCGGGTCTCGTCCGAACTGGCGGTGTTCGCCGTCGCCCTGAGCCCCGACGGACGCACGCTCGTGGCCGGCGGGGGCATGGGACTGCTGCGCCGCTGGGACGTCGCCGACGCCCGGCATCCCCGGCCGTTGCCGGCCCTGCGTTCCTCCCCCGACGCCACCGTCTACTCGCTCGCCTTCGCCCCCGACGGCCGGGCCCTGGCCGCCGCCGGCGCCGACCGGGTCGTCCGGGTGTGGCCGGACGCGCGGGCGGTGCCCACCGCGGACCCGGCCGTGCTGCGGGGCAGTACCGGCTTTCTCCAGTCCGTCGCCTTCAGCCCCGACGGGACTCTGGTGGCCGCCGCCGGGCTCGACGGGCAGGCCCGGCTGTGGCGCGTCCGCGGGTCCGGAACCGTACGTCCGCTGACCACCCTCGACGCCTTCGACGAGGCGGCCCTGGCCGTGGGCTTCAGCCCGGACGGCCGACGGCTCGCGGTGGGCAGCCAGGACCGCACCACCCGCGTCTGGGACATCTCCCGGCCCGAGGCCCCGCGCCGGCCCCGCGACGCCGGTGACAAGGCCACCAGTTGGATCAACGCCGTCGGCTTCAGCCCCGGCGGGGACACCCTGGCCATCGGCGGCAGCGACGACGCGGTCCGGCTGTGGGACCTGGACGCCGGCTACGTCTCCGGCACCCTGCCCCACCCCGGGGCCGTCACCTCCCTCACCTGGATCGACCGGAAGACCCTGGTGACCGGCTGCTCGGACGGCACCGTACGGCTGTGGAACCTCCCCTCCCCGGTCCTGACCAGCGCCCAGGGGGTCAACGCCCTCGCCTACAGCCCGGACAGCCGCTTCCTCGCCGTCGGCACCCTCGAACTGCACCTGTGGGACCTGGCCCGTCACGAGCGCGTGGGGACCTCGTGGAAACCCGGCGGCGACACGTTCGTCCAGTCCGTGGCGTTCTCCCCCGGCACCTCGCTGCTCGCCGTCGGCTACGGCAACGGCCGTATCCAGCTCTTCTCCGTCGCCGCCGACGGCACCCTGCGGCTGCGCGGCTCCCCCTTCCGCGCGGCCGCGACCGGCTCGGTGCAGTCCCTCGTCTTCAACGCCACCGGAACCGTGCTGGCCACCGGCGCGGACGACGCCACGGTGCGGCTGTGGGACGTGCGGGGCGAGGACCGTGCGGTGGCCCTGCGGACGTACGAGGGCGCCACGGACGCCGTCCTGTCCGTGGCCTTCAGCCCCGACGGACGGCACCTGGCGGCGGGCAGCATCGACCGCGCCGTCCGGATCTGGGCCGTCGACGGTGCGGCAACCCGCCCCTCGGTGACGCTCCGCGGGCCCACCGGCTACGTCTGGTCGGTCGCCTTCAGCCCGGACGGCGGGCTCCTGGCCGCGGGAAGCGCCGACCGCACCGTTCGCCTGTGGTCCCTCGACGATCCGAACCGTCCCGTACGAGTGGGACCCGACCTCACGGGGTTCACCAGCTACGTCTACTCGGTGGCCTTCAGTCCGGACGGCCGGACCCTCGCCGCGGGCAGCACCGACTCCACGGTGTGGCTCTTCGGTGTCACCCGCCCCCACCGCCCCGGTCTCCAGGCCGTCCTCACCGCGGCGACCGGCCACGTCTACGCGGTCGCGTTCAGCCCCGACGGCCGGACGCTCGCCGCCGGCGGCGAGGACCACACCGTACGGCTGTGGAGCACCGACACCGACCTCATCGCCCGGCGCCTGTGCGCCGCCCGGGGCGACCCGCTCAGCGCGGCGGAGTGGCGCCGCTTCCTGCCCACGTCGCCGCGGGTGTCGTTGTGCACGTGAGGGCGGACGACCGCCCGGCGCTCCCGCGTGCTCTTCGGCGCTCCGGGTCGTTGAGAGGATCATGCAGATCAAGGAAGCGGTGGTCCGGTGACGGTGAGTGTCGTCGACGTCCCGGCGATCGACCTGGGCACGCTGCGACGCCAGGTGGACGCGGTACTGGAGGAGTTCCTCGCCGAGAAGGCCGGAGCGGCGGCCGACCGGGGGCACCCGCCGGAGGTCGTGCGGACCGTGCGGGACTTCCTGGCGGCGGGCGGGAAGCGCATCCGGGCCCTGCTGTGCGTGGTGGGCTGGCACGCGGCCGGCGGACACGGGGACACGTCCTCCGTCCTGCGGGTGGCGGCGTCCCTGGAACTGTTCGTGGTCTTCGCCCTCATCCACGACGACATCATGGACGACTCGCCCAGCCGCCGAGGCCGTCCCGCCGTGCACCGCGCGATGCGGGCCCGCCTGGGCCGGGACGAGCGGGCCGAACGGCTGGGCGCGGGCGGCGCACTGCTCGTCGGCAACCTCGCGCTGATGTGGGCACAGGAACTGCTGCACACCACCCCGCTCGCGGCGGGCCGGCGCGGGCGGGTGCACGCCCTGTACGACGCCATGCTGGAGGAGGTGATGTACGGCCAGTACCTGGACGTCATGGGGACGGGCCGGGGCGCCGACGACGTCGAGGCGGCCCTGCGCATCGTCCGGCACAAGACCGCCACCGCCACGATCGAACGCCCCCTGCGACTGGGAGCCGCCGTCGCGGGCGCGGGCGAGACCGTGACGGACACGTTCACCGGGCTCGGCGTGCCGCTGGGAGAGGCGTTCCAGCTGAGGGACGACCTGCTGGACGTCTTCGGCAGCCCGGACCACGCCTGCGCCCCGGGGCTCGGGGATCTGCGCGAGGGCAAGCGGACCGTTCTGCTCGCGCTGGGACTCCGGTCGGCCGATCCGGTCCGGCGGGAGCGGCTGTGCCGACTCGTGGGCCGCGCCGACCTGGGGGAAGACGAGGCGGCTGAGATCCGGGACATCCTGCGGGTGACGGGGGCGCGCGAGGAGACGGAGCGGATGATCGCCGCCCGCTACGATCATGTACTCCGTGTCCTGGACCGGGCCGGCCTCCCGCCCGCCGCGGACCGCGCCCTGCGCGGCCTCGCCGCCCGGGCCACCCGGTACACCGCGTGAGACAGCGCCCCGAACGGAGAACAACTGCGATGTCCGAACAAGTACTGGGCCGAGTCGCCGGGTACGAGCGCCACTTCAACGCCCTGTTCGAGGAGTACTTCGACACCCTGGGCGCCGCCCTGGACGTGCCGGCGTTCAGCCGCTTCACCCCGGACTGCCTCGGGCTGCTGCGGGACATCTCGTTGCGGGGCGGGAAGCGGCTGCGCGTCGTACTGGTCAACGAGGCCGCCCGTCTGGTGACCGACGCGCCGGTCGAGGGCCTGGACGCCGCCGCGCTGAGTGTCGAACTGCTGCACATCTCCGGCCTGATCCACGACGACCTCATCGACGACGGCCCGGTCCGCCGCGGCGGCCCCTCCACCTACTACGCCTACCGCGAGGCGTTCCCCGACCGTCCCCGCACGGCCGTCGGTCTGACCGTACTCGCGGGCGATCTCGCCCTGGCTCTCTCCCTGCGCGTCCTCCTCGCGGCGAACGCGCCGACGGCGGTGCGGCAGGCCATGGTCGAGGTGCAGACGCGCGCCGCGGCCGACACCTTCATGGGGCAGATCATGGACGTGGAACGGGACTTCATGCCCGCTCCGGGGGCGGACGTGCTGCACTCCGTGGCGGACTACAAGGCCGCCCGCTACTCGATCCTCGCGCCGATTCAGCTGGGGCTGCTGGCAGCGGGGGAACAGCCGGGCCGCTTCGAGAAGGAACTGCGCGAGTACGCGCGGCTGGCCGGGATCAGCGAGACGATGCGCGACGACTACCTGGACCTGTTCGGGGACCCGGACAGGCTGGGCAAGGCGACCGGTACCGACATCCGTGACGGCAAGCGCAGTTACACCGTCGACGCCCTGCTGGCGACGGTCGACGGGGCCGAACGCCGCACGGTGGAGGCCGCGTTCGGCGACGCGACCTGCCCGGCCGAGACGATCGCCGCCATCAGGGAGATCGGTGAGGGCCGTGGCGTGGCGGACCGCCTGCGCGACGACATGCGCCGGTACGCGCGGATGGCGTCCGCGGTGGCCTCCGAGTGGCGACCGCGCTGGCGGGAGGACGCGGTCGCCTTCTTCGAGCTGCTGCCGGTGTGGAGCGTGGAGCGCGACAAGTGACCAACTCCTCTGCCTGCGAGGCTGGTTGCCTTATCGGCTGAGGATCGCGTGGACGGGCGCGCCGACCGCCGCGCCGATCAACAGCCCCACTGCGACCTGTCCCGGGGTGTGGCAGCGCAGCCGGACACGGGACCAGCCGATCAGCACCACCAAAGGGGCGGTGACCAGCGCCCAGGGGCCGAACTCCGCCGCCAGGACGGCGAGGGCGCCGGAAGCGACGGCCGAGTGCACCGACACCTTCCAGAGGAAGGTGACCGGCAGCAGGGCGAGCAGGACGGCGACCATGGCCGTCACGAACGCCGACACCGGTACGGGAGCCTCGTAGACGTACAGCGGCACGGCACCGGCGAGGACGGAGGTCAGTACGGCGGGGGCCGCGAGCAGGCGGTCCTGCCGGCGCCGCATCCGCCGGTCGTGCCACCACCGGCGCCGCTCACCGAGGTGGAGGATCAGCGTGGGCAGCACCGCCGTGAACACCGCGGCGAACATCGCCCAGCCCAGGCCGGCCGGACCGGCCGCGCGCCAGCCGAACAGCGGGGTGAGGACGAGCATCCAGTTCCGCGGCTCGCCGACGTCACTGAGCAGCCGGGCCCCGCGCGCCTCACCACGGGGCACCGGCCCCCTCGCGGACGCCTCGGCCGACGCGTCGTCGGACAGTCCCGGCGGAACGGTCGGAGTGTCGCTGGACGTCGTCACCCGGTATGTCCCACCCCTCCGTGAGGTGGTGCCGCCACGTGCGGCACCCAGGACCCCAACGACGGGCCGACAGCGCCGGTCACGAAACCCACGGACCGAGCGGAACCACCGCGCACACGCCGGGCCACGGACCCACCGCGCCGCCCTGTCACCTATGGGCGCCGTGCCGCGGTGGCGTCCCGCTGCGTGGAACGTCGGCGCCGGACCGTGATCGTTGCCGTTAGCATCGCCCGGCCGGGCGCCGGCACGGCAGGTCGGCGACTCCCTGTCCAGTTCTCCGGAGGATGCCCATGTTCCAGGTCAACGAGTACTTCGACGGCACGGTCAAGTCGATCGCCTTCACCGGCGGGAGCGGCCCGGCGACCGTCGGTGTCATGGCTCCCGGGGAGTACGAGTTCGGTACCGGCAAGCGGGAGGTCATGCACGTGGTCTCCGGCGCCCTGACGGTGCGGCTGCCCGGCGCCGAGACCTGGGAGGAGTTCCGGGCCGGCAGCAGGTTCTCGGTGTCGGCCGACAGCAGGTTCCAGCTCCGGGTCGCGGTCGACACCGCGTACCTCTGCGAGTACCTCGACTGAGCTGTCGTACGGCGGAGGGTGCGGCCCCGCCCTGAGCCGCGCCCGCCGGTCCGGTCACCGATACTGAGAAAATGGGCAAACTTGGGCAATCTCCCCCGTCGATCCGACGGGGTGACCGCGTGCAGCCCAAGGCCGTGCCGCCGGAGACCGGCCCGGAGCCCCGTCATGACTCGGCCGGGCGGCGCCTGCTGGCGCGGCTGAGGCCGCGCACGGTCGCCGGTCAGGTGTTCCTGGCCCAGCTGGTGGTCGTCCTGCTGCTCATCTCCACGGCCCTGATCCTCCTCGTGATCCAGGACCGCAACCGGGCAATCCAGGAGGCCGGCGACCGGTCGCTGGTGGCGGCGGAGACCTTCGCGAACGCGCCGGGCACGGCGGAGGCGATGACGAGCGACGACCCGACGGCGGCGCTCCAGCCCCATGCCGAGGCGGTCCGCAAGGAGACCGGTGTCGACTACGTGGTGGCGCTGAGCCCCTACGGCTTCCGCTGGACCCACCCGGACCCCGACCAGATCGGCAAGCACGTCTCCACCTCCTACGGCGAGGCACTGGAGGGTGAGCCCCACCAGACCACCTTCGACAGCAGCCTGGGCAAGGCGGTCGACTCGACGGTGGCCGTCTTCGACGCGGACGGGACCGCCGTCGGTCTGGTCACCGTGGGCGTCACGGTCGACAAGGTGACCAGCGTGGTGGAGCACCAGCTGCCGGTGATCTTCGCCGCCGGCGGGGTCGCCCTGCTGCTGGCCGCCGGCGGGTCGGCGCTGGTCAGCGGGCGTCTGCGCCGGCAGACCCGGGGCCTCGGGCCGGTGGAGATGACCCGCATGTACGAGCACCACGACGCGGTGCTGCACGCCGTACGCGAAGGCGTGCTCATCCTGGACGGCGACGGAACGCTGCTCCTGGTCAACGACGAGGCGCGCCGGCTCCTCGCGCTGCCGCCGCGGGCCGAGGGCAGGCCGGTCACCGGACTGGGACTGAGCCAGGACCTGGCCGGGCTGCTGGTCTCGGGGCGCCCGGCCACGGACAAGGTCTTCCTCGCCGGGGACACCCTGCTGGCGGTGAACGTACGGCCGGTGACTCCGAGGGGAGGCAGCGTGGCCACCTTCCGGGACACCACGGAGCTGCGCGCCCTCGCGGGCAAGGCGGACGTGGCCGGCGGGCGGCTCCAGCTGATCTACGAGGCCAGCACCCGGATCGGCACCACCCTCGACATGCACCGCACCGCCGAGGAACTGACCGAGGTGGCGGTCCCGCGGTTCGCCGACTTCGCCACCGTGGAGCTGGTGGAACCCGTCCTGCTCGGGGACGAGCCGACCGGGGCCGATCTGGAGATGCGGCGCATCGCGGCCGCCGGCATCCGCGACGACGCCCCCCTGCACCGCGTCGGGAAGCTGGTGCGCTACGTACCGGACAACCCCGTGACCATCGCCATGTCGACCGGCCGGCCGATCCTGGTGACCCATCTGGCGGCCGCCGGCGGATGGCGGGCCCAGGACCCGACGCAGGCCCAGCGGGTGATCGACTACGGAATCCACTCCATGATCTCGGTGCCGCTCCAGGCCCGAGGGCAATTGCTCGGTGTCGTGGAGTTCTGGCGCTCGGCACAGGACCCGTTCGAAGCGGACGACCTCTCCCCCGCCGAGGAACTCGCCGCCCGCGCGGCCGTCTGCATCGACAACGCGCGCCGCTACACCCGCGAGCACACCACGGCCGTGACCCTCCAGCGCAGCCTGCTGCCCGGGTCGTTCCCGGAGCTGTCCGCCCTGGACGTCGGACACCGGTACCTGCCCGCCCAGGCGGGCGTGGGGGGCGACTGGTACGACGTCATCCCGCTCCCGGGCGCCCGGGTGGCCCTGGTGGTCGGGGACGTCGTCGGGCACGGGCTGCACGCCGCCGCGACGATGGGCCGCCTGCGCACCGCGGTGCACAACTTCGCCGCCCTCGACCTGGCACCGGACGAGCTCCTCGCGCACCTGGACGAGCTGATCACCCGGATCGACCAGGACGCGGCCGCCCAGGGCAAGACCGACACCGTCAGCGGCGCCACCTGCCTGTACGCGGTCTACGACCCGGTCTCCGGGCGCTGCGTGCTGGCCCGGGCCGGCCACCCCGGTCCGGCGCTGGTGGCACCCGACGGCACCGTGAGCTTCCCGGACATCCCCGTGGCCCCGCCGCTCGGCGTGGGAGGCGGACTCCCGGTCGAGACGGCCGAGCTGACCCTGGCCGCGGACAGCAGGCTCGTCCTCTACACCGACGGTCTGGTGGAGGCCCGGGGCCGCGACATCGACGTCGGCCTCGACATGCTGCGGGAGGCTCTCACCCGTACCCGCGGCGCCGGTCCCGACGACACCTGCCGGGTCGTCCTGGACGCCATGCTGCGGACCAGGGCGGGGGACGACGTGGCCCTGCTCGTGGCCCGCACCCGGCTGCTCGACCCGGCGCACATCGCGGAGTGGGAGGTGCCCGCGGACCCGGCCGCCGTCCCGCGGATCCGCGCCGATGCCACCCGCAAGCTGGAGACCTGGGGGCTCGGCGAGGCCGCCTTCACGACCGAGCTGATCCTCAGCGAGCTGGTGACCAACGCCATCCGGTACGGGGCGAGCCCCATCGGGCTGCGCCTGCTGCACGACCGCGACAGCCTGATCTGTGAGGTCAGTGACGGCACCAGCACCTCCCCCCACCTGCGGCGCGCCGCCTTCACCGACGAGGGCGGCCGTGGCCTGTTTCTCGTCGCGCAGATGTCCCGCCGCTGGGGGACCCGGTACACCGACCGAGGGAAGATCATCTGGGCCGAGCAGGCGCTCGACGGCGGGGCCGCCGGGGAGCTGGGAGCGCTGCTGATGGCGGAACTGTGAAGCGGGAGCGGCGCGGCGGGGCGCTCAGCTGCCGTCCTCGACCTTCAGGTACGGGATCTTGGCCGGGTCCTGGCCGAAGGCGGCGCCCAGATAGACGGCCGAGAGTTTGGCGAGCGTCCCGTCGTCGATCAGCTGCCTGATGATCCGGTCCAGTTCCGCCTTGTTCGGCGACCCCTTCGGATACAGGGCGCCGTAGCCCTGGTCGGTCCGGTACTGACCGACGATGCGCACCTTGCGTTCGGCGTCCTGGGGGTACGCCAGCAGGATGGTCGTGTCGTGGACGACCGCGTCGATGCGCCCGTCCTCCAGGGCCGTGACCATCTCCGGGTCGTTGGCGAAGGCGGTGACCGGCTTGGTCGGCTTCAGGCGGTTCTCGACGAACTCCTCACCCGTGGTGCCCTCGGCGACTCCGATCCGGACCTCCCGGAGGTTCTCCGCGTTGATCGTCTCGCCGTCCCTGATCAGGACGCCCAGGGTCGAGGAGAGGTAGGGCGGGGAGAAGGCGGCGACCTCCCTCCGTGCCGGAGTGATCGTGATCTGCGCGAGGGCCAGGTCGAAGTCGTCGGTGCGGCCGGAGACGACCTCGGGGAAGGGGGCGTTCTCCACCTTCACCCGGTCCAGTCCGGACCGGTAGGCGATGTTGGCGGCCATGCAGTACTCGTAGCCGCTCTTGACGGACGCCGGGGTGTACCCGTTCCACCAGCCGGGCGCCGGAAGGGTCGTCTTCACCGTCAGGGCGCCCGCCGTCTCGGGTGACAGATCGAACTCTCCGTACTTCCCCGACACCGGGCAGTCGCCGTACTTGGCCTCCGCGGACTTCGACCCGCCCTGATCACAAGCCGCTGTCGCGACGAGCAGCGCCATGCCGACAGCAAAAGAGACGGTCGCTGCCGTGGCGCGCATCATTGCACCTCCGGTAGGGGCATCCTCCTTGAATCACCATAAATCAACCCGTCCCATACGACTGCCGGAGCGGCGCGGAGTGGGCCGGGACGCCTGTCGCGCCGTGTGATGCTGGGGCCATGACCGATCAACGCGAGGTGTCCGTCGTTCGCCGACCGGGCCGGGCCGTTTCCGGGGAGGACGGGCTGACCGGGCTGCTGGCCGCCTACCACCTGCGGACGGAGGCCGAGAAGGGGGCGGCCGTCGCCGGCGCGGAGGCGCTGCCGGACCGCTACCGGGCGGAGATCTCGGACCCGCGGTCGGCGTTCGCCGACGATGTCGTGCTGGTGGCTCGGTGCGGGGGTGCCGCGGTGGGCTGCCTGGTGGTGACCGCGCCCGCCGACGGCCGGTCGGAGATCAAGAGACTCTGGACGGACCCGGCGTTCCGGGGCCGGGGCATCGCCTCGGACCTGCTCTCCGCGGCACTCGCGCAGAGCGCGGAGAGCGGCGCGGACACCGTGCGGCTGTCGGTGTGGAAGTGGCGGACGGCGGCCATCGCGCTGTACGAACGGTTCGGCTTCGCCGTCACGGACTCGTGGGACGAGCGCGGCGACCTGGTCTGCATGGAGCGCTCCGGGTGACCCGCCGGACCCCTACGTCGGCTCGCTCAGCCGGTCCAGGCGCTGGTACTGCGCCTCGGTCAGCCGGACGCCCTCCGCGGCGAGGTTCTCCTCCAGGTGGCTGATCCGGGCGGTGCCGGGGATCGGGAGGACGACCGGTGAGCGGGCGAGCAGCCAGGCGAGGGCGACCTGGGTGGGTGTGGCACCGGACTCGGCCGCCACGGCGGCGATCTCGGCCCGCTCCCCCGCGTTTCCCCACGCGACCGGCCGCCAGGGCAGGAACGCGATGCCCGCCGCCTCGCAGGCGGCGAGTACGGGCTCGTGCTCGCGGTCGAGGAGGTTGTACCGGTTCTGCACACTGACGACCTCGACGATCTCGCGGGCCCGCCGGAGTTCGTCGACCGTGACCTCGGACAGGCCGAGCCGGCCGATCCTGCCCTCGTCCTGGAGCTCGCGCAGTGCGCCCAGTTGTTCGGCGAGCGGGGTCTCCGGATCGATGCGGTGCAGTTGCAGCAGCTCGATCCGTTCGACGCGGAGCCGGTGCAGAGCCTGTTCGACCTGGTCACGCAGGATCTCCGGCCGCCCGTCCAGCCGCCAGTCACCGCCGGGTCCCGTCCTCGCGACACCCACCTTGGTGGTGATCAGCAGCTCGTCCGGATAGGGGTGCAGGGCCTCGGCCAGGAGTTCCTCATTGGCCCCGCCTCCGTACAGGTGGGCGGTGTCGATGAGGGTAATGCCCAGTTCGACCGCCCGCCGGGCCACCGCGACCGCCCTCTCGCGGTCGTCGGCGGGCTCGGTCGGAAGGCGCATGGCCCCGAACCCGAGCCGCCGCACGCCGAGTTCGCCGCCGATCCTGAACGTGTCCGATGTCATCGCGCTGCGCTCCGCCCCCGCCGTCGAGGGACTCACGCTAACAGCGGTTGCGTACGGGGCGCTGAACCACACTTCGACAGAAGGCCGTTCAGCCTTCGGCCACCCCCTCCGACCCGTCCGACCCGTCCGACCCCTCCGACCCCTCCGCCCGCACGAACCCGTGACTCCGCTCCACCTTCGCGACATGCAGCGTGTAGCTCTCGTACCACTCCGCCCGCCCTCGCCGCTGGGCCGCGCGGTGCTCGGCGTCCGTACGCCACCGGCTCAGGGCATCGCCGTCGCGGAAGTAGCCGACGCTGATGCCGAGTCCTCCGGGAGTCTGGGCGAAGTCCATCCCCAGGTAGCCCGGGACGTCCTTCACCAGTTCCTCCATCCGTTCATTGGTCTCGCCGTAGCCACTCTGCTCCCCGGTGCGGACCGCGACGAACACAGCCGCGTAGTACGGGGGTTCATACGCCGGAACAGGCATGACAGGAACATCCACGTGATCGCTCATGACGAGAACGTACGGCGCCGCACACCCGCCCGGCGAGCGTCTTTCCCGAACGGGAGACGTACGGGATCCAACTCTTGACCAAAGCCGTTGTCAGTGACGTTGACAAGCATCGAGCACCCCTCGGACGACCATGTGACCCACGTCACACGCCATTCCTGTCAGGAATCGGGGCGCTGTCCCGCTCAACCCGCAGACAGCGAGCGAACCGACGGGAGAAACCCATGAAGCACCGCATCGTCGTCCTCGGCGCCGGCTACGCAGGTTGCGCCGCGGCCGGACTGCTGGCCCGCCGGCTGTCCCCGGCCGACACCGAGATCACCGTGGTCAACGCCGAGCCGGACTTCGTCCAGCGGCTGCGTCTGCACCAGCTGGCGGCCGGCCGGGAGATCGCCGCTCCGCGACTGACCGAGGTCTTCGCGGGAACTCCGGTACGGCTGCGGGTGGCCCGGGTCACCGCCGTCGACCCCGAGCGGCGGACCGTCGCCGTGGCGGACACGGACGGCGGTGCCGAGCTCGGCTACGACACGCTGTTCTACGCCCTCGGCAGCCGCGGCGCCGACCACGGTGTCCCCGGTGTGGCCGAGCACGCCTTCGACGTGGCCGCCCGGCCCTCCGCGCTGCGCCTGCGCGAGCGTCTGGACGGCCTCGGCCGGGGCGGCGCCGTCCTGGTCGTCGGCGACGGTCTGACCGGTATCGAGACCGCCACCGAGATCGCCGAGGCCCGCCCCGGCCTGTCGGTGACGCTGATCGCCCGCGGCGAGCTGGGCGCCCGGCTCTCCGCCGGGGCCCGCGACCACCTCCGCCGGGCCTGCGACCGGCTGGGGGTCGCCGTCGTGGAGCACACGGTCGTCGAATCCGTCGAGGCCGAGCGGGTGCTGTGTGCCGACGGCACCGTTCTGGCGTCCGACGCGACGGTGTGGACGGCCGGCTTCACCGTCGGCCCGCTCGCCGCCGCCGGCGGGCTGGAGGTGACCGAGGAGGGCCGGGTCGTCGTCGACGGTTCCATGCGCTCGGTGTCGCACCCGGACATCTACGCCGTCGGCGACAGCGCCCACGCGGTCGGTGACAACGGCCACCCCCTGCCGATGTCCTGCGCCTCCGCCGGATACACCGCCCTGCGGGCCACGGCCGCCGTCCTCGGAGAGCTGACCGGCCGCAAGGCCGCGCACACCAAGCTGGAGTACCTGGGCAACCACATCAGCCTCGGGCGGCTGGACGGCATTATCCAGATGGTCGACGCCGAGGGACGGGCGAAGCCCAAGTACATGGGCGGGCGGAAGGCCGCGCGCATCAAGGCGGGCATTCTCAGGATGTCGCTGTGGGCCAACTCCCACCCGACCTTCGGCCTGCCCAGGCGCAAGCACCGCCTGGCCGCCGAGCCGCAGCGGACCGCGGAGAAGGCGGTCGCGTAACGACCCGCGAACTGCCTAGGGTGATCCACGTGGACGAGACTGTCGCCGATCGCTTCGACACCAGCCGGTTCGAGGCCAACCGGAACCGCCTGGCCTCGCTGGCCTACCGGCTGCTGGGCTCCGCCGCCGACGCCGAGGACGCCGCGCAGGACGCGTTCCTGCACTGGCAGGCGGCGGACCGGCAGCGGATCAGGGTGCCGGAGGCGTGGCTGACGAAAGTCGTCACCAACCTGTGCCTGGACCGGCTCCGCTCGGCGCAGGCGCGCCGTGAACGCACCGCGGGCGCCTGGCTTCCCGAGCCCCTCCTCGACGGCGACCCGATGCTCGGTCCCGCCGACACCTTCGAGCAGCGCGAGTCGGTGTCGCTGGCCGTGCTGACCCTCATGGAGCGGCTGTCGCCGCAGGAGCGCGCGGTGTACGTGCTACGCGAGGCGTTCTCCTACAGCCACGGCGAGATCGCGGAGATCCTCGACATCACCGAGTCCGCGAGCCAGCAGCACCTCCATCGGGCCCGGCGCCGCGTCACCGCCGCGCGCCAAGGTGCCGCGACCGATCCGGCGTCCGCCCGCCGGATCGTGGAGGAGTTCCTCGCCGCGGCCTCCTCGGGCCGCACCGAGCGGCTGGTGGCCTTGCTCACCGACGACGCGACCGCCATCTCGGACGGCGCCGGACTGACCGAGAAGCTGCTGCGGTACGACACGGCGCAGCGCATCGCGGCGGTCGCGCGCGCCGGTTTCAAGTCGACGCCCGCGAAGCGACGCCTGGCCGGCGGTACGCCCGCCGTCCACTACGCGCTCGTGAACGGCGCCCCCGCCCTGCTGTTCGTCATCGGCGACAAGGTCTCCGGCTCCGTCACGTTCGACCTGGTCGACGACCGGATCGCCACGGTGCGCGGTATCGCCGCGCCCGCCCGCCTGGCCCGCCTCACCGAAGCCTGGCGGCAGCACGAGCCGGAGGCGCCCCTCGTCGCCGAGTGGTGAGCGCGCGGATCTCCGCGCACCGGTGAGGCGGAGCGGGGCACGCCACGCCCCGCTCGCCCGCCCGCTCGGTCAGGGGCGTACGTCGACGTAGTCGCCGGCGGCCTTGGCCGGTCCGGTGGTGGTGGTTCCGCCGAAGTTCCAGCGCCAGTAACCGTCCTTCACGGCCTTCACCGTGGCGCGCAGGTTGCCGGTGCCGTTCGTGTTCACGGTGGCGACGGTGGTGTAGGTGTCGCTGCCCTTGGGGCGGAACTGGAGTTTGACGGCCCGGCCGGTGTAACCCGCGTACCGGTAGGTGTCCCAGTTGGCCCGGACGAGCTTCCCGGTGACGGTGATGGCGGCGCCCTTGGCGACGGGTTCCGGCGCGGCGTTGACGGTGAGGCGTGCGGCGCGCTTGAGGGCGAAGGAGGCGACGCCGGGGGCGAAGACGGAGGCGCCGTCGTGGGCGTCCACCAGCGCGTCCACCGACCAGGTACCGGCGTTGGCGTTGGCCAGGTCCACGGGGTCGTCGCCGCCGGGGCGCAGGTGCGCGTTGACGGTGAAGGCGGTGGTGCAGGCCGTGGCGGACTGGCAGAACGCGTCGGTCGTGTAGAAGCCGCCGTGCGGCCCCTTGAGGTCCACGTCGACGAAGGCCAGGCCGGAGTCGTCCGATCCGGTGACCGTGACCGGGAACGTCACGTCCTGGGTGATCCCCACGATGACGTCGCGCCCGGAGTTGACCGTGGCGCCACTGACCACCGGGTCGCCGGGGGTGGCGTCGGCGGCGGTGCCGACTCCCGCCAGGGCGGCCACGACGGCGCCGACCACGGCGCCCCGGCTCGCCAACCGCGCGGCGGACCGCCGTGCGGCCCGTTCGGCTCGTTCGGTCCGTTCGGCTCGTTCGGTCCGTTCGGCTCGCTCGGCCCGTTCGGTACGGGTGGGCGGTGTCGCGACGTCGTGCGCGCCGCCTCGTCTGTCGTCCGATGATGCGGTGCAGCGGCTCATGGCCCCTCCCCGGGATGCGTTGAGGACACCAACTCCCTTTGGATCAAGGGGTGTTGGCGGTGCGCGCGCCTTCTCAAAGCCGCGCTCACCCCGTACGACTACCGAACCGGCCCGATCGTTGCCCACGACCGGGCGGCACTCGCATCCGGGACGGGGCCGTCCCCGACCGCGGCCGATCTTCTACTGTGGGCTGCCGGCACGGCGAACCGGGGGATCCACGATGAGCATGTACTTCGACGTCGGAGACGAGACGTTGTGGAACCCGTCGGGCGGTGCGGGCCGCCTCTTCCTGCGGCAGGTCGAGGTCTTCGAGGCGGAACTCGGCCTGCCCTCCGGCATCGGCCAGGGCAGACACTGGGGCGACCCCGACACGCTGGAGATCGACCCGCGCCGGTACGCGGAGTTCACCCGCGCCCTCGTCGAACGGCACTGCCGTACCGGGCACTTCGTGATCCACGCCCTCTCCGAGGGCTTCGTCGCCACGGCGGTCGCGCTCGCGCGGCGGGCGGGAGTCGAGGTACTGCCGCCGGCACCGGAGTCCGGAGCTGTCGGGGACGCCACCGGGCACGACGTCCAACTGCCGGACGGTGCTCGCACCTTGACGGAGGCCGCCGTGGCAGCGCTGGACACCCGGGCACGGGAACTGGACCGCCACATGGCCCGCTGAGGCCCCGCCCCCGCGGCGCGTCCGACCTACCGGCACCGCCCGCGTTCCGACCCGACCCGACCCGCCAAGGAGAATCATGACGCGATGGTCCGTGGCCCTGGACCGCGCCGGCATTCGGGATCCCGAGCTGCGTCGGGACTACGACGCCCAGCGCCGGATCGTCCGGCGGTTCGACCCGCACGCCTATCTCGCCGCGCGCCTGCTGCTTCCGGCGCGGCTCCACCCTCCGGTGATGGCGGCCGTCTCCTTCATGCACGGCACGGACGAGTTGATCGACTCCGGTGATGTGGAGTTCCGGCAGCGGGCGTTGCGGTCGTGGGGCCACGAGGTCCTCGCCGCGCTGGAACAGCCCTCGGCGAACCCCACGCTCCGGGCCCTGGCCGACACCGTGCGGCGGCATCCGCACCTGGCCGCGCGGGTGCGGGAGTTCCTCGACGGGGCGGCCGTCGAGGCGGCCTGGACCGGGTTCGAGAGCGAGAAGGACTTCCAGGTCTACGTGGACCAGTACTCCCTGCCCGCCCTGATGCTCACGGCCTCGCTCATCGCCCCGCCGGGCGAGTCCGAGCGGTCCGCGCTCTTCCAGCAGCACTGCCGTGCCCTGATCGAGGGGTGGCAGCGCATCGACAACCTCGCCGACCTGCGCGAGGACGTCGCGGCGGGCCAGATCGGCGTACCTCGCCTGACGCTCGCCGAGCACGGGCTGACGCCCGAGGAGCTGCGAGGGCCCGCGGCGGACCTCGCGGCGGTCGGCCGGCTGATCGGTGCCCAGGCAGGGCTCGCGGGGAAGGCGCTCGACGAGTCCCGGGCGCTGCCCGAGCTGGTCGAGGAGGAGTTCCGGCCCTTCGTCACGACGCTCGTCGCCGTTCAGGAGCTGCGGCTGGAAGCGCTGCGCCGCAAGGGCGGCGCCGTGCTCGCGGGCGAGGTACGGCCACCTCTCCTGAGGTCGGTCGGGGTGCTGGCACGACAGGGCCTCCGGGCCAGGACGCTGCGTGGCCGCTGACGGGACCGGGACGCCACTCTTTGCATTAGCCCGCGCATGCAAGTATTGTCATTGCACGTAAGGCGCGTCAGCAATCAATGGATGGCGTCGCACGACCGGCGGGTTCAGGCCCCCTGCACCCGCCACGCACCCCGAAGGCAGTCATGTCCCTCAAGGAAATCCTCCCCGGCCGTCTCGGCTTCGGCACCGCCCCGCTCGGCAACATGTTCCGCGCGATCCCGGACGACGAGGCCCGCGCCACCGTCGAAGCGGCCTGGGAACACGGCACCCGCTTCTACGACACCGCCCCCTTCTACGGCGCCGGACTGGCCGAGACCCGACTGGGCGAGGTCCTGTCCGCCAAGCCGCGCGACTCCTACGTACTCTCCACCAAGGTCGGGCGGGTCATCCTCGACGAGCACGAGCCGGCCGCCCGCGACCTGGGCGAGAAGGGCGGGCTCTTCGAGCACGGCAACCCCAACCGGATCGTCCACGAGTGGACGGCCGCCGCCACCGAGCGCTCCGTCGAGGACAGCCTCAAGCGCCTCGGCACCGACCGGCTCGACATCGTCTGGGTCCACGACATCGCCCAGGACTTCCACGGCGACCAGTGGCTCCAGAAGTTCGAGGAGGCCCGCACCGGCGCCTTCCGCGTGCTGTCCCGGCTGCGCGACGAGGGCGTCATCAAGGCTTGGGGCCTGGGCGTCAACCGCACCGAGCCCGTCGAACTGACCCTCGCCCTGGACGAGCCGCGGCCCGACGGCTTCCTCCTCGCCGGCCGGTACACCCTCCTCGACCACGACCACGCCCTCCAGCGCCTGCTGCCCATGGCCGAGGAGCAGAACGTCGACATGGTCGTCGGCGGCCCCTACAGCTCGGGCGTCCTCGCGGGCGGCACCCACTTCGAGTACCAGCAGGCCCCGGCCGGGATCGTCGAGCGTGTCGGCAGGCTCAAGGCGCTCGCCGCCCGGCACGGCGTCGGCATCAAGGCCGCCGCGCTCCAGTTCTCCCTCGCCCATCCGGCCTCCGCCGCGGTCATCCCCGGTGCCACCCGCCCGAGCCGCATCGCCGAGGACACCGCCGCACTCACCGAGAGCATCCCGGCCGCCTTCTGGACCGACCTCCGAGCAGCCGGCCTGGTCAGCGCCGCCGCCCCGCTCCCGAACAACGCCTGAGCCCCACCAGCCCCACCAGCCCCACCAGCATCGCCCCAGGAGAGACACCATGGCCTCCACGTCCGTCAGCCGCGTCCTGCCCGCCTCGCCCCAGCACGTCTGGGACCTCGTCGGCGGCTTCGACGCCCTGCCCGACTGGCTCCCGTACATCCCCGAGAGCACCGCTCTCGAAGGCGGCCGGATCCGCCGGCTCACCAACCCCGAGGGGGACACGATCATCGAACGTCTCATCGCGTTCAACGAGACCGAGCGCCACTACACGTACGCGATCCTCGAAGCGCCGTTCCCCGTCACCGGCTACCTCTCCACCCTCCGGGTCCACGCCGTACCCGGCCGCGAGGACCTCGCCGAGGTCCAGTGGTCGGGGCGGTTCACCCCGGACGGTGTGAGCGACGGCGAGGCCGAGTCCCTCTTCGCCGGGATCTACCGCGACGGTCTCGACGCCCTCCACCGGGCGCTCTCCGCCTGATCCCGGCGGCGACCCGGCCTGTTGGTTCATCTGTCATAGGACGAGATGCCGTAGGGGACATTCGGGTGGACCGACCGCCGAGCCGCAACTGCCCGCGCCCGCCTGCCCGTCCACCCCTCCAACGCATCACGACCGAGGAGGCACCAGTGACCGGACTTCAGGCTTTCACCGTGGGCACCACGGCGCTGCACGACCTCGACCCGTACCGCTTCCCCGCCGCGCGCCTGGGCGAGGACCTTCCCGAGCCGGCGTCGGCAGCTCTCGGCGGCACGGACGTCGACGGGGACTACCCGCTGCCCGCCCCCGACCCGGCGAGCCGGCTGTCGATTCCCCTCGAACCGGCCGACCGCCGACGTCTGGAACTGCACGCGGCGCTCACCACCGCGGGCATCGCCCCCATGCCGGGGGACCTCGACGCCATCGCGGTCCTGTGCCGGCTCGACGACTCCACGCACGCCGCGCTCCAGCGGTGGATCCACCACTTCGCGTGACACCGAGGACCGGGAAGTGGCCCGGCCCACCGGCCCGTTCGGGTCATCGCGGCGCCGCGTCGTCCGCCTTGAACTCCGGGCCGTGCCCGGGGACGATCCGGTCGGCCGCGTCGAGCACCCGGAGCCGGGAGGTCCTGAGGGTCTCCCGGTCCGGGGCCACCGGGTCCTCGGCCGGTCCGTCCGGCCGCCACCACAGATCGCCGACGAAGGCCACCACACCGGTGTCCGTGCCCGCGAGGAGCGTGATGTCCTCGGGGCTGTGTCCGGGGGTGCGGATCAACCGCAGCGAGGGCGTCAGCTCGTAGCCCTCGGCGTCCCGGTCGGTCCACTGGTCGGCCTCGTAGATCGCCTTGTGGTCGTGGACCCGGGCCCGGCCGAACAGCCCCACGTTCATGGTGTTGTCGGGGTGGTGGTGGCTGAGGACCACATCGGTGATGTCGTCGGGGCCCAGGCCCAGTTCGGCGAGCGGGCCGAGGATGCGGTCGCGGCCCGCCACCATGCCGGGGTCGATGATCACATGCCGGTCCGCGTCAGCGACGTAGGAGACGGTGGCGGCCACTCCGGGGCCGGTGGAGAGCGTGTAACCCACGGTCAGGACCTGGTACTTGGCGCTTCGGGCGAGCTGAGTCTCTGTCATGGCTCCATCCTTGCGAGCCGACGGAGCCTGTACGAGTGGCACTGATGCCACTGATCGCAGGAAATGTGCCAGACTCCGCGGGTGACCGCCCCCTTCACGACCGTCGCCGCCTATGCCCCGCCGGGGGTGGGCATGCTCGCCGTCGGCATCGTCGCCGAGGTGTTCGCGCCGCACGGCCCGGCGGCGCCCGGCTTCGACCTCGCCCTGTGCGGAGACCTCCCGGGATCGGTCCTCACCGACGTGGGCGTACCGCTCACGGTCACGCACGGGCTGGACCGCCTGGCCGGCGCCGATCTCGTCCTGGTCCTGCCGGGGGCCGCGTTCCGTACGCCGCCGGCACCCGCCGTCCTCGACGCCCTGCGGGCCGCGCACGGGCGGGGCGCCCTGGTCGCCGCGCACTGCGTCGGCACCTTCACCCTGGCCGCCGCCGGGCTCCTCGACGGCCTGCGGGCCACGACGCACTGGCGGTTCGCCGACCTCCTCGCCCGCGCCCACCCGACCGTCACCGTCGAGGCCGACGCCCTCTACCTCGACGAGGGACGGATCGCCACCGGTGCCGGTGCGGCCGCGGGCTTCGACCTCTGTCTGCATCTGATCCGGCGCGAGCACGGAGCCGCGCGGGCGAATCACATCGCCCGCGATGTCGTGCTGCCCGCGCACCGCGACGGCGGACAGACCCAGTACCTGGCCGCGCCCGTTCCTCAGGACGGTCAGGACGAGCGGCTCGCCGAGGTGCTGGCGTGGGCGCGGGAGCACCTCCACGAGCCGCTGCCGGTCGTGGAGCTGGCCCGGCGGGCGGTGATGAGCAAGCGGTCCTTCGCGCGCCGGTTCACCGCGGCCACCGGGACCACACCGCACGCCTGGCTGCGGGAATTGCGGCTGAGCCGTGCCGAGGAACTGCTGGAGACCACCGAACTGCCGGTCGAGGAAGTGGCCCGCCGGGTCGGGTACGGCAGTGCGTCCGTGCTGCGCGAGCAGTTCGTGCGCCGCCGAGGCGTCCCGCCCCGCTCCTACCGCCGCGCGTTCGCCCGCGGCGACCGGTCGTCGCGGCGAGGCTAGTGCCGCGGCACCAGGGCGTGCTCGAAACCCGCCCTAGTCACCGCCTCCGCTGCCGCCACCGCAGCCGAAGCCGCCGTCCGAGGCGGAGTCGTGGTCGGAGTCACGCTCGGAGTCCCGGTCCAGGGCCCTGCCCATACGGGTGAGGGACCGGCCGAGACCCTGCGGGATCGGGTGCGCCCCGAGGACCCGGCGCCGGACCGGGCCGTCCGGGAGGACCGCGGCGCCGCCGAGGACGTACGGGGGCAGGCCCCCGCTCTCGGCGGCCCGCCGCAGACACGCTCGGCCCAGCCGGGTCGGGCGGCGTCGGAACCTGGTCGTCAAGCCCCGCCCGGCGAGTCGGTGGCCGATTTCCTCCACCTCCGGCGAGCGCCGCAGCGCGGTGTGGACGGAGACGATGCTCCGGTTGCGCAGGCACGAGAGGAACAGGGCGCGCTCGACCGGGTGCGGTGGCGGCGCCCCGTCGACGGCGCGCACCCGGGGGCCGCTCAGCCTGAGCAGTCCGCGCTCCGCCAGCGCGATCAGCGCGGCGTCCGCCACCCGCGGCGCCCCGCCCGCGAGGAAGGCGACCTCGTAGGTGTCCGGCGCGCACTCGGACGGCACCGCGGTCGATCGCCGGAACACCCTGCCCATGCGGACCTCCCCCCGTCGCCTCGTCTGCCGGGAGTGTCGCCCCGCGACGGACGGCGCAACCCTCTATCCCGCCATTTCAGAGGAACACTTGAGCTTGCCGGGGGCGAGTGTCGGTCGAACTCCTCCTTGGCAGCGGGCAGTCACAGGGTTAACGTGCCTCCACCGTGTTCTCCCGATCTGTTGATCTGTCTGCTGACCAGCCGTGAGAGGACCTCTATGTCCGCACGTCACAGAGCGATGGTGACCGCCACCCTGGCCACCGCCGCGCTCGTCACCCCGCTGCTCATCGCCGGCCCCGCCACCGCGGGCAACCACCACCCGAGCTGGGCGAACAAGGGTGACGCACTGGCGAGGAAACTCGTCAAGGAGGCCACCGCCAAGGACGCCTACCGCCATCTGAAGGTGTTCCAGGCGATAGCCGACCGCAACGGCGACACCCGAGTGGCCGGTTCCGACGGTCACAAGCTGTCCGCCCTGTACGTGGAGGCGGTACTCAAGGCCGCCGGTTACAAGACGACCCGTCACGCGTTCGACTTCGTCTACACGGAAGAGATCGCCGAGACCCTGTCGGTGGTGTCCCCCACCCCGCGTGACATCCCGGTCCAGCTGATGACGTACACCGCGAGCGGCCCCGAGGGCGGGGTGACGGCGGACGTGGCCGTGGCTCCGGTGGACGCCGACGGCACCAACGGCTGCGAGGCCACCGACTTCGCCGCGGGCGCGTTCACCGGCAAGATCGCGCTGATCAAGCGCGGCGGCTGCACCTTCGCCGTCAAGCAGACCAACGCCGCCGCCGCGGGCGCGGTCGGCGCCGTGATCTACAACAACACCGAGGGCGCCCTCAACGGCACCATCGGCGACGCGACCCTCGGCAAGATCCCCACCGGCGGCGTCACCCAGGCCGACGGCGAGGCGCTGGCCGCCGAGGCCGCGGCGGGCCCGGTGAAGGTCACCCTCGACATCCGCGAACTGCGCGAGGACCGCACGACGTACAACGTCGTCGCGGAGACCCGGGGCGGCGACGCGGACAACACCGTCTTCCTCGGGGCGCACCTGGACTCGGTCTCCGACGGCCCCGGCATCAACGACAACGGCTCCGGCTCGGCCGGCATCCTCCAGGTCGCGCAGGAGCTGGCCAAGTCGAAGAGCAAGGTCAAGAACAAGGTGAAGTTCGCCTGGTGGTCGGCCGAGGAGTTCGGCCTCGTCGGCTCGGAGGCGTACGTCGCCTCGCTGACCGAGGAGCAGAAGAAGCAGATCAAGCTCTATCTGAACTTCGACATGATCGCCTCGCCGAACGCCGCGTACTTCGTCTACGACGGCGACGACTCCGACGCCGTCGGAGCCGGCCCCGGCCCCGAGGGCTCGGCCCAGCTGGAGAAGGGCATCAACGACTTCCTCGACTCCAGGAGCATCCCGCACGAGGGCACCGACTTCACCGGCCGCTCCGACTACGGCCCGTTCATCGAGGTCGGCATCCCCTCCGGCGGCACCTTCACCGGCGCGGAGGGCATCAAGAGCGAGGCGCAGGCCGCGAAGTTCGGCGGCCAGGCGGGCGTGGCGTACGACGTGAACTACCACGCCCCCGGTGACGACATCACCAACATCAACATGCGGGCGTTCGACATCAACATCGACGTCATCGCCGACGCGGTGGGCCACTACGCGTACGACCTGGCCCCGCTCAGCGAACCGGTGGTCTCCGTCCCGACGGACGGCGACACCGGCAGCGGCGGCGGCCTCCACGACGGCCACGACCACGTGACGGAGTAGAAACCCCGCCCACCGAAGCGGCCGCGGCTCCCGCACGGGGGCCGCGGCCGCGTCAGTCGCGGTGACCGGCGTCGGCCAGGGTGATCCATTGACATGCTCCTCGCCCTGAAGGGCGAGGATTCTGGCCTTCCCTGACGGGTTGCCGTGCCGCTAGGCGGCACGGTTTCCGGTCGGGAATCCGTGGCTTCCTGTTTCTTCGCGCTGTGCCGGGATCGCTCCTGGTCTTACCGGCGCTCCGCAGGCTGTCACCGCCAGTCCGGCGTCCGTCTTCA
Source organism: Streptomyces sp. NPDC048002 (assembly GCF_040653275.1). Classification (NCBI taxonomy): domain Bacteria; kingdom Bacillati; phylum Actinomycetota; class Actinomycetes; order Kitasatosporales; family Streptomycetaceae; genus Streptomyces; species Streptomyces sp. NPDC048002. The sequence continues at coordinate 46,316 of NZ_JBEZNL010000004.1, read as the reverse complement.
CGTTGAGTGCGGCGTTGGTGTCCCGGTCATGGAGGGTGCCGCAGGCGCTGCAGGTCCATTCCCGCACGCTCAGGGGTTTGGGGCCGTCGCGGTGGCCGCAGGTCGAACAGATCTGGCTGGTCGGCTCGAACCGGCTGATTTTGATCAGAGTCCGGCCGTACCGCTCGGCCTTGTAGGTCAGCATGTCGATGAACGACGACCAGCCCGCGTCGTGCACGGATTTGGCCAGCCTGGTACGGGCCAGTCCCGCCACCGACAGGTCCTCCACAGCGATCCCTTGGTTCTCGGAGATCAGCCGGGTGGAGAGCTGGTGGTGGAACTCACGGCGCGCATCGGCAACTCTGGCATGGGCCCGGGGGACCTTCACCCGTGCCTTGGCCCGGTTCTTCGATCCCTTCTCTTTGCGGGACAGCTCCTTCTGGGCCTTCTTCAGCTTCTTCTCCGCGCGCCGCAGAAAGCGCGGGGAGTCGATCTTCTCGCCGGTGGACAGAACGGCGAAGTGGGTCAGGCCGAGGTCGATGCCGATGGTGTTCTCGGTCTGCGGCATCCGGGCCTGGTCGGCGGCGGGGTCGGTGTCGATGACGAAGGACGCGAAGAACCGTCCCGCCGCATCCTTGACCACGGTCACCGAGGACGGGGTGACGGGCAGGGTACGGGACCACTTCACCTTCACCGTACCGATCTTCGGCAGGTCCAGGCGGCCGCTGGCGGTGATCTTCCAGCGGGCGTTCGCGGTGAACCGGATCGACTGCCGGTGATCCTTGCGGAACTTGAACCGGGGTGCTCCCAGTCTCGGGCCCTTACGGGTGCCTTCCAGGGAGGCGAAGAAGTTGCGGTACGCGGTCTTGGCGTCCCGCAGGGACTGCTGGAGCACCACGGCGGAGACCTCGCCCAGCCAGGAGCGTTCCGGGGTGGTCTTGGCCTGGGTGATCAGCCGTGTGGACAGTTCCCCGATCTTCGGGAAAGGCTCCCCGGCCGCTCGGGCGTCCTCGCGGGCACGGACCGCGTCGTTGAACACGACGCGGGCGCACCCGAACGCCCTCGCCAGCGCGGCCTGCTGGACGGCGTTCGGGTACAGGCGGAAGCTGTACCGAAGCTGCATACCGGCCACGCTACATACTTGGTTTATGGATGAGGTGCAGGAGATCAGAACTGGTCGGCACTGTACGTTCGCGATGCATGTCCACTTGGTCTTCGTGACCAAGTTCCGGCACAAGGTGTTCACCGATGCCCACCTGCGGCGCATGGAGGAGATCATGCGGGCGGTGTGTGGGGACTTCGAGTGCGAACTGGTGGAGTTCAACGGCGAGGACAACCACGTCCACCTGCTGGTGAACTTCCCGCCCAAGGTCGCCGTCACCAAACTGGTCAACTCCCTCAAGGGCGTCTCCTCCCGCCGCCTGCGCCAGGAGTTCCCCGACCTGGTGCCCCACTACTGGCGGGCCAGCAAACTCTGGTCCGGCTCCTACTTCGCCGGAACCGTCGGCGGCGCCCCGCTGTCCGCGGTCAGGCAGTACATCGAGCAGCAGAACCGGCCGGGGTGAGCCGCGCACAGCTCCGCCGGGAGCCCCGCAACGCTCCGCGTCACACCGGCAGACTCGCTTCACCCCCCCGGCCTTCAGGACTCTGCTGAGGAAGGCGTGATTCGGGTGGTCAGGCTGCGAGGTTCAGGGTTTCGATGTGGGAGGTGCCGGTGGCGCCGAGTGGGGCGCCCGTCAGCCATCGGTCGATGCGGATGAGGTTGAGTGCGGTGGCGGCGAAGACATGGCCGAGGCGGGTGGCGGGGAGGTTGCGGTAGCGGGTGAGGCGGAGGCCGGTGACGCGGCTGGCCCGGGAGATCGTGCCTTCGACTCCGGCCCGGATTGCGTATCGGTCCTTCCACTCGTCGGTCTGCTGGGTCTGGCGGACGGCTTCGAGGGCCTCGTGCTGTTCTCGTGGCAGGAAGGTGATGCCGCAGCCGCGGCGACCGGACGGGGGCTTGGTGCACGACGTCTGCTTCGGACAGGGGCGGCAGCGCTCGGCAGAGAAGAACACCTTGATCACCGGAGTGCCGTTGCGGTGGTGCTTCTGCTTCCACCACTCGAAACTTCGGTGCCCACCTGGACAAACAGCGCTCTCGCGACTCCAGTCGATGCTGAAATCAGCGCGGGAGAAGCCCTGGTCCTCTCGGGACTGACGGCTGCTGTCGTGTGGGGCTGGGCCGAGCAGTTCCCTACCCCCCTCGGTCGCGGCCAGGAACAGAGCAGCAGTGGTACAGCCGGCATGCACAACATGCACGTTGGGAAGCAACTCCCTTCCCGCAAGGGCCTGGTGGACCGGGTCAGTCATCTCTGTGTCGGCCACAACGGCGTCGGTGGTGGCCACCTGCGTGATCACATGGGGTGCATCCGGCTCGCAGGTCTCGGTCAGATGCACCTTGTAGCCGGTCCAGCCGGAGCCACGCTTGGTTCCGTATCGGTCATCAGTGTCATAGGGCGAGCACAACCGGTGATAAACCGGCGTGAGATCCTTGCTCTCCCGCCAGCGCACCCCCTTCTCGTCACGGTGGTACTGCTGGACCCAGGAGACTCGCAGGACCTGAACCGCTTCGATCTCGCGCACCTCCTCACCCCTTGGGAAACGGTAGTCGTCCACGCGCGGCCCGTAGCGCTCGGCCCACTCGGCCGTGACCACATCGGACAGCCACCTCGGAGCCACGACCGCCAGCGCCTCCAGCGCTGCCCTCAGCGTCTCGCCAGCGAACTCCATCCTGTTCAGCGTCCGCACGGCCGCCAGCACATGCGTGGAGCCGGTCCGCTGCCGGCCGACGGCCTGCAACAAGCCCATCCCGCGCAGGCGTTCCAGCACCAGGTCCAGCGTCGTCTGTTCCAGCCCGTGCACGACGAGACAGGCGCGGAACAGGCTCAGCACGGAGGCATCAAACCCTGGATCATCCAGTTCCAGGCCGAGCAGAAACTTCCAGTCCATCCGGGCTCGCACCTGGTCGGCGGCCTGCCGGTCGGTCAGCCCCTCCGCGTACTGCAACACCGACACCAAAGCCAACGCCCCAGGCGAGACAGCCGGACGTCCCCGAGCAGCGAATGCCCCGGCGAATGCCTCATCCTCAAACAGCGGGCCCAACGCCTCCCGGATCCGCACCGCGAGCGTTCCCTTCGGGAACGCTGCCCGCACCACCCGGGCTGTCAGCTCCGGCACCCCCTGATCAACCCGCGACTCCAGCGACATCCTTCTCGGCCCGCCCACAACCACAACCACAACCACAACCACAACCACAACCACAACCACAACGAGAATCACCGACCCAGCCCAGCTCGAATCACGCATTCCTCAGCAGAGTCCCGAAGGCCGGAACACTGCGAATGAATCCCGGTAGCGGCGCTTGAGCCCGCCATCGACACGGCGGACGTCTTCGAGCACGCCGCTGTTGCGTTCGACGGTCCGCGCCGACGCGGTGTTGGCGTCGTCGCAGGTGCCGAGAACCCGGTCCAGACCGAGCGCCCGCGCCTTCAGCAGGATCTCGCCCAGCGCCCAGGTGGCGAGACTGAGAGCACCCTGGCACCCCACGTGATCAAACCCCTTACAGCGTCCGGCCCTCCGCGAGAAGACGCGGACATCATGTGCACGCACGGGAGGGCCACGAGGATCGTTCCCATCTGGTCATCTGTTGATTTCGGCAAGGACAAGCCCGGCGAGCCGTCGCTGTGGCGACGGCGCGGGACAGGGGAGAGGCAGGAGTGGTATCGGGGTCTCCAGCGCGCCCAGCAGGGTGGTGTGCAACAGCAGGTACTGCTCCGTGTCGAGTTTGGCCTGGGCAGTCGCCTCGCCCTCCGGCGGGTGAAGGGACCGGCCAAGGGCTCCGAGCCGGGACAGGAGATCGGCACCTCCCGCCAGGTCCTCGCCCGGCGGGAGAGCCCCCACCGCGGCGAGCACGGCGCGGGCGACAGGCGCGTCCCTGTGTTCGCCTGCGCGGCCGTCGGTCTGGCCCAGCACCCCATTTCCGTAGGAACGAGCCGTGTGCAACTGGTCGTCGTCCATTTCGGCGGGGAACTGCAGTCGCGCCAGGCGTGGGTCTCTGCTCACCCTGTCCAGTGAGGCCCAGGAACGCACCAGTGGCTCCACATGGAGGGATCGCGTCGCGCGCAGTCCCAGCTGGTGAGCGAGCAGAACCGCGCCCCGCGCATGCAGGGGACTGGATCGGCCGTGTCTCTCCAGCAGCAACGTCACAGCCAGGACTTCCGTGAGCTCCAGATCCAGATGCCCGGCGAATGCCTCCTGATCGGATGTCAGGTGGAACGCGCTCGTCCCGTGATCAGCCAGCCAGCGCTTCAACGCGTCATCGGTCTCGGGCGTAAGCGGCTCGTTCTGCGTCGTCGATCGGTGGGCGGCGGACACGACCTTTTCGCCGACAGTTGCCGGCGGCCGACTGAGCCACGCTTCGCGGAGCGAGCTCTGCCGTTCGGCCGCGTCCCTGGCGAACTTCTCGGCGAGGCGCTGCGGCAGGTCGACTCGGTGTCGTCGGCGACCGACCGTCACGAATCCGACCACGCCCTGGCTGGACACGGTGTCCAGCTGTTCCACCTCGCAGTTGATCGACTCTCCTGTTCGGACTCCGCCCTTCATACGCACGGCACGAAGCTGCACCAGAACCTCGGTGGGCAGAATGCGCGCCACCATCGGTTGCAGGCCGTCCCTAGGGGGCAGTTTCCGCTCCACGACCGGGGTGACCCTGAGCCGTGCCCCCAGGTGCAGACCGCGTCGGGTCCGCTCCACATCACGCACCTCCAGCGCCGACACTGTGCCGTCTTCCAAGAGGCGAACGCGCGTCGTCACTCCCGTGTCGCCCTCGCCGAACGCGTCGCGCAGTTCCTCGGCCCTCGGGTCCATCAGCCACGATGCCCGTTCTGCGGGCATCCAATGCCAGCGGCGATCGTGTTCCGCCTCCAGAAGCAGACCGCTCGGGCGGTCCTCCGGTCCCAGTACCCCTCGGCACATGACCTGTACCTCGTCGGAGAAGGGCGACGGTGAAGAGAATCTCCTCAGACCGACGTGCAGTACTGGGCCGGAGTCCGGCTCCGCGCCGTGCTCGGAGGAGGCAGTACGACACCACAGACGACCCGCCGGTTGACGGCAGAGGAACAGGGCAGCCTCCACGGCCGATTCCTCGGGCAGCCCCGGAACCACAGTGCTCATGGACAGCACGTGGAGTGCTCCGCCCATACGGACGACCAGCCCGCCGTCAACCGCGGCGAGCGCGGAGCAGTGCATCGTTGCCCGTTCCGGCATCGTCCCGTCCGGCTGGAGCCTCCGCGACACCGTCACTGAGTCTTCGCCCCAGTGCTCGACGGTCACTGGCAGTGCGCCGATCTGCTCCAGCAACGCGCATGGTTCCTCACCGAGGAGGCGTGACAGCCACTCGCTGCCCGGCCACCCCTCTGCTGCCACACTCAACTCGACGTGCCGGTGCGGCAATCCCAGGAGCGTCGGCGTGCCATCCACGTGCAGGCCCAGCAGGGCGCAGTCTCCGGTTTCCGGGCCGGTGTCCGCGGCGGGGGCGAGCGTGTTGGTGGCGCAGTCCAAGACCACGCACTTGGCTTCGTGCAGCATGCCTCCGGGTTCAAAGCAGGTGGCCGTGTCGGCCAGAGGGTAGGAACAGCCAAAGTGACCGGCGCCCAGTGCGACCCCGTCCTGGCCGCTGATCCGGCCGACGGGTAGCCATACCCTGCTCTTCTGACCGGCGGACCATGCGCCGCGGGCGCCGGGCCGCCAGTCGAGCAGCCGAAGGCGGCGGGGTGCGGCCCGCCCGCCCCGGACGACTTCCAGGCATACCTCGTCCCCTTGGCCGAACCGGTCCCACGCCAGATCGTCCATCGGGTGGTCGGTCGGTCCCGTAACCAGATGACGGTTCACCTCGATGATCCGGCCGGGCGCCAACTCCAGGTACAGACCGATGGCCGTGCCGTGCCTGTTCCGGGCCGGTCCGGCCACGGTGTACCAAGTAGGACCACCGGTCCCCCGTGGTGACTCCGTCAGCGTGGTGGCCGGCAGCACGAAGTCCTTCAGGCGTTCGGATGGGTAGCGCAGCGTCCAGGGGTGGCCGCCCTCTTGGTGGAACAGGGCCGGAGTCCACGGTGCGCGGGAAGCCCGACCTTGGTGTGTCCCACTGGTCTCCGTGTCCTCGTACTGTTCCCGCTGCCCCCATCGCTTGCGCATCTCATCAGCCGTGCCGTCGGCGAAACCGAGCTGTGCCCAAGGGACGGGGAACGGCCCCAGAGCGTTGTTTCCCTGGATGGGCAGGGGCCTCAGGGCCGCCTCAGGGCTTCGGGTGTCGACCGTCGCGGCCGATACCCGAACGCCGGCGGCGGATCTCCCATCGGGGGACACGGCTTGCACGCCGTTCCTGCGGGAGACCAGGACGGCGATTTGGGGATTCGGCGCCTTCCGTCGCAGGCGGCCCGCGAGGTCTCCCAGGACGCGGAAGTCGAGGGAGGGCAGGCCGTCGACGGTGCAGCCGTCACCGGCGGAGACCGAATGTGTGGCCGTGGCGCGCACGAGCGCCGCACGCCCGCTCAGGACGAAGGTGTGGTCCGGGCGCTGTGCCTCGTGCACGAGCAATTCACTGTCCCGCGTGGTCAGCCGCACGATCGCGCCCCGGCGCGCGAACTTCCTGGACTTCGGCGGCAGTCGGAAGACGACGCCGGGCACTACCTCGACCTTTGTCTGTCCCTGGTCGGCGACCACGGCGAGCACCGAGCCCGCCAGCTTCACGGCGCTGACGAGGGTCCGCGGGTCCCTGGCGGGTGCGGAGGTCAGTTTGCCCCGCCAGGTACCGGCCCCCTCGTCCCAGCTCACCTCGACCAGGAAGACGTCCCCGCTGTACCGGAGGGCCCTGTCGCTCTCGTTGTCGAGCTTGTCGTTGTAGATCCGGCGGAGCAGGTAGGGCCGTACGGAGAAGTCGCGCGGGCTGACACGCACGGTCAGAGGCTCGGCGCCTGGAGGCTGTCGTACCGAGCCGGGAAGTTTCAGGGTGAGGCAGAGCCCTTCGGCGTCGTGTTCAATCCGGTCGGCAACCATGAACAGGCGGCTGTTTGAGTGGCCCCCGGCGTTCTCGGGCCCCGCGAATCTGGGTTCCACGTAATGGAAGACCCGCTTTCTGCCCTCGCTGGGGAAGTACGCGCCGTGTTCGAAGCGGGCCAGCACGCACAACTCCGTCGCGGCGGCACTGTCCCCGAGTAAGCGCAGCACCCGGGAGACGTCGTCCGGGGCGAGCCGCGCGGCGATCCGCCGGTCCTCGAACTGGTCGCTGTCGGGCCGTGAGCCGAGCCGTGTCAGCCTCACTCGCTCGACTCGCACCGTGCCCGAACCGGGATCGGCGATGACGGTGATCTGGTGAACGAGACCGTGGTCCGCCGCCTCACGGGCGGCACGCGTTCCCGCCTGGATACCGATGTCCCCCTGCCCGAAGTCCACCGTGACACGACCTGTCCCGGCGTCCCTGTCGAACGTCACGCGCTTCAACCGGTCACCGTGGAAGAGGGGAAACTCCTCACCGCAAGGTTTTCCCTCGTAGGTGACTTCGTCGTGCCCTAGCACGACCGTGTGGCCCAGACCCCACTCGAACCGCCACTTGTTCTCCCCGTTCTCCTCCATGGCACCCACGTAGTGGAGCCAGGGGCGCAGGTAGCACGTACTCCGGCCCTTGCGAGTCGCCGTCCCCTCGAAGTGATCGGCGAACTCGGCAACGTCGAGTGGTGGCGCGAGGCGTGTCGAGGCTCTCAGCCCACCCTCGTGCTCGACGATCAGTGCCCTGACACCGTCGGTCGAGTAGCTGACGGCATCGACGAAGGGACCGTCGTCCGGGTGCACCGGAATACGGTGACCGGACACACGGAACTGACCGTTCTCAAGGCTGCCCGTCTCGGTCACAGGCTCCCCGGCCTCGATCGCGGCTCGCCACTCCTGCTCCCGGTTCCGCGGCCGACCGGGGGTCCTCCCTGCGGTGGCTCCGGTCAGTGGGCCAACATCGAAACTCCGCCGGAGTCCGATCAGTTCCACACCCTTCGGTCCGGGTGCGGGACGGGTGGAGACGATCTCGAAATGCGTACCCGTCACGGGAACCCGCCCTGCCGTCACACCCTTCCCGTCCGGCACCCTGGGCAGGGTGCCCACCACGTTGGATGCGCCGATCACGGCCAGTGCCAGAACCCCGTCAGATCGGCCGGACTCCGTACCCAGGAAGGCCCGCAGCGTGCCCCGAACCGGTGAATGCTCGGGTGGAGACGGGGCGATGACGACGTCGGCGCTGCCGGGCCGGGCGTACAGCATGGACTCCCGGTCGCCGCCGCGGTCGACAAGGCCCATCGACTGCCAGTTCCCGCCGGAAGGTGCCGTGGGGTGTGGTTCCTGGCTGACCCGGTAAAGGGGAACCCCGTACACGCGCCGCGGCGTGAAGTGCCAGCCCTGATCGATGGACGTGCCCAAGAACGTCGCGCCGGTCTCAAAGACGGGGTGGCAGAACGCACCTGCGGGCACCGAGCAGCGACGCGGTACGTCGCCCCGCGCACGTAGCCATACCCCGTAGGAGTCGATCCTGCCGTCGGGCCTCCGGATCAACTCGACAACGACCCCTTCCAGCTCAACGCCCGCAAGGGTCGTCGCGCCGAACAGTGCGCGCAGGTCCCGGTCCGGGACCGGCGTGGAGGCCGGCTCCTGGGGCCTGCGCGAGACGGAAACCCTCTTGATCCGCACCTCCAGGCCGTCACCAGGCAATTCCTCGAAGAGCAGACCAGCGCGCTCCAACTGGACCGGGAAGCCCTCACCGGCCGAGGCGCTGATCGTTCCGCCCGTCTTAAGTCCCGGGCTGCACATCGACTGAACCGGGAAGACGTCCTGCGGGCCGACCCGCCAGAACTCATCAAAGCGTTCGCCGGCGGGGTCGTCATGGGCGTCACTCAGTCGTTGCACACGCAGGAGCCGCCCAGTCACCGTTGCCCGGCGAGCAGACACCTCGTTCCAGGGAACCGGCTCGAACGGCCGAGCAGCACCTTCGCCGGCCTCCACACCCTCGACATCCACCTCGGGCGGGAAACACGCGTCCTTCGGATAGCCGGGAAGGTCGTCGACTCTGACCTTCCAGGTGCCCTCACCCATCAAGGCCCGCCACGGCCGCGCTTCAGGATCTTCGAAGAGCCTCAGCCAATCCACGTTGCGGGTGTCCCTGGAGTCGCCCGAAGCAAGGGCCGGCCACTTGGCGTCCGCCCCCCGGGGCGGATCCGGGAGCAATTCCAGCCGTGGATTGGCCAGCCCCTTGCCTAAGCCCGCGTAGACGAGCATTCCCTGCGCCGGTTCCTCGACCCGCCCCGCCCCGTCGCCCCCGGCGGCGGTGTCCGCGCCTCGCATCGGAGGAGTCAGTTTCTCCACCAATCGCTGTGGGTCCTGCCAGTCCTGCGGCCAAAGCAGGTACGTGCGTCCTGCGTCGGTCGAGAAGCGCCATGCTCCGCACTCCTCGGGTCGGTCCGCCCCTCCCTGGCCCGCGTACACCAGCACCGTCGCCCGCGTGCCGTCCGGCCCCTCGTACGGCAGGTCGTCCGCGACGAGTTCGGTCAGCGTCCGGTCGACCGGCAGCCACCGCTGTACCGCCGCGGCCCAACGTGCGGGGGTGACAGTGGAGGAGGAAGGCAGCGGGTCCCGCACTGCCACCACCTGTGAGAGGTCGAGTTCCCAGTGCAGGGCGGTGTGCGGGTCCTTGTCGAGCACGTTGCCGGCTACCCCGTCCACCGTCACTCGGAGTGCGCCGTTGTCGTACTCCACCCGGGCCTCGCGGACCTCGCCGTCGCGCGGATCCGCGCGCCCCGCCCGGTAGGCCGTGTCACCGTTGGCCTGCCGCCAGACCTGCAGAGGTTCGTCCCAAACCACCTGCACGACACATGGGTCCCCGACGGCGAGGCTTCCCTCGACGGCGGCACTCAGAGGTATACCCGTGCCCCAGTTGATTCGTGCTCCGGCATCCGAACGGCCGAGCGAGCAGACCATACCGAACACGCTCCGGGGCGCTGGTTTCGTCCGCCACTGCTCAAGCAGCCGATGTCGTTCTTCCGGCGACAGCGGGCCGAGATCATCGGCCTTGGTGCCGTTCTTTCCTCGCCCGGCCTGCCAAGGCCCGAGATCCGACCACGACTCCCCTGTTCGATGCCGGAATCCCTGCGCGACGACCAGTCTGTGGTCCTTCTCGGTGTCGGTCCGCCGGCCCGGCAGGCTCAGAGCCTGCTGCTCCCAGGCTCTGAGGAAGGTCCTGCCCAGGGTCTGGCGGGGGCTGGAGGTAAGTTTTTCGATGGCCGCCACGGCGACGAACGCGCGGATCTGCGCGTCGATCTCGGCACGTGCACGTCGTTTACCGAGGGCCTCCCAGGGAGCCGTGGTCGGCTCCGGGGCCCGTTGCGTGTGCCACTGGCGGCGGCGCACTGCTTCGAGTGCCCGTACCCGGAGCCGGTTCATGCCCTCAGGCGGCAGTGGACGTGCCCCGTCACCCTCGGGGCGCAACGCCTCAGCTCCCAGAAGGCGTTGGTAGTAGCGCGGTGCGTCCGCGCTGAAGGCCACGATGCTGTCGACGACCACCTCCAGGACTCCACGGACACGGTCCTGGGCGTCCACGCCTCGATCCGGTGTCGCAAACATGTCGAGTGCCACGCCACGGATGAAACGGCCCAGGTGCCTTCTGTCATTGACGCCGGACATCAGCCGCCGCCACGAGCTAATCCACTTCTCACCGTCACGGATCGCGGCCGGGTCCTCCGCGTTCAGCAGAGCGGCCACCCTGAGTGTCTGAACCGTCAGCGGCGCGGGGCCGACCGCGGCGAAGAGCTCCTCGAACGGCGCAGCGTGGTGTCGCCATGTCTCCGGGTCATAGGGGTCGGGTACGAGCCGTTCGATCGACTCCTGCAGGCGCTGCCATTCGGCAGCCGGATAGGGGTCGGCCACGAGCAGGTCATTCGTTTCCAAGCCCGGCATCACCGGCGTACCCGTCTCATCGACATGTCTCGACAGCCGGGACATCCAGTCCCGATCGATCTCGTCGAAGGTGGTCGGGACGGCCTTCGACGTGAAGTGCTCTCGTAGCGCGCGCACGAACGGTTTTGTGGAGCCGTGTTTGATCGGCGGCGTCTTTTTGCCTCTTTCTCTGTCTTTGTTCACCTCCTTCTCGTGTTCGTCCCTGTCAAGCACGAGAAGCCGCTCGGCTGCCGTCATCAACACCCTGCGCGCGTGGGAAGCACTGCCGTCGAACCAGCCCGGTCCGTCAGCCGCGTCGGTTCCGGTGTGCCGGGCAGCGGCCGAGGACTCGTGGATCCAGTCCCGGGCACCGTTGAGAGCAGGACGTGAGAAGAGCAGATACCACTGCTCCTTCTGCTTCTTCCTCTGCTGCTGAGGCCGGCTGGGCTTCGGTTGCCGAGCCGTCAGCTCCGGCGGTCCGTTCATGGCGCCGGGCCCGCTGATCAGGAAGTCCGCGAACAGGGCGACGGGGATTTCAGCGTAGAGGCCACGCCCGGCTCGTCCCAACGTGCGATCCGCATGCCAGACGAGCGCCGCGACGCGCGTGTCCACAGTCAGGTTGTCCGGGCGTGACTGGGTCGACAGGGCCTTGAGAAAGGAGATGCAGGGCTTGTCGGTGAACACGTCCTTGGCGTGGAACAGGAAGGCCACGGCCGGGTCGGTCGTACGCCGCCCGTCGAGTGCCAGGGTGGGCACACCGGCTTCCCGCAGCAGCCCTACGGCCACCGGGACGAGAGCTGCGACGCGCAGCACGTCGAAAGCGTTCCAGCCCTTGTACCACGACCGGCTGAACCCCCTCTCGTCCGGCCTCGATGTCTCCCGGCTGACGTAGAAGTGATTCCCGTTCCGCCACAGCCACGGAGAACACACCGTGTACGGAGGAGCGCCGCTCGGATCGTCGTAGCTGGTGACCGAGGGCGTGCTGTCGTGCGGGTAGTCCTTCCGCACCGTCGCGCTGATCCAGTCGATGGCTGCCTGACGCTCGGAGTCGGTCGCCCCGGCGGAGGGCAGGACGGCGAGCGCGTCATCGGGCAGGGTTCTCTTCTCGTGCCTGGCGGGTGCGCCCCACCAGCGTGCCGCCGCTTCAAGAGCCGGCGCCGACGCGCTCTCGGCGAACCATTCCCAGAGGACCAGTTGCCACAGGGCGGTACGCACATGAAGTTCGGGGATGTCCTTCGAGGTGTCGCCGAGCAGGTTCGACATGGTCTGTCGCCGCTCTCTGGAGGGCTCCCCCGCCCAGCCACGGAGCAGCAGCCCGGTCGCCAGTTCGTTCTCGATCCGCCTCGCGAAGTCGTTCTGGTTGTCGGCGGATGGGACAAACCACGATCGGGCGGTGGCGGTCAGTAGATCGGGTTCAAGATCGGCTGAGTTCCCTCCGGCGCGTCGGAGGGCCGCTCGAACCTCGTCACCCGCCTCTTGGGGAGAGACGGACAGCAGGGCGCCGGCTGCCAGCATTAGGGGAAGTCGTCCCAGGCGGTTGGCCAGGGCATCCGCCACGACCTCGGGGCGGTCGTCTCCCACGCAGTCCGCCGAGGCGTCCGCCGGTTCGACTTCCGCCGCGAACGCCAACAGCGTGAGCGCGAGAATCTCGTGCGCGCTGTCGCCGATGTCCTGATAGGGCGTCGTCTCCGTACGCGTCGCGGCGGCTCGCCCCTTGCACGCACGGAGTGCTTCGGATACCCGTTTGGAGTATCCGGACGGACGGGGGATGCTCAGGGAATCGACCAGCAGTGCGCCAAGTGCCTTCCGGTCACGCCGGTTGGCAGGAGCGGCCCATTCGACGAGCCCGTTGAAGAGTTCGGTCGCAGCGGAGAGCGTGGCAATGTTCATGAAGGCTTCGCGCTGGGCTGCCGAGAGGACATACCTGAGTCCGTGAAGTCTCACGGCGTGCTCGCAGTCCGCCAACTTCTCCACAGCGGCTGTCAGCTGCTCGGAGTCGCTCTTCGGCGATCGCAGGATCTCGAGGATCTCCAGGTAGTCGGCGCTCTGCCGGATGGTGAGACCTACGGAGGAACAGAAATACCAGGCGGCGAGCACGGACTCTCCTCGTCTTCCGTCACGGGGACGGCAAGGGCGGCAAGGGCAGTGGCTGGATGGTGAGGACCATGTCAGACAGGGGCGAACAGAGGGCGGCCCGGCACGAAGAGTGCGCGAAGGTCCGCTCCGGCGGAGACCAAATCACCTTCGTGTTCGGCTCGTTGCTTGTGGAAGCCGATGGCGCGGCGCCTCCACCCCGCCTCCTGGAGCAGCTGCCGCGCGGATGCCTCCTCCAGAGGACGGGTCGCGAGAGCCGCCCAGCCTGCGGGGGTCAGCTCCTCCGCGAGGGTCAGCCGGTCGATGGGGATCGTTGAACCAATGCCGGTCCGCAGCGCGGTCGCCGCCGCTGCAAGTGTGTCTAGGCGGAGCAGGAATCTCAGATCGGCTTCATTTCGGATGGCGTCGGCCTGTTCGCCGGGAGCGGAGCGCAGGTAGCTGAGGACCAGACGCAGGTCGGGGGCGACCAGGAAGTCCCAGTCCGGGTGGGGCACGGCCCGCGCGGGGTCGGGATCACGTCGGAGCAGGCCGAGGGCCACCCGGGTCCGGACGGACTCGGGGAAGAGGTCGAGGGGAAGCCGAAGGGGGTTGATCGGTCGGGCCGCCCTGGCGGGACCACCGGAGGCGGTGCGGAGTCCTTCCGCTGCATCCAGCCAGATGTCCAGATGGTCGTCGCGGACAGCAGCCGCGGCCAGGGAGGCGTAGCGCGCCTCGCCGTCCCGGTCGTCCCGTGCGAGGACCCGCACCAATGCCTCGACATCGGCCGGTGGCCCCTTGTGGAAGTACTTCGCCAGCCAACCGGCTTCGTCCCGTGTGGACATCCGCTTTGCGGCCAGCTTCTCCACCTTCTCTCTCGCCTGGGCCTCTCGTGGGTCCTCGGGTTGCCCGGATGCCTCCTGCTCCAGCATTTCGTCGAACGGATCGTCGGGGCTCGACGTCCCAGCGAACCGGTGCGGGCGGCTGTCCCGCGGTCCCGGTGCCGCCGAAGGCCGTCCGACGTCCCTGCGCCCGACGCGCTTCAGCACCGTGGGCTGGACAGACACATCGGTGTACATCAACCGCACCATGCGGCCGGCCTCCGCCGCGGCTCGAAGAACGGCGTCCTCGTCGGCTCCCGTGACATGCAGTACGGCCGCCGCCGCAGGCAGCAGCGCACCGATGGCCCGCACGAGGTCGACAGCGGTACGGACGTCGCTCGCCTCGTCTCGGAGTTCGCTGTGACGGCCGGCGCCCGCTCCGGAGCCCGTCGCCTCGTGGGACACCACGAACCCCAGCGAGGAGCCGTCGGGGTCGTGCTTGAGGTGCCACGACCAGTCGTACCGACTGGTCACCATGCGCGCCAGACTCCCGACGGACCGCGGCTGCTCACCACTCTCGCACCGCACCCCGTACCACTGCCGTCGTACCAACGCCCGCTCGTTGGGAGCGCTGTGTTCCCCGACGGCCGCCGAGCGTCCCAGCGGTCTCGTGACCGCTCTGAGCGGGCCGTACTCGATGTTCTGGAGTTCACTGACGAGGTCGGTTCCGGGGCGATCGGCCAGCACGCCGCGGAACGGACCTCTGTCGAGCCCCCACAACACGTCGAGTCGGTACGGTCGGCTGTCCCAGGAGAACAGATCTCTCTCCTCCTCGATCCGTACGGGGAAGGCCCTCAGTTCAGGTGACCCGGCAGCAGGTGCTCGCGGTCGGATTCGAACGTGGGGAGGGCATTCGGAGGTGTAGAGAACGGGAAGCCATCCACCAGTCGTGATACCGCCCCGGGCACGAGCCAACGCGTTCTCCACCGATTCCCCTTCACTCAGTCCGAGCAGGAACTCCCTGGTCAGATCTGCCGCCACGCTGTCGGCCACCGGGCCACGGATTCCAATGACCCAGGGCACTCCGCCGTCGACGAGTGCCCCTGCCACGCTGTTCCAGCCGTTATAGGCACCCTCGCGGCTCACGCCCTGTTCGGTGGCGGTGTCGCAGGCGGCGAGCAGGGCGATCTGTACGCCTGCGTCACGAAGCAACGGGGCTAGGTCATCGGGAGGCATCACTGTCGGATTCTCGCGGCCCCGCGCACCGGCGATCACGATGCCGCCGGTCGTCCCGTGGCCCCCGAAGCAGAACACCGTGGCAGGCGGACGGAGTTCGTCGCAGAGGGTGTCGTTCTTGATGGGGTCGGCCGATACCACGACCTCGTGGCCACGAGCGTCGATCTTCTTGGCCACATCCTCAAGGCTCTGCCGCGAAAGATGCTTCGGGGCGTTCGCGCTGCGCACGGGAAGCCCGTATCGGTTCTCCGGGTCGGAGATGTCCAGCGCAGTGCACAGGATTACGGTGCCGACCGGGTCGGAGGGCGGCCCGGCCTGCGGTGGCCGGGATCTCGGGACGGGGCGCCTGACAACGGAAAGCGCAGAGTGCCGGAACAGGAACTCACGGTCCTTGATGCCGCCCCCGCCGTTCAGGTCCACGCGGCTCACCTCCCAGGGCACCGCGGCCAGTTCCGCGTCATCGGTCTCGATGCACAACCGGATCCCGTCGCTTCCCTGCCCGGCGTCTGACAGGGCTGATCGGAAGAGGTCACCGACCGCCCCCGGAAGCAGCGCCCGGCCCATGCGAAGCGCGATGGTGGACTCCGTGGACGCCAGGCGGGTGAAATCCGCAGCGAGACTCTGTGCGTCGACGACAGAAACGGACTGGTCCCTCACCCACGTTCCGTGCTCCACTGCGCAGACGTCGAAGCGGACCGACGCCGCGTCGTCCCTCTTCACCAGACGAACTGTGAAGTCCCGGTACTCACAAGGCCTGGTGTACCCGATCACTGTGCTCCCCGCCCTGGCCAAGACCCGCCTTCACCTGGCGATGGCCAAGGCGGGACCCAAGTTCGTCTTTCACGTTACATACCGATGAACGGGTTCGTACGGAAAAGGCGCTTCTTGCCGGCACCAACGCTGACACGATGACCGGACGTGCTGATCCAGTCCCACCCGGAGGTGCAAGCAGCCGTGTGTCCCAACCCTTTCGATGCCCGGGATCTGATCTTTCCCGGACCGTCGCGCACCGTCAGCGACGCGCAGGTCCGAGCCGCCGTTCACGGCCTTGGGTGGCCTGAACTCTCTGGTGAAACCCGTGCCGCTCTAGCCGAGTTCTATGGTGGCTCCGGCGACCTCGACGACGAAGACTTCGACGAGCAGCTTGAGGGGATCGTCGACAGCCACGAAGATCTCCAGCGCCTTGTGCAGCGCTATGAACTCAACGACCAGACCAGGACGGACCCAAGAGGCGTCGATCTGCCGGTGGTGGGTGATCCGGGAAATGGCGAGGTTCCCGATCCGTTCGCGACGCCCGACGCGGCACTTCTGCGGCAGCCCGCATCCGAAGGCCACGGGACGGCGCTGCCCACCGGGGCAAGTGATTCGAACGCCTCCGACGGGAGAGGCTGATACACGGGCCGGCCGCTGCGACCGGCCCGTAGGTGCTGGCCCGCGAGATTGACACAGGGGCAGAACGAGCGAAAAGGGTGGGGTTCTCCAACGATGCCGTCCAGCATGCTCGCCTTGGTTGTACTGCTCGTGTCTGCCGCACCCGGATACCTCTACGTCCGCATCGTGGAGGTTCGGCGCCCCCGACGCCGACGCAGTTCGCTCCTCGAACTCGTGGACCTGGTCTGTGTGGGGGCCCTGGGCAGCGCCGTGGCCGCGCTGGCAGTGTTGCTGCTGGCCCCGTACTGGCCCGCACTGCTACCGCTGGAAGGCCTGCTGGAGGGCACTGGCTATCTGATCCGCCATCCTTGGCAGGCCGTCTGGTCCGCCGTCCTTGCCTTCGCGGTCAGCGTGTTGTGTGCGCTGACCGCGGCTTTCGCTGTTGCTCGCCGCGGGCACCCGGAGGTGCGCCACACCCCTACCTCCCCGATGCGCAGGGTCGTGGGGATGACACCAGCGGGGCACTCCCTGTGGCTGGCTGTCCAGTTGGCCGACGGCCGGTTGTGGGAGGGATTCCTGCTCAGCCTGGACGGTGAGCGGGAGTCGCTCGGTGAAGGTGACCTCGTCCTTCAGGGGCCGCTCGCCGTGACCGTTCCTGGACAGGGCCGGCACCATCACCCGGCGCGGTTCGTGGCCCTGCCCGGTTCCCAGATCGTCCTGGCCTACGGCCTCTACATGATTCCTCCGGCACGTACCTCCGTACCTCCCGAGGCCCCGCCCGGGGCGACCGCCCCGCCGTCGGTTTCGTTCCCCCCTTCCCCGCAGTCCGGACCGCAGGCACACGCTGCGCCCCAAGTTCCTCCCGCGCCTTCGCCGGACCCGTCACACGGGCAGGGAGGAACTGCCTGAGGTGCTACGGCCTGCCCAAGGGCCGGGTATGGAACACACCCAGCTCGACGTCAAGGCCGCCGCAGATCCTGAAGACTTGGCTCCTGGATATCCAGCCGTCACCAGCAAGGACCTTGGCCGCGCAGCGAGCCTAATCGAGCGGCGTCAACGTTGCGGCAGGCGACCGGAGATCACCTGCAACATCGAGAACCCCGTCTGCTCAACGCGCGAAACGGCACGTTAAGAGAATTCCGCCCTGCCCCTCCCCGGCCGTCGATAAAGTGACCGTGCTTTCGACGGAAAAGCACCGGGGGGAACAGTGCGAGATTCGCGAACGTCAGTTCACAAGGGCGGGACCGTCGTGGTGCTCACCGCGCTGGACGTGGAATTCAAAGCGGTGGAGAGCCAGTTGGGCGGGTGCCGCAGGGGGCCGAAGGACGAC
The DNA here is from genome assembly GCF_040653275.1 of Streptomyces sp. NPDC048002. Taxonomy (NCBI): domain Bacteria; kingdom Bacillati; phylum Actinomycetota; class Actinomycetes; order Kitasatosporales; family Streptomycetaceae; genus Streptomyces; species Streptomyces sp. NPDC048002. The sequence continues at coordinate 28,505 of NZ_JBEZNL010000004.1, read as the reverse complement.
ATCGGCACGGCCTACCGGATGGGCTGGGTCGACGGCACTCCCTGGCAGGTGGCCCTCGCGGAGATCGGACCGGGGAACCACGGCGCCGCCGTCGTGGCGGCCAAGGCGGTGCAACTGTTCGGACCGCGGATGGTGATGTTCGTCGGGGTGGCAGGCGCCCTCAAGAACAGCATCGCGCTGGGGGACGTCGTGGTGGCCACCAAGGTGTACGCCATCCACGGCGGCAAGGAGGAGGACGGGGGCTTCCGGGCACGGCCGGAGGCCTGGCCGTTGGCCCACGACCTGAGCCAACTCGCCGTGGAGACCCGCCGGGGCGACTGGGCCGGGGCCCTGGGCACACCGGCACCCGAGGTCCACCTCAAACCGGTGGCCGCCGGCGAGGTCGTGCTGAACAGTGCCTCCGCCACACTGCGCGACCAGCTCCGCGATCACTACGAGGACGCCGTCGCCATCGAGATGGAGAGCGCCGGGATGGCGCGGGCGGTGCAGATGGCCGGGGCCTGTCCCGTGACCGTCCGCGGCATCAGCGACAAGGCGGACGGGCGCAAGCACCTCGCGGACCGGCGCGGTGGCCAGACCACGGCAGCGCGGCATGCCGCGGCGTTCGCGATCGGCATGATCCGGGAGCTGGACGGCCAGGGTCCCGGGCGGGACCACGCCCCACCGGACGCCGCTACCGTCCGCCCCGCCGTCCCCCGCCCCGCCCATCGGGCACCCCGACCGCCGCGCCGGGACACCTGGTCCCCCGGTGAGGTCGTGGACGTGGCCGGGGCCGACTACCTGTTGCAGGACGAGGGGCCCGCGTACCGCTCCCCCGCCGACGGCCCGGTCCAGGAGTTCCGCGCCCGCGCCCTGCGGGTGGGCCCCGCCGAGGCACGCGGCCGGCAGCGATTCGTCTGGCTCCGCCGCGTCGACGTCCTGGACGGTCACAGCGAGTCCGCGCGGGCGGCGCTGTCCGCCCTGCGCCAGGAGCACGACCTGCTCGGCGAACTGGCCCCGCGGCCCGGACTGCCCGCGGCCGGCGTCCACCGCGCCCTGGGGCCGCGCGGCGCGCTCCTGTCGCTGCCCTGGCCGGTCGCCGGACGCAAGGCGATCGGGGCGGCGCCGACCCTCACCGAGGCGTACGGGCGGTCGGATCCGCTTCCCGGGAGTGTCCTGTACCGCGTCCTGCCCGCCTTCGCCGACCTGGCGGACACCCTCGACGTCCTGCACGGCGCGGGGTTCGCCCACCGCTGCCTGGAGCCGGACGCGGTGCTGCTCGTCGACGGTGCCACCCTGCGCCTGAGAGACCTCGGGCTGGCGTTCCGGCCGGCGGTTCCCGGTGAGGGGCCCGCGGCGCACCGCGCTCCCGAGCAGTGGCACGGGACCTTCCGCTCCCACCTGGTGGGCGCGGCCACGGACGTCCGTCAACTCGCCTCGCTGGTCTACTGGTTGGTCAGCGGTGTGACGCCGGACACCGGAGCCGCCCTGCCCGTGCGCGCGTACGTGACGGCCACGCCCCCGAGCCTGGAGCGTGTGCTGGCCGCGGCACTCGATCCGGACCCGTCGGCACGTCCCACCGGGCCGGAACTGGCCGAGGGGCTCCGCGGGAGCGCGGCCGATCTGCGGCCCGAGGTCCGTCATGTCCGTACGGACGCCTCCGGGATGGCGGCCGGAGGCGCACCGGCATGCTGACCCGTACCGTCGCCCTGCCGGGTCCCGTGGTCCTCGTCCCGACCGACTCCGTGGATGCCGAGTTCAGCCGTCTGCACCGTACGCGGACCCGCCTGCCCCACAGCGTCGAGGATCTGACCGGGGAGTTCCGTGAACGCGGCGCGGTACCGGCCGTGTTCGACGACCGCCGGGGCCGGCGCCGGCTCCTGGTGTACGGGCGCGGCTTCCTCGCCGTGCTGGATCCCGACACGGGACCCGGCACCCGACCCGGCACCGGTACGGGCACACCTTCGGGCGCGCGTCCAGGCGCCGGTTCGAGCCGCTGCTACCGGGTGATCGACGTGCGGCCGCTGCACTTCAAGGACCACCACACCCTGGCCCAGGGCTGCCTGTTGCTGAAACCCACGGCCTGGATCCCCCGCTACACCTCCCGCGCGCTCCCGGAGGACGCCGACGCCCACTGGGAGACGCTCACCGAGCAGTGGGAGGCACTGCGCAAGGAGGTGGCGCGCCGCAAAGGGGCCTCGCCGCCGGACGAGAGCGAGCAACGGCTGCTCGGCACCCTCCAGCGCGTGGTCGACAAGGAGTTCGCCCTCCAGCGCGATCAGGTGGCCGCCGCTGCGCCGTTCGTGTACCGAGCCGTGAGCCCCGCGGCCGAACGACGGCTGACCAGTCGGTCGGTGTACGTCTTCGACCTGCACGGCCGGGGCGCGCCCGTGCCCGACGAGGTGGTGCAGGTGCGTGGTCGGCCGCAGCTGCGCGGTCAGGTGGTGGCCGTCGGCCCCGACGCGCGGGTCACGGTGGCCTTCGACCGTGCCGTCGACTGGGCTCTGGTGCCCCAACAGGGGGAGCTGGAACGGGTCGCCAACAGCACCGTCCACAAACGCCGTTCCGAGGCCCTTGGCGCCCTGCGGGAGGGCACCGCCCGCAATCCCATGCTGCTGTCGGTGCTGGCCGGGACCCGCGCCCCGCGTACGGGCCGGGCCCGCGGCAACCCCGTCGAGCCGCTGGACGACTGGCAGCGGGCCGCCTTCGGCACCGCGCTCGCCACCGAGGACCTGTCCGTCGTCATCGGCCCGCCCGGCACCGGAAAGACCAGGGTGATCACCGAGGTGGTGCGCGCGGTGGCCCGGGAGGAGGGCCGTGCCGGACGCGTCCTGGTCACGGCGCACAGCAACGCGGCCGTGGACAACGTGCTGAGTAGGCTCGGCGAGGACCTGCTGGTCGTGCGGGTCGGCCACGAGGGCAGGGTGTCGGAGGCGGCCCGCCCGTACCTGCTCCACACCCGCGCCACCACACTGCGCCAGGGCATCCTCGACCGCGTCGGGGCCCGGCTGGGCGACCACGACGACGGCCGGGCCGCGGAATGGGTGCGGGCCCTGGACGACTCGCTGGAGCGGCTGGCGTCCGCGGTGCGGGACCGGGAGGCGGCCCGTGCGGCGCACCGCACGGCGATCCGCGCGGTCGCAGGCCCGGAGCAGGGCCGGGTGGACCGCCTCGCGGAACGCCTGACCCGCGCCCGGCGCCGACAGGCGCGCCTCACCCGCCGTCATGCCGCCCTGACGGACCGCCGGAACAGGTGCCGGGACGCCCGAGGCAGGCCGGTGATCGTGCCGGGCCGGCTGCGGCTGTGGTGGTGGACGCGGCTGCTGACCCGCACGACGACGGCTCTGGAGACGCAGAAGGGCGTGACGGTCCGCGCGGACGCCGCCCGGCGCGCGGCGCAGGAGGCGCTGGAGGCGGCGACCCGCGACGATCCGGCGGTGCGGCCCCGGTGCGAGGCCCTGCGGGCAGCCGACGAGGAGTGCCGGGCACTGCGCGAGGACGCCTTCAACCGGGCCCGGCACTGTCGCAGGCTGCTGGCCCCCGTCGCCGCGGGGCCGCCGCTCGTGGAACCGGTGCCCGACGGGCCGGAGCCGCCCGACGACCGGCCGCTCGCGGAGTTCGCCCGCTGGGCGCGGCAGGCGGCACCGCTGCTGGGCGCCCGCCGCGAACTGCTCGCGCAGTGGCACGACGACGTCTCGGCCGCCACCGACCAGCTCCACGCCGAGCTGATCCGCTACGCCCACGTCGTCGGCGCGACCAGCACCGGCGCGGCAGGGCCCGCGCTGCTCACCGGGATCGAGTTCGACCTCGCCGTCGTCGACGAGGCCGGGCAGATCACCACCGCGGACGCGCTGGTCCCGCTGGTGCGGGCACGGCGCGGCCTGCTCGTGGGCGACCACCGGCAGCTGCCCCCGTTCCAGGACGACGGCGTCCTGCGATGGGCGCGGGCCCAGCGCGGGCCCGAGGCCGCCGAACTGGTCGGGACGAGTGTCCTCGAACGCGTCCAGGGACGTCTGCCCGGCCACGCGGTGGCCTGTCTGTGGGAACAGCGGCGCATGCCCAGGGAGGTGGCCGACTTCTGTTCCCGGGCGTTCTACGAAGGACGGCTCGTCACTCCGGCCCGGCGCCGTCCGGTGCGCTCCCGGCTGTTCCGCAGCCCTCTCGTCCTGATCGACACCTCGGACCTGCCGATCGGCGACCGCGGCGAGAGCCCGCCGCCCCGCACCGCGGACGGCACCCGGGGCTGGGTGAACGCCCGAGAGGCCGAACTGCTCGCGCACCTCGCCGAGGACTACGCCGAGCACGAGGAGGAATGGGCGGTCATCGTGCCCTACCGCGCCCAGGCCGCGCTGGTCCGCTCACGGCTGTCCCCTCCGACGGCCGGACGCGGTGACGTGGCGACCGTGGACTCCTTCCAGGGCGGCGAACGGGACGTCGTCCTCTACGGGTTCACCCGGAGCAACTCCTCCGGCGAGGTGGGCTTCCTGGACGAACTCCGGCGTGCCAATGTGGCGTTCACCCGGGCGAGACAGCAACTCGTGCTGGTCGGGGACCTGGACACGCTCACCCGGGCCGCGGACCCCGCCTTCCGCGGCCTCGCCCGCGCCCTGCGCCAACACGTCGCCGAGCAGGGGCGGATCGTGCCCAGCCGGGATCTCGGCACCTTCCTCCCGCGGGCGCGGGTCCTGGAGGCCGGGCGATGAACCCACGGACCGCGGCGCTGGGATTCGACCCCGCCAAAGCAGCCGAGCACGCCGCCTTCACGCTCAAGGCCGTGCCCCTGTCGGCGCACACCGTGATGTTTCCCGTCTGGCGCGTCGAGGTGCGGGCGACCGTCACCGAGGCACAGCCGTACCAGCTCATCGACCACTACCTGATCCGGTGCGTCGCCGAGGCCGGGCTCACCGGATCCGCGGAACTCGCCGACTTCCTCTCCCTCGACCCGGCGCTCGTCCGGCAGGCGCTGGCCTTCCTGCGCGTGGTCGGTCATATCGAGGGCGAGGACGGCTCCCTGGCGCTCAGCCCGCTCGGCAGGCGGTCGCTGAAGGAGGGGACCCTCTACACGGTCGAACTGGACGACCGGCGGGTGCTGCGCTTCGACGGCTGTTCCCACGCCCCGCTGACCGGGGCCTACTACGAGCGGACGGCCGGCGGCCCGGCCGGATCGGCGCGGCGGTACGAGGCCGCGATCCCCCTGCTGTGCCACGAGGGGGAGTTCCGCCGGGAAGCGGTGGCGGAACTGGCCGCTCTCCCGGACCGCGAGCGGTACAACCTGCCCGCGGCCATCGAGTGCGACGCGGTGCTCGGCTGGGAGGCGGAGTACGTACCCGTGTGCGTCGTGCCCGTCGCGGGCGGGCCGGACGGGGCCCGGTACGTGCTCTGCCCGCGTCCGCTGCGCGGCGAGCACGACCCCGGGCTGGCCCGCGCGCTGGAGACCTCGGCCTCCTGTCTGAGCGCCCTGGAGGCGGCGCACGAGGAGGCGCGGTCGAACTTCGCCGAGGAGTCCGGCCGCTGGCTGAGCTGCCTGCGCCTGTCCGACTGTCAGCCGCGCCGGTCCAACGGCGGTCCGCACCGGGTGGGACTGCCCGAGGACGCCTTCCGGACCTCGGGCGAACGGCCGCCGCCCGCGATGGGGTCGCTGGTCGTCCTGCCCAGTGGGGGCCTGTTCCAGGTGTGGTGCGAGGACGTACGCGCACGGCGCCGGGAACTGCTGCGCCAGGTCGAGGTGTTCCTCGGCGCCTCGCGCAAGCCGACGGCCGTACGGGCGCGGCTGGATCTGCTCGGGGCCCAGCTGGAGCCGGGGCCGCTCGACGACGAAGCGCTCTGCGCCTTGGCCGTCGCGGAAGGAAGCCGAGCGTTGGCTGACCGTTTGCGCCTCATCCTGACCAAGAGCTGACCGCGGCCTGCCGCGCGAAGGGGCGCCTTCGCGCGAACAGGGAAAACCGTGGGACGGATTTGGCGCAACGGCATCGCCTGGCGGCGCAGGCGCTCACGCTGTGGCGATCGAATGCGATCACGAGCGATCACAATGGGCCCACTGGAATTCATCCGCGATTCTTTCAGAGCGGCATCGGGCATTTTTCAAACAATGTCGCCGAAATACAACATGGCGATCGGCCAATGAAATTAAAGTGATCGCCACACGAGCCGCCCCTGGGGAGAGGGCGTCATCTTGTGGACAGCGGCCCGAGGCCGCGCGTACCGGCAGGACACGCGGCCTTTCCGGAAGGACCACCCGGAAGGCCCGGCTCACGAGGGAGGCCTCGGTTCGAGGCCGTGGGGAGCACAGCAAGAGTGAGAACGACCATGAGCCGGCCGGCGCTCCGACGCCTGGCCGCACTTCTCGTCGGGGTGGTCCTGGCCACCGCGGAAATGTCGGGAACCGTGGGGGCGGCACCTCCGGCGGCGCCCGCACCGGGCAGCACCGCGGCCGACAAACCGGTGGACTACGTCGTCGCCGTCGACCAGTCGGGCAGCCTCAGGGAAGGGGAGATCGACAGGGAGCGCGAGGCGGTCAACGCCATCGCCATGGGCGAGCCGTCCAACGACTCGACGATGGAGGTGCTCGGCTTCGCCAGCGCCGAGAAGGTCGGGCAGACGGCCGTCGACAAGGTCTGCCCCACCCGGCCGCTCGACACGGTCGGCCGGGAGAAGATCGCCGAGTGCGCGGCGCGCCTGCGGCAGCGCGAGGAGACCGAGGGCGCGGGGACGGACTTCATCGAAGTGGTGCGCCAGGCGGTCGCCGACCTCGGTGCCCGCCCCGCCGGCACCCCGCGCGTGCTGTTCCTGCTGACCGACGGCATCCTCGATGTCGACGACAGCCTGAAGTACAAGGATCTCGACCCCAAGAGCGCCGAGGAAGCCGCGCAGGCCGACCTCGACGACGTTCTCGCCGCCGCGGCCGACGCCCAGGTGCAGATCTGGCCCCTCGGCTTCGGTGACGCCAGCGAGGGCGCGCTGCGGAGGATGGCCGCCGCCGGATACCAGGCCGGCTGCACCAGCATCCCGGGAGCACGCCCGCAGGCTCGGGTCGTACAGGGGGACAACCTCGACGCGGAGCTGCAGAGCACCTTCGCCACCGCCCGCTGCCTCTACCACGAGGAGGGCGACGAAGGGCGGCCGCCCGGCGACCTGACGGTCCGTATCTCGCCGCTCGCCACCGAGGGAACCATCGTCGTCTCCAAGGGAGACCCCGCCGTCACCGCGTCCTACTACACGCCCGACGGCCGCGAGATCAAGCCCGCCGACAGCGACGAGGACTCGACCTACACGTTCTCCGGACAGGGCAGGGCCACCGAGTCGCTGCGCATCACCCGTCCCCTGGCGGGCCGTTGGACGGTCAAGCTCGACGCCCCCGAGGACCACCGCGAGCACTCCGCCTCCATCAGCGTGCTCTGGCACGGCTCGGTCCGCTCGACGATCTCGCTGAGCGCCTACTCCCCCGCACCGGGGAGCGAGGTCGACGTCTACGTGCCGATCCTCACCCGGCAGGAGACCCGGCTGGACAAGCGGGACCTGAAGGGCATCAAGGTCAGCGGAAGCCTCACCGGACAGGGCATCGCACAGCCCGTGCCGATCGGGCTCACCGACGACGGCCGCGGCGCCGACGAGACCGCCGGTGACGGACGCTTCTCCGGCACCGTCTCCGTACCGGACGGCGCGACCGGAGCGCTCACCTTCAAGTCGCGGGTGTCGGCCGTGGGCCTGGAGCCCGATCTGCGGTCCCAGCCGGCCGCCGTCTCCACGCCCAACCAGCGTCTGGAAGCGGTCCTCGCGCTCGGCGGGGCGCGGCTGCACCCCGGCGACACCCACGAGGCACGCCTCACCGTCGACAACCGGGACTCCCGCGCCCACACCGTGTCCCTCGCCTTCGCGGACACCAAGGGGGCCGGACTGCGTCTGACGCCGCAGCGGGTCACCGTGCCCGCCGGCACCGCCGGCCACCGCGTGACGGTCCGCCTGTCGGTCGGCGAGGCGGGGCAGTTGAGCTTCCCCGTCACCGACGAGGGCAGCGCGCTCGGCGGGAAGATCCTCGTCACGGACGAGAAGGGCACCGTGCTGGACGGACGGCTCCTGGACACCGTGACCGTGCGGAGCGAGCCGGACGCGCTCGACCGGTGGGGCCGCCTCGGCGCCCTCGTTCTCGCTCTCCTGGCGCTCGTCGGCGTCGTCCTCGCCTTCCTGTGGCTGCGCCGCAGGGCGGCGCGGCGGCCGCGGGGCACGCTGGTCCTGGAGGACGCCTGGGGCAGGGAACTGGCCCGTCACAGGGTCACCGCGGGACGGGAGGGCTGGTACCGGTTCGACATCGTCGACACCGAGAGCGACAGCCCCCGTATCCAGCGCTCCGACGTCGGTGCCTGGGGCATGCGCCGCAACCCCGACGGTGGCGCCGACCTGCGGATGCCGGACGGGAACGTCGAGAAGAACCTCGCTCCCGGGCAGGGGCTGCGCATCGAGGACGACCTCGTACTGAAGGCCGTCGACGAGGACGACACCGTGCCGTCCGATCCGGAGGCGCTGTGGTCCCCCTACGCGGCCGAGGCGCAGCACCCCGAACTCTGACACCACGACCCCGGCCGCCGCACGGCACGGTGCACCGCACCGGTGCCCGGCGGCCGGGTGTCGACCACCACGGACCGGGCCCGCGACGGCCCGGCTGGCGGAAGGCCACACCATGAGAATCAACCAGCCGATGCTCTTCGTCGGCCTGGGCGGAACCGGAGGGCTGGTCGGCGCCGAACTGGAACGGCGGCTGCGGGCGCAGCTGTGCGGGCCGGACGGCACCGCCCTCAACCGCGTCGGTATCACCCAGCGCTACCAACTGCCCGAATGCCTCCAGTTCGTCTACGCCGACTACAGCGAGGCCGAACTGGCCCGGCTGCCGCACATGAGCGTGGAACCGTCGCTCCAGGCGGCGTACCGGCGCACGGCGCGCGCCACCCACGACCTGCTGCCCGGGTACGACAGTTCCCCGAGCGTCACCCGGGAACTGCGGGCGGCCCTGCCGCGCGAGACCCACGACTGGCTGCCGCCGCGCAACGCCGAACCCAAGATCACCCCGCTGCGCAACGGCGCCGGCGCGCTGCCCACGGTCGGGCGCGCGGCCCTCTTCGGCACCCTGCTGCGCGACGACCTGACCCCCGTCATGGGGCCGTTGCAGCAGGCCATCGACATCATCGGGCGCTCCGGGGGCGAGCTGAGCCGGCTGGGCGGCGGTCCGATCACCGGATGCGACGTCTTCGTCGCCTTCTCGGTGGCGGGCGGCACCGGCACCGGCATCTTCCTCGACTACCTGCACTTCATCGGACAGGCCTTCAAGGAGAAGAACTTCTCCGGCGTCCGCATCTACCCGCTCGTCGTGATGCCCTCGGCCTTCCCGCCGGCCAAGGGCGGCGGCCGGGACGCCGAACTCAACGCGGCGCGGGCCGTGGTGGACCTCTTCCGGCTGGTCGACGAACAGAACGTGCCGACCGCCGACGACGTCATCGGCGACACCGACCACGCCTCGACCACGACGATCCACTACCCCAACGACCGGACCGTCCGCCTCGACCCCGGAGTCATGCCGACCGCCTTCCTCTTCAGCAGGACCGCGGGCATCCGGCCGGACGACCTGCGCCGGTCCATGGTCTCCCTGGTCATGTCGCTGATCGGGGCCGAACTCGGCGACACACCGCACCGCGACGACGAGCACCAGACCTTCGCCTCCAGCTTCATCAACAGCGACGCCAAGCGCCGTATCCGCGCCAAGTCGGGCATCGGGCACCGGGGGGTGTCCACCGCGCTGGTCGCCTCCATGACCGTGCCGCTGGAACCCCTGGCCGACCTGGTCTCCGCACGCCTGCTGGCCCAGGGTGTCGGCCGGCTGGCCGACTCCTCCGCGCAGCCCAGTCACGAGTACGCGGGCACCGTGCGCCGGATGTTCGCCGACGCGGGCCTGGAGGAGCTGTGGAACCGGGAGTCGCTGCCGCTGCCCGACGCGCGCACCCCGCCCCGCGGCGGCCCCGCCATCGAGAAGGCCCTGCGCACCCGCCTCAGCGACATGCAGGCGCTCCTCGACGACCTGCGCCGCCGGGTGGCCCGCCGGGCGCCGGTCCTCGCCGAACAGTTCTCCCCGCAGACCGCGCTGGAGCGGGCGCTGCGCACGATGGACCCCTTCCAGGTCGAACGCATCGTCAGAGGCGTTCCCGGCGACTCCGACCCGGTCACCCGCAACGGAGTGCTGGGCATGCTGGAGAACCGCAGCCGCGAACCCGCGGGGGAGCGCGCCGTGCAGCCCCCGGGCGTGCCCCGGATCAAGGACGGTCTGGCCGGCCCGCTGACCCGCCGCCAGTGGGGCGACCCCGAGGTGGTGCGGGTCCTGGAGGCCCAGGACCAGTGGTACGCGATGCGGGCCAAGGTGATCTGGCACGAGGCGTGGCGCAAGGAGGAGCAGCGGTGGCGTCCGCGGGCCGCGGCACTCGTCGCCGAGATCGCCCAGCTCGTCGAGACCTTCCAGAAGCACAAGGAGGAGGAACCCCGCTCGTACAAGGAGCAGTTGCTGGAGCTGTACGACGACCGCACCGGTGTCTCCTACCTGCTGCCGCCGCAGAACAGCCTCACCGACTTCTACGACGACGTGCGGGAACGGCTGACCAAGCGGGAGAACCTGCGGGACACCGACGACGAGGCCGGCCTGGTGCACTCCATGGTCGCGGGCGACCAGTGGCAGGCGGCCCGCGTCCTGGGGCGCCGCAACGCCGAAGGGGCCGTCGCCCCGGTGAAGGCGGCGATCGAGCAGCGGGTCAAGGAACTCTTCGCGGAGAGCGGCATCCGGCACGACGAACGTCCGCTGCTGCCGTCGATGGGCATGCTGCTGGAGGCGGCCGCGGGGGTCGGAAGCGCCGCCGACGAGGTCGGCAAGCGGGCCCTTGAGGACTTCCGGTCGAAGATCGCCGGGCTGATTCCGCACGGGTTCGTGCCCGAGGGCGGCGGCCCGCTGAAGGTGCTCGTCGTGTACCCCGTCTCCCAGGCCAAGGACACCGTGGAGGAGTTCCTGCACAAGAACCTCTCGCTGCCGCGCGGCACCGTCGAGTTCAACGGGGTCGACACGGACTCCATCACGGTGGTCCTGTTCCGCCGGGAGATGAGCCTCACCGAGGTGCCCGAGGTCCGCAAGGTGCTGTCGCGCTGGGCCAAGGCGAAGGAGGTCGAGGAGGCCGCCGACTACCTGGACTGGCGACAGCGCCTCGGTTACGGCGGCGAGTGGCTGGCCAGTACCCCGGAGGACCGCAGGGAGATCCTGCACCGGCTGCTGTGCGCGCTGTGGAAGGGCCAGGTGGAGGTCGTCGAGGGCGACTGGGACAACCCGCGCAAGGTGCTCGTCCGGCTGCACGTGGGCGAGGGCGCCAACCTCCCCGGCATCGAACTGCGGCTCGGGGACTCCTCCCGGCACGGCATCTCCGGCTGGGCGCGGCTGCTGCACGCCTACGAACAGGTCGCGCTGCTCGACGAGGGCGAGATCGTGGAGACGTACTGCAAGGCGCTGATGGAGGGCGGCTACGGAGCGATGACCACCTCCGGGGACGCGCCCGACCCGCTCTACGTGCACCTGGTCGAGAGCCTGGCGCAGCGTCAGGTGGACTTCATCCACGAGCGGATGGCCCGCTCCACCGGCCCCTCCACGGAATGGGCCAGTTCGCTGCTGGAGTTCTGGACCGAACTGCTTCCGGCCGCGCTGGACACGCCGTTCTCCGACAAGCACGCGCTGGCCCCGACCCTGCGCACGCTGCGCGAGGTGGTGCTCGACATGGACGCGGAGGCGGCGGAGCAGCGGGGTCCCGGAACACCGGCGTCGGGCCCGGCGGGCGGTGCCGGCCGGCCTCCGCGCGGGCCGGAGGTGACCCTGCCCGGACAGCACGCGTACGGAGCGGCCGCCAACGGCAGCCGGGGACCGCGGCGGGACACCGCTGACGAGACGCAGGCCACGCAGTACTGGTCGGGCGCCGAGCCCACCGAGCCGCGCGGCGCCCCGAACGGGGCCGCCTTCCCCTGGGACCTCGGGGACAACGGCACCCGCCCGCACACCGGCGGCGTGAACGGCGACACGGGCGGGACGGACCCGGCCGACCTGCCGCTGCCACCCTTCGCCCCGGCCTACGGCACGGACGGAGGCGGACCCGACGGCTGGCCCGGAGAGGAAGCGGACACCCCGTGGCGCGCTCCGGGACACCTCGGGGACAGGCCGGCCGACGGCACCCCGTACACCCCGGGCGAGACCGGCGACCCCTGGAAGGACGTGGAGTGAACCGGCCCGAGCACACCATCGCCGAGGACGGCTCCCCCGCCGGTCCGCTCATCGTCCTCGACCTGCGGGCGGGCACGGCGGGGCTCTCCGGCCCCGAGGGGCTCCGTACCGCCGTGAACGGACAGTTGCGGGACGCCGGCCGGCCGGAACCCGCGAGCGGGCACTACCGCTTCCTGCTCATCGACACCCCGGACGGCCTCGCCTCGCACCAGGGCGTGTACGAGCAGGCCATCGGCTACGGCAGGAAGGCGTCGGTCCTCGCCCTGGCGGTCGGCGCGCTGCCCGAGACGCGGCAGCCCGAGATCCCTCGGCAGGCCGACGCCTGGGATCCGCTGGCGGTGGCGGCTCCGGAGCCGGTGCACGTTCCGTCCCCGGAGTTCGGCCCGCGGCTCACCCGGCCCGCCGCGCTGCGCAACCGGGACTGCGGACTGCTGTGGGCGGGGGATCTGCGGGCCGCCCGGATCGCCGGTGATCCCGAGGTGGCCGCCGACGACCCGGGCGCCCTCGCCGTGCTCGTCGATGTGCTGGGCGGACTGTTCGACACGGTGCTGGCGGCCCTGTCCGGGCTCGACGACTCCGTCGCCGTGCCCGCGGTCCGCTTCCTGGAGCACGACCTGTCGCCGGCGGCCCGCGCGCGGGCCTGGGCCGAGGCGCTCCAGCGCCTGGCGGGCTCCGCCGATCCGCCGGCCGGGCCCGCGCGCCCGGAACTTCCGGCACCCGTGGAGACCCTGCTGACCGGCCCCGGCGCGGAGAGCGACCGGCCTCGCTGTCTGCCCGGGGGCCGCCTCGACGCCTCGCACCGGCGCTGCGCCGAGGCGATCAAGGCCCTGCGCGCCGCGCACCTGCGACTGCGCGGTCCCGGCGGGCTGCTGGACGCCGGGCCGGGGCGCCGGGCGGCCACGGCCGTGGAGGACACCGCGGCGGCGCTGCTGCACCATCGCGGGCTGGTCATCGAGGCGCTCCAGCACGACACCCCCCAGGACACCGCCGTCGGAAACCGGCAGGGCGGTCCGTCCGGGCCCGAGGTGGTCCTGCCCGAGTACGGCGGCAGCCGCGAGGAGTTGCGTGCCGCGCTGCGCGCCCGCGCCGAGAGCCTGCTGGAGAACGGCAGCGCCCTGCGGGACGTGTCGGCCGGTCTGGTGGCGCTGTCGGAGGAGGTCGCTCCGGCGTCCGGTGCGGAGGTGCTGACCGAGGCGGAACAGCGTGTGCCGCCGGAGCGCCTGGACGGTGTCTCGCCCCGCCGCCCCTTCACGGTCCGGGCCTCCCTCTCCCGCACCGCGCCCCTGGCCTTCGGCGCCGGGCTGCTCGGCGCCCTCGCCCCTTGGCCCGGCACCCTGGGCGCGCTGGTGGTGGCGCTGGTCGCCGTGGGGGGCTGCCTGCGCGCGGCACTGCACCGCCCCGGCGGCCTGGGCGGCAGTCCGCTGCCCGCCGCGCTGGGCGTGCTCTGCGCGCTGGTGCCGGGAGTCGCGGCCGGGGTGCTGCTGGCCGGTACGCAGCCGCTGCCGGCCTGGGTGCCGCCGGTCGGCCTCGGCGTCGGACTCATCCTGTCCTGGCTCCTGGTGGTGCGCCGCTGGCGCGAGGCGGTCGACGACTGGTGGCGGCAGACCGGTGCCCCGGAGGCCACCGCGCTGCTCGGGGAGTTGGACCGGCTGCTCGCCGACGGCGCCTGGCGGCGCTGGTGGGCGGCCGAGCACCGCACCTACACGGCCGACCTGGCCCGTACCACCGCCGGGGCACTGCGGGCGGCGGCCGAGACCGCCGAGCACTTCGCCGAGCAGGCGGGGGCGCCGCGGACCCGTCCCGAGCCGGACGACGGCTGGCAAGACGCGCTCCTGGCCGACGTACCCGGACCGGTCGACGGGGGCTGGAGCGGCGGGGAGGAACTCGACCCGCTGAGCGGACCGCGCTGGCTGGGCCGGGAGGCCGGGGACGGCGGCCCCGCGCTGGTGGACACCCTGCGCGGCGATCTCGGCGCGGCGGTCCTCGCCGCGCTGGAGCCGCACTGGGGCGGCACGCAGCGCGGTCAGGGCGCGGCCGCCCAGACGGAGTCGGTGGACTCGGGGCTGCGCCGTATGTTCACGACGGCGCGCCGGCACCTCGACCGGCACGGTGTGATCGCGCCCCCGCCCTTCGCCCGGCGCGGCGAACGTGCCGAGGACACCGAGGCGTTGCTGGGCATCGCTCCCCGCCGTCCGGCGGACGACCCCGACGACGAGCAGGGCCTGGAGCCGGTCGAACTCGTCACCGCCGAGCAGTCGGCGCTGCTCAGCAAGAACCCGTCCCTGGTCCGGCAGATCAGGTTCGCGCCGCACACGGCGACGGCACGCGGCGAGGCGGGCCGGGAGTCGCACGAGGAGCGGGGACCCACCACGCTCGCCACCTTTCCCGGACGCTACAGCGGCACGCTCCGGCTGCTGCCGCTGCGGCACGGGGTCATCAGGAGCGTCCGCCAGTACGCCGACGCGTGGGACGACCCCGCGGACGGCCCCGCACTTCACACGGAAGGCGCCGGCGGCGGGCCGCGGCGCCGGGAGGACGACGGCACATGGTGACCCACCACAGCACAGGACAGCCGGGGCTCGACGAGCTCGACGGCGCACCGGTCCGGCTGACCTTCATCAGCCCCCAGGGCACCCGCCAGACCGTGCTCTCCCGCGTGGGCCCGGAGCGGCGCAGGACGACGCCTCCCCCGCTCGTGGCGCACGACGTGCTGCTCGGCGGCAGCGTCCGGGCGGTGCGGCTCAGTTGCGCCGTCGACTCCGGGGACGACGAGGGCACCCGGAAGCTGGAGGCCGAGATCCGTGCCGCGCTGGGCCTGCACCGGGCGTTCCACGGCAGCCCCTACCAGAGCCTGTTCCCCTCGCTCGTCGGGTACGACATGGACGGCGAGGAGCCGTTCGTGCTGTACCAGGCGCCGCGCGGGGACGCCGCGGCCCAGCTGGGCCACGGGATCACCACCACCGAGCAGCGCACCATCGAGCGTGATCTGGTGCTGGCCGTGCGGCTGTTGGAGGGCCTCGGGCTGGTCCACCGGGGTCTGGTCCCGGCGGCGGTGCGGTGGGACGGCAAACGGGCGCAGATCTGGGACCTCGGCGCGGTGGCCCGGATCGGGTCGCGGCGCGTCCCCGCCGGAGTGCCGCCGTACGCCGCGCCCGAGCAGCGGCACGGGGTGGGCCGCGCCGACCCGCGCGACGCCCTGTGGAGCGTCGCGCAGATCGTCTACCAGTTGGCGACCGGACAACAGGGCGATCCGGAGGGGCCGCCCCGCGACCTGTCCGCCTACCGGTCGCTGGAACGTCCGCTGGGCGCCGCCTTCGCGCCGCTGGCCGAGGACCGCCCCGCGCCCGCCGAGGTGCTCGCCCTGCTGATGCCGGGGCCGGACCCGGCCGCCCTGGTCGAGGCGCGGCCCGATCCGCTGGAACCGCACCGACAGGACTACGACCGGGTGATGGAACGCAAGCGCCGGGACGCGGGTCTGGGCCCGTACGGGTACGGACACGGGGTCGAGGCGCCCGCCGCGGGCGGCACCCGTACGGCCGCGCCACCCCGGGAGACCCGCGCCTGGAGACCCTCCTGGCTCGGCGGGCCGGCCGGCGGCCGTGACACGAGGGGACAGTGAGGACCGTGATGACACAGACGGCGACAACGCCGGAGGCGGGGCAGATCCTGTGTCCCTTCTGCCTGGAGACCGTGCGCTACGACGAGGCACGGCTGTTCCGGCGTTCGGAGACCCTCCAGTACGAACGGCTGGACCCCTCCGAACTGACCAATCCGCTGCGGCGGGCCGACATCCTGCGTGGCGCCTTCCAGAGCTGCGCGGGGGACGGCAAGTCCGATCCGCACTTCATTCCGGTGCCCTATCTGACGAACGGCCGGCCGCTGACCGTGGCGATGATCGGCGCGTCGGGCAGCGGCAAGAGCCATCTGCTGACCCAGATGGTGGCCGAGGTCATCGACAACGGCCTGAAGCCCTACGGAGTGAGCTGGCAGTCGGTGAACCCCGCGGACCACGCCGAGTTCGTGCGCGAGCGCGTGGCGCGGCTGCGGCAGGGCCGCCAGTTGGAGGCCACCGGGCAGACGTCGTTCGCGGAGTTCGTCGAGGCGCTGCTGCTCACGGGCGCGGACGGCCAGGTGCGGCCGGTGGCCTTCTTCGACCTCGGCGGGGAGGATCTGCTGCGCACGGACAGCCTGTTGCGTTTCCTGCTCGGTGTGGACGCCCTGATCTTCGTGGTGGACCCGCTGCTGGCCC
The DNA here is from genome assembly GCF_040653275.1 of Streptomyces sp. NPDC048002. Lineage (NCBI taxonomy): Bacteria > Bacillati > Actinomycetota > Actinomycetes > Kitasatosporales > Streptomycetaceae > Streptomyces > Streptomyces sp. NPDC048002. The sequence continues at coordinate 11,991 of NZ_JBEZNL010000004.1, read as the reverse complement.
TGCGTATGCCGCAGTTCGACGAGCCGCGCCGACAGGCCCGGCTCACGGTCACGGGCAACGACCCGGCGTTCGAGACGGTCCTGGACCGGCTGCCGCACAGCGGCGGCTATCTCCAGGTGGCCTCCGCCCTGGTGGTGGGCAAGGCGGACCTGCTGCGCTTCGAGCCGCCCGTGGACCGCTGGCTCACCGACGACGGGGCGAACGCGACGTTCGACCCGCGTCTGCTCCAGGAGGAGAGCCGGGACGTCTACGCGTTCCTGCGTCGGCACGCCGATCCGGGCTGGCTGCGTCCCTTCGACAGCGCCCTGCGCTGCACGCTGCACTTCGCCTCGGCGACCGGGGGCAGCGCCCAGGACAGCAGGTTCCCGCACGGGGTGCGGTCGCGACGGGTCCTGGGCCCGCTGGTGTCGGTGCTCGCGATGTGCGGCATGCTCACGAGGGACGCCCGGCAGTCCTCCGCGGCGGCGGGGGGCTGATCGGCGGTGGCGGACACCTCTGCGGAACCCTTCGACCAGCTGCTGTTCCGCTGGGAGGGCAATCAGAACCAGTACGTGACCGGAATCGCCGCCGCGGCGTACTCGTGCGACGCGCAGCGGGCCGAGGAGCTCAGGACGCTACTGGCCCCGCTGTTGCGGGTGGAGGGCTCGGGCAGCCGACACGCCGGCCTGGTGCGGTGCCTGGTGCCCGGCACACGGGAGACGGTGCTCATCCACCGTCGCCCCGTCCACGACGCCCGGGGCCGGGAGAGCACCGTCTCGCACGCTCTGGTCGGCGGCCCCGCGTTGCTGACGGGAGCTGAGGCGATCAGCCTCGCGTGGTCCCACTGGAAATGGACGAACGTTCCCGACGACGCCACGGGAGGGCTCGACTCCCTCCCCGTCGAGGCTGTCCGGGAGCAGACCCGGGCGGCGCTGCCCCGGTACGTCGAGCGCGTTCCGCGTATCGCGCCCCAGCTCGAAGTGGCGGTCGCGCAGCTGCTCAGGACGCCGAACCATCGCCTGACGTTCCGGCGCCGGGACCTGGGCGGCCCGGAGGAGAAGGGGGGCGCGGCGCTGCTGATCTGGGGCCTGTGCTCGATGCTCGGGCCGTGGCTGGGTGACGAGGTGTTCACGTTCGCGAGTCTGGACACGCAGGAGCACGCGGGGCTGCGGCTGGTGTGCGTGCCGGAGTGGCCGCGCTCGGCCGTGGGCGGTGCGGCGGCGCAGCGGATCACGTTCGACGACGCCGTGCGGGACCAGGCCCGTACGGTGGCGGCCCACCTGGTCACGCTGTTCCTGGCCGACCCGGCGTGTCCCGACCGTCTGGAGGAGGTGCTCAGGACGTGTCCCACGCCGTCCACGCGCAGCCTGCGGGACCGGTTGGACACGCTGACCCGTGCGCTGAACGGCGACCTGTCCGGGCCTCGCGCCGCGGTGCCCGGAGGGTTGGGGCCGGCCGCCGGCCGGCTGCAGGAGGATCCGCCGTTCGCTCGTCCCCCCGGTGCGCCGGCCCGGCCCGTCGGCCTCGGGCCGCTCCACCGGCCGGTCGAGCGGCCCGGCCCCATCCCGCGGTCCGCAGGACCCGCGGCGCGGCCCGTGGGGCAGACCGGGTCGGGGCCGTACGGGGATCTGCCGCCGACGGCGGCCGACGTCCAGGAGTTCGAGCGGGGCCACGCTCCCGCCGTCGAGGCCCCGGGCGCGGGTAGCGCGACGTCACCGACCGCGTACGAGGCCCCGGGCGCGGGTAGCGCGACGTCACCGACCGCGTACGAGGCCGAGGCACTCGCCCCCGAGACGTCTCCTCCGCCGGAGCAGTCGCCCGAGCGGTGGACCGAACCGCTCCTCCCGGCCGATCCGCCCCCGGACCGAGCCGACCTGGCCGGTTCCGGCACCGCTCGGGCCGCCGACGGCCCGTCGCAGCCCGCGCCCGGCTCGGCTCACCGGCAGAACACACCGCCCGCCTCCCTCGGTGGAGAACCGCCCCCTTCGCCCGCAGCCGGGGCGGATCAGTCGGCGTCCGTGCCACGATCCGCGGCCGGACAGCCCCACCGAAGGGCGCAGGAGGACGGGGTCGCAGCCCCGGGGCGGGCCGACGGGGATGAACTGGGCGCGCTCTCCGGGGCGTCCGACTTTTACGGGGGTTTCCCCTACGGGGCTCGTGGGGGGCGGCTGACCGGGTCTGCACAGAGCCCGGTCACCCCCAGCGGCTCGGCTTCCGGCACGCCTCCCCCGCCGTCGGCCCCCGCGCAGGGCCCGGCGGATCGTACGTCGGTTCACCTCGCCTCGCCTCTCGATTCCCCGGCAGGGCCGCCCGCCAAGCCTCCGCCGCTTGCCCGGGGCACGTCCGGTCCGCGGGCGGAGCCCGCGGCTCCTCCCCTGGACCTCGTCCAACTGCCGGTCCGGCTGAGGACGTTGCGCAGGCTGGGCAAGTGGGTCTCACCCCTGTGGTACCGGCAGCGGCAGCGTGCGCACGAGGATGCCGACTGGGTCCTGGAGGAGATGCGCAGGCCCGACGGCCGGTCCTCACGCGTCACGACGGCACAGTTCGCGGACATTCTGGTGAGGATGCCCGACCGGGACCTCTGCAGGGCTCTCGACGACCAGGCTCTCCGCCCCGAGCACGCCGTCCTGATCCTGACCGCGCTGGAGAAACGCACCAGGTGGCGGACGCTCACCGAGGCCGTGCACCTGGCCGCGAGCCTGCTCGGGCAACGTCTGTATCTGCACCGTTCCTGGCGTGCCGCACTCGACGCCGACGGGAACACCAGGCACGGCGGGACCGCGGGAGCGGTCCGCATGTTCCGCTGGGCCGTGCAGCCGTACGTCCGGGAGCCCCACCTCAAGGCCGGCCTGCTCACCGTGGTCCGGGCGTGCGGGAACGAACCGGGCGGCGAGGCGCGCCGGTTCTGGAGGCACGTGGCGTTCCAGCCCGCGGACACCCCACCGGACCTCCCGGCGGCGGTCTGGCGGGAGCTGGCCCGTCTCGGCCCCTGGGAAGGACCAGGGACCGAGACGCCTTCCGTGCCGGCTCCTTCCGTGCCTGCGCCTTCGGAAGCGGCCGGACCCGTGGCGGGCCATGAACGGCGAGCCACCGGCGCGATGCACCGGTCGCCACCGGACGACAGCCGCAAGGTGATCATCGCGCTGATCACCTTGGCCGTGCTTCTCCCCGTGCTGATCTGGTGGCTGCTGTGAGCTGTGGCGGGAAATGGCGGTTCGAGCTGACGTTCGGAATCGCGACCGCTACGGTCCACGACCGTGGAGGAAACAGAAACACGGCCCCTCCGGTTCGCCCTGCTCGGGCCCTTGCGGGCCTGGCGCGGTGACCGGGAGCTGGCGCTCGGCTCGCCGCAACAGCGCGCGGTGCTCGCGATGTTGCTGCTGCGGCGGGGGAACGCGGTCACTTCGGCCGATCTCGTCGACGGAGTCTGGCCGGTTCCGCCGGCCCGCGCGGTCGCGATGCTGCGGACGTACGCGTCCCGGCTGCGCAAGCTCCTCGAACCCGAGCGGGAGAAGGGGCAGCCGTTTGGGGTCCTGGTCTCGGCCGGGGACGGGTACGCGCTGCGCACGGACCTGCTCTCCAGTGATCTCGACGCGTGCGCGCGTGCGGTGACGCGCGCGGAACGGCACCGCGACTCCGGCGAGGCGGACCTCGCGCTGCGCGCGTTGAGCGCCGCGCTGGCGGACTGGTCGAGCCCGGCCCTGCTGGGGGTGCCCGGCCCGTTCGCCGAGGCCGCGCGTGCCGATCTGGCCGAACGGCGGCTCGGCGCGGTCGAGTTCAGGATCAGGATGGAACTGGAGGTCGGCCGGCACGAGGCGGTGGTGCCGGAGCTGCAAGCGCTGCGTGACGGGCACCCGCTGCGGGAGAGCGTCAGCGAACTCCTGATCGTCGCGCTGGACCGGTGCGGGCGGCGGGCCGAGGCCGTGGAGGTCTACACGCGGACGCGACACACCCTGGTCGAGGAACTGGGCCTGGAACCGGGGCCGTCGCTGCGCGCCCTGCACTCCCGTCTGCTGGACCCCTCCGCCGGCACCCCAGACGACACCGCTCGGCGGCCGGGGCCGAACACCGCCGCGCCGCCCGACCGCGAACGGGCCCTGAAGGTTCGCCCCTCACAACTCCCTCCGGATCTGGCGACGTTCACCGGTCGCGATGCCGAACTCGACGGAGTCGCCGCGCTGCTGACCGACGGCGGCGGGAGCACCGTCCCGCCCGCTCCCGGCACCTGCGCCATCGGCGTCATCGACGGGATGGCCGGTGTCGGCAAGACGACCCTCGCGGTGCACTGGGCCCACCAGGTCGCCGACCGCTTCCCCGACGGCCAGCTCTACGTCAACCTCCGCGGCTACGACCCCAGTGGCTCGCTGACGGATCCCGGCGAGGCCGTCTCGACCTTCCTGGTGGCGCTCGGGGTGGCTCCGCAGGCCGTGCCCGAGGGGCTCGACGCGCAGACCGCGCTGTACCGCACGCTGCTGGCGGACCGCCGGGTGCTGATCGTGCTGGACAACGCCCGCGACACCGAGCAGGTCCGGCCGCTGCTGCCCGGCTCGTCGGGCTGTCTCGTCATCGTCACCAGCCGCAGCAGGCTGACCAGCCTGGTGGCCCGGCACGGGGCGCGGCCGTTCGCGCTGGGCCTGCTCAGCGAGGGGGAGGCGAGGGAGCTGCTGGTGCGGCGGCTGGGCGGTGCCCGGGTCGCCGCCGAACCGGAGGCGGTCGCCGCCATCTCGGGCCGGTGCGCCGGGCTTCCGCTGGCGCTGGCCATCGTGGCGGCCAGGGCCGCCCTCCACCCCGGGTTCCGGCTCGCCGACATCGCCCAGGAACTGCGGGCCGGCCAGGGTGGTCTCGACGCGTTCGCCCGGGGCCAGGACATCGGCTCCGACGCGCGTGCCGTCTTCTCCTGGTCGTACCAGGCGCTGTCGCCGGGGGCGGCCGCGCTCTTCCGGCGCCTGGCCGTGCACCCCGGTCCGGACATCAGTGCCGTCGTGGCGGCCGCGCTGGCCGGGGTGGACCGGCGTCGCGTGCGCGGGCTGCTGGCGGAGCTGTGCGGGGCGAGCCTGCTCATCCAGCACGCGCCCGGCCGGTACGTCTTCCACGACCTGCTGCGCGCCTACGCCCACGAACTCGTCACCCACGAGGACGGCGCGGCCGAGCGCGAGGCGGTGGCGCTGCGCATGTACGACCACTATCTGCACACCGCCCACCACGCCTCCGCCGTGCTCGCCCCGTTCCGGGAGACCATCACCCTGGCGGAGGGCACAACGGACTGCGAGCCGCTGCGGTTCAACGACAGCAAGCAGGCGATGGAATGGCTGCGCTCCGAACGCCTCGTGCTGCGCTCGGTCGTGGAGCACGCGACCGCGCACGGCCGTCACGACCACGCGTGGCGCACCGCCTACGCCCTGGATCTGCACTTCGACCGGCTCGGCTACTGGCACGACCTGATGGAGATCAGCGGGGCCGCGCTGCGCGCCTCCCGGGCCCTCGGTGATCCCGTCGGCCAGGCGCACGCCCTGCGCAGCCTGGGCTTCGGCCACACCCGGTTCAATCACGAGGAGGAGGCGCTGCGCCACCTGGGGCGGGCGCTGGAGCTGTTCCGTCGGGAGGGCGACGCCTTCGGCGAGGCCCGTACCCGGCGTGCCCTGGCCTACCAGGCCAACCGTTCGAAGCGCCACGACACCTCGCTCGACCACTACGCGCACGCCGGCGCGCTGTACCGCTCCCTCGGCCACCGCAGCGGCGAGGCCGGTGTCATGAACGAGATCGGCTGGACGTACATCCTGCTCGGGGACCACCAACAGGCCCTGGAGCACTGCGAGAAGGCCGTCTCGCTCCAGCAGGAGGCCGGAGACCTCAACGGCGAGGCGTCCGCGCAGGACAGCGTCGGCTACGCCCACCATCATCTCGGCGCGTACGGCGCGGCCGTCGCCCGGTTCGAGCGGGCGGTGGAGCTGTACCGGCAGCTCGGCAGCAGCTATCTGGAGGCCGACACGCTGCGTCACCTCGCGGAGTCCCAGCACGCCGCGGGCGCCACGGAGGCGGCGCGCGAGGCGTGGGAGGCGGCGCTCGTCCTGCTGGAGTCGGGCGGTCACGCCGAGGCGGACGAGGTACGGCGGGACCTGGACGGGCTGGACCGCTAGGCGGGCGGGTACTACCGCACCCCGCGCTCCTCCAGTGCGGTCCTCAGGCAGCGCAGGGCGTAGTAGACGCGGGACTTCACCGTGCCCTGGGGTACACCCAGGGCCTCCGCCGCCTGCTGGGTGGTCCGGTCGGCGAAGATCGTCGCGCGGAGCGCCTCGCGGTGCGCGGGCGTGAGGACGGTCAGGGCGTCCTGGACGACGATGGACGACAGCAGGCGGTCTATGTCGTCGGCCTCGGTGCCGAGTTCGCTGACCCAGGTGGCGCCGCTGACCTCCTGCGGTCGGGCCGCGCGGGTGCGCTGCGCGTCGATGACGAGGTTGCGGGCCACCCGGAACATCCAGGGCCGCACCGCCATGCCCTCGTCGTCGACCAGGTTCTGCTTGGTCCAGCAGCGCAGCAGGGTCTCCTGGACGATGTCCTCCGTCCGGTGCGTGTCCCCGCTCAGCAGGCGCAGCACGTACGCGTAGATCGCCGGGCCGTGTTCCTCGTACAGGGCGCGCAGGGCCCGTTCCTCCTGGGACGTCGCGCCCGCCGAGCCGATGACCGTCGTGTTCATGGATGCTCCCCGCTCCGTGAAATGACCGACCCCGTCGCGGACTTGTGCGGTCCGGGGGTCTGCTGGGCACGGAGTGTCGCCAGGTGCGTTGCACGTTCGTTTGACGCCGGTTGTACGACGCGATGGACGCGCAGGTCAGCGGGGGTGAACGTGAGGGGTCGGCCAGGTGACTCAGGCGTATTCCGCCAGGGCGTCGACGTGTCTGCGCACCTGTCCGACGAGTGCGGCGTCGGCGGGCGGCAACAGTCCCCTGAGGTTCAACTGACCCCACATGTGCAGCAGTTCGCGTCCGTGCACGAAGGCGGCCCGGTCGTCGTCGATGCGCTGCCAGGCCGCCGCGGCGCGGGCCACCTCGGCCGGTGCCTGGCCGTCCCCGGCCCCGCACCGGATGCGCGCCACGCCCAGGGCGAGCACGGTGGCCTCCCGGTGGTCGCCGCGCAGATGGGCGAGGTACGCCTCCATCGACCGGGCCTCCAGGGCGTCCGGGTGGTCGGCGCCCAGCGCGCCGGTCAGGCTCTCGCGCAGCGCTCCGGCCTCGGCGTACGCCTCGTCGAGCCGGCCCGTCGTGGCGAGGGCGTTGATGCGGGCGATCCGTTCCGCGTGCTCGGTGGGCAGGTCGGCCCGTGCGGGGGCCGGGGCGGGGCCCGTCGCGCGGGCGCGGGCCCGGGAGACGGCGGTGGCGATGGCCGACACGGGGCGCGGCGCGGGCTCCGCCGGCGCCTCCGGCTCGGCCAGGTCCGGAAGGTCCGCGTCCGGCACCTCGTTCTGCACCTCGTCGGGGTCGAGGACGCGGCTCGAACCGTCCGGGTGCACCTGGAGCACGAAGTAGGCCGCGTCGTAGCCCTCGTTGACCGTTGCCCGCACGGCGGTTTCCCGCTCCTGCGCGTACTGCTGGAGGCGGTCCAGTACGGCGTCGTGCACGGACTGTCCCGGTTCGGGGACGAGGGGGTGTCCGTCGATCTCGGCGCGGTCCTCCTCGGTGATGTGCACCTCGAAGTGGGCCATGGCTGCTCTCCTTGTACGGGAAGGGGACGGTCTTGGGCGGTCAGGAGGCATCGGGGGTGACACCGGGCGTGGCGCCGTCCGGCGGGGCGGCGATGCCCTCGTACTTGGCGAACTGGGCCCGCACCGCGAGGACGTAGCCCTGGGCCTCGTTGGTGTTGGGCACGCCCTTGGCCGCGCGGACGGCGTCCATGCCGACGTGGTAGGCGGCCAGCGCCAGATCGAGGACACTGTTGGTGGTCTCGCCCTGGATGATCTCGCCGTTGTCGACCATCTGCTGGGCCTCTTCGGCCAGATCGCACATGTAGCGGCCCTGGGCCATGATCGAGTCCTCCGCGTCCAGGGCGGAGACCTTGTCGTTGTCGTCGTCGTCCTCGCCGTACTGCGTGAAGATGTCGGGCGGGAGCTGCGAGATGCCCTGCTCGCCGTCGGGTCCGACCAGCGCGGCGTCGAAGCCCGACTCCCGTTCGATCTGCGCCGCGATGACGACCGGTCCGATCGCCCCGCACAACTCGCCCGCGTCCTCGATGGGTTCGACGAGGTCGTCGGGGACCGTGTCGGGGTCGAGTTCGCCGGATCCGTCGCCCTGGAGCGAGGCGATGACCTCGTCGGCGGTGCTCTGGTTGTCGGAGTCGCTGCCCCCGCCGCCGAAGAGCAGGATCAGCGCGATGAGCGGCGCCAGGAGCACCCCGAGGCCGCCGATGACGATCACGATGATCACGGTGCCGACGAGGGCGACCGGCGACAGCAGGCAGCCGCAGCCGGTACCGGCGAGGATGGTGTTGCGGACGGCTGTCGACGTGCCGCCCTCCGCGTTGTCTCCCGATGCGGAACCCATGATCTGCGCCTTCTTCCCCTCACCTTGAACCGCTGCGGCCGGACGGCCCGTTGTGCTGTCCGACGGGCTCGGCAGATCGAAACGGGCCCGGGAGCAAATAAGTTCAAACCGCCGGAAAACCAGATGAGTCAGAGCAGTCCGAGCACGATCGAAGAGGGGGGCGGAGCGCACATGGGCACACCTTCGGCAACGCCGTCGGGCCCGTCAGGATGGGTACGGGGACCGAAGTCCCCCCGGCCGGACGGGCAGTCGTCCCAGGGCGGTACGCCGGCGGCGGCGCCGGTCGCGCCCTCCGGGCCGAACGGCCGCGCGGCCGCCGCTCCCGGCACCGCCACGGCCCCGGCACCGCGGACCGGTACCGCCACGATCCCGGTGTCACCGACCGGCACCACCGCCCCGGCCCCCGCGGCACCGTCCCCCGCCGCGTCCGCCTCCGCGGCACCGGGGCCCACGGCACCGGCCCCCGCCCCTCCGGTGCGGGCCGCGGCCCCGGCGGCCCGTGTCTCCCCGCCCGCCGCCGCGGCCCGCCGTACGGCGCCCGTCGCCGCCGAGCCCTCCTGGGGCGAGCCCCGGCGCGGGGCGACCGGCCGCGGGGGCTCGCGCGGCGAGATCGGCTGGGTGCAGGCGCACGGCGGGGCCGGGGCGACCTCCCTGGCCGAGGCGCTCGGCGGAGTGGACCTCGGCGTCCGCTGGCCCCAGCCGACGCGCGGCGAGCCGCACCGGATCCTGCTCGTCGGGCGCACCAGCGCGGGCGGACTGCGCTCCGTGTCCCAGGCGTTGGGCGCGCTGCGGGAGGGCAACGCCCCGCAGGGTCTCGACCTGCTCTGCGTGGTCCTCGTGGCCGACGCTCCCGGCCGGCTGCCGCTGCGCCTGCTGCGGCGCATCCGGGTGCTGCGCTCCGTCGCCCATGTGCACCGCGTCCCGTGGATCCCGGCCTGGCGCCTGGGCACCCCGCTGAAGTCCCCGCCCCGCCAACTCGCCACACTGGGCGAGCTGGTGGCGGGGGCGGGCCGCAAGGAAGGGGCCGCGTCGTGAGCCGGTTCCTGGCCGTGTACGTCGGCGCCTACAACCCGCCCGCGGGCGCCGGGGAGATCCTCGGCATCCTCGCCTGGTGCGCCACGGCCGCCGGAGTGGCCGGCCTGCTGATCGTCGGGATGAACATGGCCATCCAGCTCAACCGGGGTGAACCCGGCGAGGGCGGCGCGCACTTCCGCGGGGTCTTCTTCGTGACCCTCGGCTGCCTGGTCGCCTCGTCGGCCGGTCCCCTCGTGGCGTTCCTCGGCGACCTGTCGCTCCTGGGCCCCTGAACCTCCCGCAGTCCCCGGCCTCCAGTCCGGCCGGTCCCGCTCTCGCGCCGCCGCAACCGCACGGCGCCTACTTCCCGGAGAACCGCATGTCCTCACTGCTCCTCGAAGCGTCCAACGTCATCGCCGCCGGTGTGCCCCAGCCTGAGAGCGACGCCCCGGGTGTCCTCCAGGACAAGGTCAACACGGTCCTCGGCATAGCGGCCTGGGCGGGCACCGCCGCCGGTGTCGCCGGTGTGCTGATCACCGGCGCGATGATGGCCATCTCCCTGAAGCGCGGCGAGAGTTCGGAGCACATGAGCCGGCTCGGCATGGTCCTCGGCGGCTGTGTCCTGGTGGCCACCGCCGGTCCGCTGGTCAGCTTCGTCTTCGCCTGAGCCGACGGGCGGTCGAGATGTTCTCACGCAGCAGGCGGTGGGCCGAGGAGCCGGAGCCGTACTGGAAGCAGCGCAGTTGGCAGTGGTCGGCGGGGTTCCTCGCCGTCGTGCTGGTGCTGGGCGGGATCGTCGCGCTGACGTCCGGCCGGGACACCGGGGCGGACCCCGTGCGCGCGTCGGAGTCCGGCCCCCTGTCCGGCGACACCGCCCTGCGCGACGGCCGCCCCTCGGGCTGCAGTACGGACGACAGCGGCGGCGACGCGCTGCCCGAGGCCCCGCCGGAGGACATCCGCTGGCGGACGCTCGGCGTCACCCGGGTGCCGTTCTCCGCCTCGGCGGGGCCCGTCCGTACGACGGGCGACCTGCACTGGTGTTTCGCCCGCACGCCCCTCGGGGCCGTGCTGGCGGCGCACGTCATCCCGTCCCAGATGAGCGGTTCGGGCTGGCGGGACGTGACGGAGCAACAGGTCGTCGCCGGGGCGGGACGCGACATGTTCGTGTTCCAGCGCTCGACCGTCCAGGACATCGACAGCGGCGAGCGGACCGGTGACACGGCCGTCGCCTCGTACGCCGGATTCACGGTGACGTCGTACCGGCGCACGACGGCGAACGTGAAGCTGCTCCTGCGGACCACGCAGGGCTACTCGGCGACCACCATCGCGCTCCGCTGGAGCGGCGGCGACTGGAAGGTCGTACCGGGCGGGGACGGCTCCCTGCACTCGCCGGTGACGGCCGTCCAGGGCAACACCAGCGGCTACACCCTGTGGGGGGACTGACATGAACTGCCCGACCGGGAATCCGGTCATCGATCTGATCAAGGGCTTCTTCGACTTTCTCGGCAATCCGATCGGGACCGTCATCGAGCTGGTCGCGAACACGATCCTCGCGGGCGCGATCGCGGTGTTCGGGGCCCTGATCACCGGAGTGCCGACGCTGACGGGGACGGCGACGGCGAAGGACGTCGGCAGCCAGACGCAGTGGCTGGTGATCTATCTCGCCGTCGGCTCGCTGATCTTCGCCTCGGTCCGGATGGCGCTGGAGCGGCGGGGCACCGCGGGCGTGACCGCGCTGAAGGGCATCCTGCGGGTCATCGTGGTCTCCGGTGCCGCCACCACCATCGTCACGGCGGCCGCGGCCGTCGCCGACGACTACGCCACGTACCTCTTCAACGCGGGTGCGCAGGCGCAGTTGCAGAACGTCGGGGCCTGCAAGAGCGGTGACAGCGTGCAGTCGTTCCTGCTGCTGGTGCTCGCGTTCCTGCTGCTGATCTCCGGGATCATCCACACCATCCTGATGTACATCCGGCTCGGTGTGATGATCCTGCTCCTGGGGACCCTGCCGCTGGCCGCGGCGGCCTCGATGACCGACTGGGGCTCGGGCTGGTGGCGCAAGCACATCGGCTGGATGATCGCCTGGCTGTTGTACAAACCCGCGGCCGGTCTCGTGCTGTACTCCGGGTCGGCCATGATCAGCCAGGGCGGTCAGGGCGGTGACATCAACGAACGCATCGCCGGTATCGGCCTGATGCTGCTGTCCGCGGTCTCGCTGCCCGCGCTGCTGAAGCTCGTGGTGCCGGCGACCGCCGCGCTCGGCGGCGGCAACCCGGCGGGCTCCGCGATCTCGGCGGCCGGCGGCGCGCTGGCGACCGGCGCCCGCTCGATCGGCGGCGGTGGCGGCAGCGGCGGATCCGGCGGCCAGTCGGGTGCGACCCCCATGACGTAGGCGTCGCCCAACTGCGCCTTGAGGAAGGCGATGACCGTGCCGACGCTGCCGCTCGCGGGAGCGGACGTCGCGACG